>DATCQV010000131.1:0-22146 GCA_036569325.1 Mucilaginibacter sp. | reverse complement strand
ACGTTGGAAAATAAAATATGGGCCATATGTGGATGGAAAGAAGTGGAGATATTGGAGATGAACTGACCTGAAATTGTTTTAACGAACACCCCCTTTCAGGGGTTAGGATAAAGCCCCCACCTTTGGTGGGGGTTATTTACTCAACTTATCAACCCTATCAAAAAACTCGTTTTGTAACTGAAGCGTTTTGGTATCGGCCTTAACTTCCTTCAATGCTTTTATAAACGATGCAATTTCATGATCGGTAATGAATTTGCCATATTCGGAGGTGGCTTTGTCGCCTTCTCCGGCGTAGTGGTTAGGGTATGACGAATACCACCAGATAGGCGTATAAAGTCCGGGCAGATCGCTGCGTTTCTGATCGGCGCCGCTTTCGCTGGCTGCGCGATCCATGCGCATCAGGTCGGGACGGTAATACAGCAGGGTAGCCGTTTCCGATTCACCGGCATGCTGATCATTTTCAATAGGCGATTTATGCATTTTGCGGTATTCTTTGTTGTAATCGGCATCACGGTCGCCGGTATAAAGGTAAACGGCATAATTATGGCGCTTGTTGAGTAGCGACTGCATAAAAAAGCGCAGGAATTCGGGGTTGCCGCCGTGACCGTTCAGTATCACGATCTTATCAAAACCATTGCGGGCAATTTCGTCGCATGTGGCTTCCAGTAGTTTGTAGATCACGTCGCTCGGCAGGGCGAATGTGCCGGGCTGATGACGCCCCTCGTTGATCTGTCCGTAAAAATAGTCGGGAAACACCACTGCATATTCCGATTTTACGGCTCGTGCGGCCCATTCGCGCACATGGATCAGATCGGTACCGATGGGAGAGTGCGGTCCGTGTTTTTCCAGGATCCCGATAGGCAGGATGCAGGTTTTCGACGATTTTTCGAGCGCTTTGGGGAAATCGCTGGCAACAAGCTCATCCCAGCGTGCAGGAACATCCTGCGCAAAAACAGACGCCGAAAATAACAGCGCAGCAAAAAAAGATAAAAGGGTTTTCATATTTCAGAGCGTTTATAAATGGTTGTATGACAAGGAGAAATTACACCGCTGAATTTACAAACTTATTTGAGGAAAGGAGAGAAATAAAGTGCAGTGTAACGTGTTTTTGACGACCCGGTAAAAAAAGACAAGATATTGAGTTAGGGATTGAAGCGGATACCGGCCTGTGACTAAGGCCCTGTGCAGTATGAGCGTAAAGCCCGGCCACGGTTCTATCACCGGGGCAACTCCAAAAAAGAAAGGGAAGCTAATGTTGATATTGGCTCCGTGTCCTCTGTGAATCTCTCCGTATCTGTGGTTAATTTTTACCACAGAGGTCGCAAAAAAGGCACAGAGAAACAGAGGATATACCCCCTCACTTCTCCAAAATAAACGTAATATTCGTCCAGTTAGGCGCGGTGGGGCTTAGTAACGTTTCCTTGATCACCCAACCCTCATCCAGGTATTTATTTACAAAGCCGATCTCATAGGCCGAGTGCCTGTTAGTTACCGATTGCTCATAAACGTTAATGTTCACCGTAATTACTTTTTGTGCCATATCTTTTAAGTTGTAACCCAAAGGTATATATTTATAAAGTGATTATGCATCAAATACTGCGCGACAAGTTGTCGCCGCTCATCAACCTGACCGAAGAGCAATGGACTTTCGTGCTCGGTCATGCTAAAGCGAAAACAACCAAACGCAACGAGATCCTGCTCGAAAAGGGAGATATAGCAAACTACTTATTTTTTGTGGTGAAAGGCTGCCTGCGCATATTTTTAATTAACGACGACGGACAGGAAGCTACCCGCTTCCTCATCTTCGAAGGCAGTTTCGGTACTGCATTTCCAAGCTTTACATTGAGACAACCCTCATCAGCTGCTATCCAAAGCGTGGAGCCAAGTGAGGTGCTCATGATCAGTCACGCCGACCATCAGATGCTGATGGACACCGTTCCCGGCTGGGAGCGCATGAACCGGCTGGGCTTGCAGCAGGATTACATCGACGCCATCGTACGTATTGAAAGCCTCATCACCATGGACGCCCGGCAGCGTTATGATATCCTGCTGAAAAAGAACCCGAAACTCATTCAGCGCCTGCCCAACAAAATGGTGGCCGATTATTTGGGTATTTCGCAGGAGACGTTGAGCAGATTGAAGTCGAAAGAGTCCGGAAGCCGGAAAGGTGGGTAAGGTATGAAAGAAGACACTGCAGTGCCGAAAGCTCCCCGCGCGTCATTGCGAGGTACGAAGCAATCTCTACATAGGACATTAACGCCAATGCATATTCCAGAGATTGCTTCGTACCTCGCAGTGACGCGCGGGAAAGTGAACTCCCGGGCCTTACAGACTTTTCCAACTTCACTCATTTATTGACAAATGTCAATGATTATAAGGCGGATTCTCGATTGCTTTGTAGTAAATAATATAATCACATCATGAAATCGATCACCACAATTATTATAGCCCTCCTCTTCCAGTTATTTACCCCGGGGCAAATTGTACAGGCCCAAAACATTGGCCAAAAAACCTTCTTTTATAAAGATGAAAAACGCAACCGCCCCGTAATCACCGAGGTATGGTACCCAACCGCCGATACCCTGACCGCTGCCGATAAAGCCTTTTCGCCGTTCATCCGCATTCAGAGCGTTCACAATGGCGGGTTTCCAACCAGTAAAATGCCGCTGGTATTTATTTCACACGGGGCAGGCGGCAACAGGCTCACCCTCGAATGGCTGGCCGATAAACTGGTACAGAACGGCTTTATCGTTGCGGCGGCAGACCACTATGGCAACACGTTCGATCATTCCACCGTTGAGGGTTTCCTTGAACCCTGGGAGCGCCCGCAGGATATCAGCTTTGCCTTAACCGCGCTGTTAAAGGAGCCCGGCCTGGGCAACGTTATCGATACACAACGTTTGGGTATGGCCGGTTTTTCTATTGGCGGTTACACCACCTTGGCGCTGGCTGGTGCACAGATCAATGTGTATGCGCTGAAAGATTATTACAAATCGGCTAAAGGCCGCCGCGAGATCAATATTCCTGAATTTCCCGGTCTGCTCAATTATATCGACAAGCCCGAGATCGAGCAATCGTTTAAAAATGCCCCGCCGCTAAAAGATCCACGGTTTAAGGCATTCTTCGCCATCAGCCCTGCATCCGGGCAAGGGTTTACTTCCAAAGAGCAAACAAAAACCATCACAGCGCCGGTATACATCGTGGTCGGTCAGGCAGATAGTATCGCTCCGGCAGCAACCAACGCCGCCCGTTACCATGAATTGATCAGCCAATCAAAATACTATGTAGTAAAAGGAAAAACCGGCCATTATGTATTTCTGAATGAAGCCGCAGATGTAGTGAAAAAGCAGGAACCTAAGTTTTTTGTCGATGACCCGTCAGTGAGCCGTAAACAGGTGCATGAGGAAGTATCACAGCTCGCCGTTGATTTTTTCAAAAAGGAATTGAAATAAATCCCCTGTAGAGACACAATACATTGTGTATCTGAAAGATACCCAGTTGCCAATAAAGCACCATTATATTTCACGGAGACATAATGTATTGTGTCTCTACAACGATTTCCTTAACATTATTTAACTCCCGACAGTCAATTATCACTCCGCCTTCGTTATTTTAGCATTAATCCATCGAATGTAAAAATGACAGACGTAGAAATTGCCCGTCAGCGGCTTTATAATCAGCATATCGCTGTCCAGCATTTTAAAACTCCGGCGCAGATAGTTCAGTACATGGGCGCTATCCAGGCGCAGGACTATGCCGGGGCTAAATGGGCAATAGGCTTGCGGCTCGTGAAAAGCAGCGATAAGGCAGTCGACAAGGCAATGGCAGCTGGTATGATCATCCGCACCCACGTGCTGCGCCCTACCTGGCATTTTGTGGTTCCCGAAGACCTCCGCTGGATGCTCGACCTAACTGCCCGTCGTATCATTGCCATGAGTGCCGCGCGTGAGCGGCAATTAAAGTTAGACGGCGCCATTTTCAAACGCAGTAACGACATTATGGCAAAAGCGCTTTCGGGTGGTAAACAACTTAGTCGCCCCGAAATGATGGCCTTGTTGCAGCAAAATGGCATCGGCACCAATGAGCAGCGCTCCGTGCACCTGCTGATGCGTGCCGAACTCGATAAGGTAATTTGCAGCGGCGCCCGGCAGGGCAAACAGTTTAGTTACGCCTTGTTCGATGACAGGATCCCACAAGGTACCCTCCAGCACGACGAGGCCCTTGCCCAATTGGTCCGCAGATATTTTATTAGTCGTGGTCCGGCCACTGCACATGATTTTGCCTGGTGGAGCGGCCTCACCCTCGGCGATGCCAAAACCGGGCTGGAGATCATTAAAGATGAACTGATAAGCATCACCGTAGATAACCAAATTTACTGGCGGGCCAAAGAACAGCCGTTGGCAACACGCAAGGCCCCCTCGGCCTATTTATTACCCGCTTATGATGAGTTTGCGGTAGCCTATAGCTCGCGCGCGGCCACTGTTAATCCAAAATACACAGCGCAGGCGAGGTACGTGATATTTGATCCATCCATAGTTGTCAATAACCAGGTAGTTGGCACATGGGGGAGGATGGTCAAAAAAGACGATGTGGATGTTACGTTAAATGCATTTGGTGATCTCACTTTGAAACAGTTAAATGCGCTGTTGGCCGTTGAAAACAAATACCGGCGCTTTCTGCAAGGATAAAAAAGTGTAAACCTTGTAGAGACACAATACTTTGTGTCTTTTACCACACGATATGACCGCCATGTCGCCCGCACATTCCGAGACACAAAATATTATGTCTCTACAACGGGGGGGCCGCGCAACATTGCCGTTAATGTATCCTATCCATTTCTCATCATACAGTAAAAGTTATGTAAACTGCTTCAGCTTCTATCGTAATCCATAATTTTATCAAAAAATACGACAACTATGGAAGCACTCCGTCACCCTTTGCCGCCGTTCAACATGGAAACCGCCCTGCAAAAAGTGCAGGCCGCCGAAGACGCCTGGAACACACGCGACCCGGAGAAAGTATGCCTGGCCTACACCATCGACACCGAATGGCGTAACCGCACCGAATTTATAAATGGCCGCGAAGAAGTAAAAGCCTTCCTAAAACGTAAATGGGAAAAGGAACTCGACTATAAGCTGAAGAAAGAACTTTGGGGCTTCCGCGAAAACCGCATGGCCGTAAGGTTTGAATATGAATGGCACGATGCCGCCGGGCAATGGTACCGCAGCTATGGCAACGAACTCTGGGAGTTCGACGAAAACGGTTACATGCGCAAACGCTACGCCAGCATTAACGATATGCCCATCAACGAATCGGACAGATATTTGTAGCTGTTACTGTACCTGGTACCTGTAAACCAACCGCCCGAGGTTACCTTTATTGTCGATCCCTTCTATCGTAACGCGATAAGTGCCTTTAGCATCGGCGTTGAAATAGTTGAGGGAGGCATTACCATCGCCGTTGGTTACAATTTCAGGATTCCAGTAAATAGTGGTTCTGAGATCGGAGAGTTTGCTTGTTTCTGCAGCTTCATATTTGGGGCTGTAAAATTCACGGGCTTTATAAAATCCCGGTACATGTATGGGCAATATGCCTTTTGAGGAAATTTCGTCGGCTGTATGGCCATATTTTAAGGTGATAAGCATTGCCCCCTCCGTATGCATATCAGAAGAAGTTGGGTTGGTTATCACCTCAATTTTATCGATCGTTGCGGCACTGAGGGAGTTAATGTTAAACTCGGGCTCCATCTGTATCCCATCCACTACAACACGCATTGGCACCGGTGGATATGATACAGTTACGCGCTTATATACAAACGCATTATCCCCGGGATTACTCCTTTCAAACCTAACTCCCGGTATCATATAGTCCAGTCTGTTGACTAAGCTGCTGCCGGGGATAATATCGCTTCCCTTCAGCGTATAATCAACTATTCCATAATCGGTCATAACCACCGGCCTGGTCTTTCTATCCTTTATTTTTACTTCCTTCAGCATTTTACCGGTGGCCTTTCCCTGTGCAAACAGTTGCTCGTTTTGTTTTATACTGTTTTTGATATAGGCCTTCATTGCGTCTGCCGTGTCCGTTGGTGCCGTTTCATTGTATCGGAGCGGTGTTACAGGTACAGGTCCGTCCGGCGCGTAAACGAGCTGGGTATTGTTGCCGCCTTTGGCGTTTACGGCTTGCAATATAAATTTTGCAGTATCTCTGAATACAAGGTCGACGAACCGGAACCTGCCTTTATCGTCGGCAGTGCCGGTAGTAAGCGGCCAGCCGCTGAAAGGCGCAATTAATGATACTACCGCCTTACTCAAAGGCCGGCCACCCATAGTTTCGGCTACGCCTGCAATTTCTATCCCTTTTTCAGGCTGAACCGTTGTACGCGCTGTGCTGTCATTTAATAACTGCTTCCACGCAAAGCGGCGGTAACCATGCGTCAGCATTACCAGGTCGAGGTTACGGTTGGTTTCGTCGTTAATATTTGTAAAATAGTAATTGGGCTGTTCTACCTTGCCTTTCAGATCTGATGTGAGCAGCAATTCGGTGAGGATGGTATGCTCATCGTTCTCATCGATGGCTACCTTACTTTCATCAACCACCGATACCGAAAAATGCCCGGCTGAAGCCGAGTCGGCACGGTTTTTTACATTGAGGTTGATCTTTACCTCACCTCTCGGACTATAAACCGTTTGATCAGTCTTCAGATCAACTTTCAACACATTATAATTCTGGACAAAAAACAGCCGTTCGCTCAATGGTTCACCTTCCGGCGAAAATAGCGTTATGGTAGCCACACCGGTAAGCAGGTGCCGTTTGGCCACATCGAGCACAATAATATTGGTGTCCAGCCGGCAGGTAATAATTGTTCCGGTGCCGCCCGAGTAGACCACCATTGTATAATCCTTTCCTTTATTCTGCGCAAAACAAGCCTGGTTAGCCTCGATCTTTATATTTACCTGCGGCAATGCATCGTTATTAACAGTAAGTGCCAAACCCGACGTTGCTGTAGCCGGCAGTTTAGCTTCACCTTTACTACCATCGGGATATTTGATCCTTGCGGTATAGCTTTGGCCTTCCTGTGGTAATAAGTTAAAAGAGCCCATACCCAAATGTGCTGATGAAAAACTGCATACCTTGTTATTGCCGCTATCAAATATCCCACCCGAAACAGCCACGCCCTTACCATCCGTTCCGATAGCTTTAAAAGCAACTTTCGATATAATACCGCTTACCAAAGTACCCCCCTCCGGAAAGAACTGAATATCGGTTTTGGCGGCTGTTCCGTTTTTAATTGAGGGATTTGCACTGATATGCTGTGTGTTAATATTATTGACAGGTAACTCACATTCAAAAAAGGCGGGTTCATCTTCACCGCTCATCAGGCGCGTATAAGCCCTTACACGGTAACGTCCGCGAGGCAGCGAATCGGGTAAAGAAAAATCGCCCGATGCAAGGCCGTTTACCAGTTGCAGTTTTATTGATTGATCGATCTTATTATAAGGATTGATCAGATCAACGTGCAAAACCCCGCTTTGATCAGAAAGCCGGTGCCGCTCGCGCAATGTTACGTAAGCTTTAAAATAAATGGTGTCGCCGGCTGCATAATAGGGCTTGTCAAATTGCAGGTAGGCTTTTTCTACAGGCCTGGCGGCATTTCGCAATAAGGCTCCTGTTATCTTATCATTCAGTAATTGATGTGCCGCCTGCGAAAAAACCGAGGTCGGCAATAAAAAAAATAATGTCAAAGCAACAGTTATAACAGTTGGGATGGCAAGGGTTATTTTAGGCATAATTGTCATTATATAAGTAAAAGGCGGTTTTCAAATGGCCAGAAGGTGAAACATCTGGGCTTAGGCTTAGCATAAAGATAAAGTATTTGGATGAAAAAAACTTATATGCTTCTTTTATTCTCATACAAGCCAAAATTTACTTTTTTAAAAAGGCTGAAAATATCATCTGCTTTATTTATTTTCATTGCCAGTATGGGTATCTGTTTTGGAAGGTTGAAAGTATTTTTTCTGGGCCTTATAATTTTTGTTTTCGGGGTTAAACAGGCAATAGCCGCCCAGCCGGTAGTGCATATATCGCCTAAGCCTGATTGGCTTACTGTTTGTAAGCCGTATGATAAAAAGCCGTCGCTGCGTACGGTGGAGGATGGCTATTATTTCTCTATCATTGAGCACCAGGTGCACATAGAAAAACAGGCCGACTATCGCCACAACGTCCGCGAGATCGTGTCAGAAACCGGCATCCAGAACGGCTCGGAGATCTCCGTAAGTTTCGACCCAACCTATGAGCGGCTCGACTTTCACGACATAACCGTTTGGCGCAACGGCAAGCCGCAGAACAGGCTCAACCCATCGGCATTCAAAATAATTGCCGACGAAAAAGACCTTTCCAACTTTATTTACCAGGGCACTTATTCGGCTCTTTGTATTTTGAGCGATATCCGCAAAGGCGATAGGATAGAATATTCATACACCGTTACCGGCCGTAATCCCATTTTTAATAACAAATACTCCGGTTTTTTATTTCTGCAGTATTACCAAACGGTGGCGCATCAGTACACGTCGGTTATTTTCTCGTCAAGCCATAAAATGAACATGAAGCTGTTCAATAAGGCCGAGAAACCGGTGATAACCGAGGCGGGTGGTTTTAAGCGATATGAATGGGAAACTTTCCAGATCAGGCCCGCCCTGTACGACGAAAATGCCCCCTCGTGGTACGATGGAAGGGATTATATACAGCTGACCGATTACAATAACTGGTCGGAGGTGATCAATTGGGCTATGGGCATCAATCCGCCAAAACTTGCGCTCAGCGGCGAACTGGCCGAACAGGTAGCCAAGCTGAAAAAGGATGCGGGTGATGATAAGGAGAAATATTTCCGCAATGCCGTAAAAACCGTGCAGGACGAAGTGCGCTATATGGGCATCGAACTGGGCGAATACTCACATCGCGCCAATAATCCCGAAAAGGTGTTCAGTCAGCGCTATGGCGATTGCAAGGATAAATCACTGCTGCTGGTGAGCATGCTGCGTGCCAACGGCATAGATGCCAATATGGTGCTGATCAACTCCGGCGGTGATGGCCTGGATAAGTACCTCCCCGCGCATAACCTGTTCGATCATGCCACCGTAGTTGCCGAGGTTAACGGCAAACAGGTATGGGTCGATCCAACAATCGGTTACCAGCGCGGCAAGGGCACCGATATTTATTTTCCATCGTATGGCCAGGGGCTAATTTTGAAGGCGGGCAATACTAAGCTCACAAAGATCCCGCCGCCAAAGATCGGCAAAATCGTTGCCACTGAAATATTTAAGGTGAAAGACGCGAAATCGCCCGTTACCCTTGAGGTAAAAACAGTTTATACGCTCAATCAGGCCGATAAGGAACGCGATCAGCTGGCATCGTCGGGCATGGCCGAAATCGAAAAAAGCTACCTTAAATATTATTCAAGGGTTTATAATAAGATAGAAGCTATAGATTCGGTAGCCGTAAAGGACGATGAGGACAAGAACGAGCTTACCACCATTGAAAAATATAAGATCACCGATTACTTTAAAAAAGACACCACGACCGGCTACTACTCTACGAGCTTTTACGCCAGCGAAATAAAGCAGCAGCTGCCCGAAATAACTAACCAGACCAAAACACCAATAGCAACCGGCTACCCGTTCGATGAGGACTTTACCACCATCATGTATTTTCCGCTGGGCTGGGATATTACCGAAAAGCACGACGCGATCAATCGCGATGCCTATCAGTTTTCGTCGGATTATAGCGCCTCGGGCGATACGCTCACGCTTAATTACAAATTCAAATACCTTCAGAAATTTGTGCCGGTTGAAAAGCTTGGGGAGTTTAAAGACGATATCAAGAAATTAAGCGATACCGACCTTTCTTATAGTATTGATTTTAATCCCGATGCCACAAAGCAGGCGGCAATGGTAAATAAATGGTTGGTTGGCCTGGTGGCGGTTATAATACTGGCCTGCGCCTTTTTAGGCATTTTTATTTACCGCCGGGAAACGCCGGGGATCGTTTTTGAATACGGGCAAACGTTTGTCCCTATAGGCGGCTGGCTCATTTTGGTTACCATCGGCCTTTGTTTAACCCCGCTGATCGAGGTTGTAAACCTGATAGATACCAATTATTTTACCATGCTGGTATGGAAAAGGATCAGCACTTACAGCTACGGCGACAAGCTGAAGGCGCATGTTATCTTCAAAATAGTGGGCGATACGCTGCTCATTTGTTATGCCGTTTTCTGTCTGGTGCTGATGCTGAAACGAAGGGACATCCTGCCTAAATTTATAATCGGGTATTTTTTATATGCAGTAGTATTGCGCATTGGCGATTATGCCATGATCAGCTATGCAAGTAAACTTCAAATTCCGGACGAGTTTGGCGAAACCATCTTCCGGACTATTGTAGTAGCAGCCATTTGGGTGCCTTATTTTATGAGGTCGACCCGGGTGAAGCAAACTTTCATAGTCCCTTACCCCGAACACAATTACAGTTACGAGGAACTCGAGGCCAAAGAGTGATTTTCGCACATTCGTAAACTATCAATTCGTTATATTCAGGCAAAATAAACCGTTATGCCTTACCGCTTTTTTGCGCTTGTTGTTTTTATGCTGATGGTAGCATCGGTTAATGCACAGCCATCCTACCCCGATAAAAACATCCCTGGAAGTGAGCCCAAACTTTTCGCTTCCGGTGTCGTGTCTGATGGTCTGAGCAACCGCGATTTCTCCATCTCTCCGCAGGGAAACGAGATCTACTTCACTATACAGCAGCCCCGGTTTTTAAACAGCACCATTTTGTGCATGCAGAAAACCAGCGGCAAATGGTCGGAACCCGAAGTGGCGCCTTTCTCTGGCAAATACCGCGACCTGGAGGCTTTTTTCTCGCCCGATGGCAACAGCATCTTTTTTTCGTCCGACAGACCGGTTACCGGCACCGAACCCAAAAAGGATTTCGATATCTGGAAGATCAGCCGCCTGGCCAATGGCCGCTGGGGCGAGCCGATGCATTTGGATGCCAATGTCAATTCTGATAAGGACGAGTTTTACCCAAGCATAGCCAAAAACGGCGATCTTTATTTCACCGTCGCCGCATCGTACGGTAAAGGCAAGGAAGATATCGTAATGTGCAAACCGTTGAAAAATGGCGGCTATGGCAAGCCCGAAAGCCTGCCCGAAACCATCAATTCACCCAATTATGAGTTCAACGCTTTTGTTGATCCTGATGAGCAGTTTATCCTGTTTACCTCTTATGGAAGAAGTGACGATATGGGCGGTGGCGACCTGTATATCAGTCATAAAGACAAAGATGGTAACTGGCTGCCTGCCAAACATCTGCCTGCGCCCATCAACTCTGCCGCTATCGATTATTGTCCGTATATCACCCCCGATAAAAAATATTTCTTTTTTACCAGCGCCCGCACCAATCCAGCATTCGGCGATGTTAAGCAGCGCAGCTATCAGCAAATAAAGGCGCTGCTTGCCGGCCCCGGTAACGGTAACGACGATATTTATTGGATGAAGTTTGATGGTAGCTGGTAAAAATTAAATATATTTATTTAATTGCAACCAAACCTGTTTATGAGAAAGCTTTTCCTGTTTTTTATGCTGATCAGCTGCGGCTCGTTCGCGCAGCAAAAGATCGCCTGGCCGCATAATAAAAAGGCCGTCATCGTGCTCACTTATGATGATGCGCTCGATTCACAGCTCAACAACGCCATTCCGCAACTCGACGCTTTAAACTTCAAAGGCACTTTTTTTCTCACTGGCGTAAACCGCTATACCATGGCCAAATGGCGTACCGTCGCCAAAAAGGGCCACGAACTGGCTAACCATACTTTATATCATCCGTGTTTGACATTAACCATGCCCGATAACCCGGTGAATGATTCAGGCCGCTACACCATTTACGGTATCATCCGCGAAATTGATATGGAAAACAACCTGCTCACCGCCATCGACGGCAAGTTTAATCGTACCTACGCCTATCCCTGCACCGAGGTAGAAGTAGGAGGGAAGAACTACGTGGATTCATTGCGTAAGGCCGGCATTATCAAATACGCCCGCATAGGCGGCGATGCAGATGCCGTAGTCACCGATTTTCAAAAGCTCGATCCATTGTTAGTGCCGTCGTATGGTCTTGAAGAAAATACTCCGGCAAGTAAGCTGATCGATTTTGTAAAAAAGGTGCGGCAAAGCGGCGGCATGGGCATCTTTATGTTTCACGGCATCGGCGGCGATTATATTACCACCTCGAAAGAAGCACATCAGGAATTGCTTGCCTATCTCGAAAAAAATAAAAAAGACATCTGGGTAGCCACATTTCAGCAGGCAATGGACTATATTACACAGGAAAGAAAACTTGACTGACAAGGTACAAAAGCCGTTATGCTGCACACAATTAAACGCTATGTAAAAGGAGCGGGGCTGGTATTGGATTATATATATGACAACGCCCACCGTGTTTTGACGGGCCTTACCCGTGTAAGCCGCTCCAAAATAAACGACTATTTGTTCATCGGCAGTCAGTACAATTTATACGGATTGAAGAAACTGAAGGAAATGGGCGTAACAGCCATTGTAAACATGCGCATGCACAGCGATTACAGCGACGCCGAGCACGAGGGCATCAAATACCGGCACTTTCCAACCATCGATAATACGCCGCCATCGCTTGAAGTACTGCTTGAAGGTGCCGGTTTCATTGATAACGAGATCAAAAACGGCGGTGCGGTATACGTGCATTGCCGTCAGGGTTTAGGCAGAGGCCCCACCATGGCTATGGCCTACCTCATTAAAACCGGGATGACCTATAACGAAGCCTACAATACGATCCGAAAGGTGCGTATCTTCATCAACCCGCGCCCCGGACAGGTAGCCCGCCTGAAAGAACTGGAACAATATTATAAAGACCGAAAATAACCCATGCCCCCGGCAAAAAACGAAAATATCGACTGGATAAACAACGCGCGACTGGTGGCCCTCTATGCCGTTATCATCCTGCATTGCACCTCATTGCTCCTGATGCAATTCGGCAAAGTAAGCATGGCCGACTGGCTCACCGCCGATGCGCTGAATGCTCTTGTCCGCTGGGCGGTTCCGGTGTTCGTGATGATCACCGGTGCACTGCTGCTGCACCGCGAATACGAGATCGGCGATTTCCTGAAGAAACGCCTCGTCAGGGTAGTGATCCCGTTCTTGTTCTGGAGTTTGGTCTATGTAGGCTATTCATTATACAATGAAGAAATCCTTTTCACCGCCGACGTATGGGCCGACATCAAAATGGTATTGCACCAACTGAAATATGGCAGTTCTTATCACCTTTGGTACGTATACATGCTTATTGGCCTTTACTTTTTCATCCCCATTATCGGTAAATTCGTTCGTAACGCTGCTGAAAAAGAGATCCTGTATTTTCTTGCCGTTTGGTTTGTAGTGTTGACCATCACACAACCTTACCTGTCGCGCTTTAATCCCTCGGTCGACATGCATTACTTTACCGGATTTGCAGGTTACCTGGTGTTGGGGCATTATCTCGCTTATAAGGAAGTTAAAATCAGAAACCTCCGGCTCTGGATGGTGCTCTTGTTGGTTATTAGTCTCGCGACGATCATCATCGGCTCGTGGGCAGTTGCCGGTTCCAAAACCTGGCCGGGCACCATGTTTTATGAGCCGGTAAGTCCGCCGGTAGTACTGCTGTCTGTTAGCGTGTTCATGCTTTTTAAATTATCAACCGTAAAATTATCACCCGCAATCACCCGCGTCCGCGATTTTGCCGGAAGTTTTAATTACGGTATTTATCTTGCCCACGCATTGGTGCTTTATTTTCTGGAAGATCCGTTCGGTATCAGTTACAAGCTTTGCACGCCCATTGCGGCTATCCCGTTAACGGCGTTGATCTGTTTTCTGGTCACATTGCTGCTGGTTTGGATTATTAATAAGATATCGGTTGTGGGGAAGTGGATATCGGGGTAAAAAATCCATTAATTGTTCGCATAATGCGAACTTTTTTATTAATTTTGACTATATTCATGCGAATACATCTTATTAAAGAAAGAACTGTTGAGCAATTTGCTGAACGTCATGCGGCAGGCAGGAGTTCGTTCAGGTTATGGTTGAACTTGATCAAAAAGGCTGATTGGAATGTCCCCGAAGATATCTTTTGTACATTCGGTTCGGCTGATTTATTAGGGAATGGCAGTGATAGGGTGGTATTTGATATTGGGGGAAATAATTACAGAGTAATCGCAAAATATGACTTTGCCAAAACAAGGATTCATTTAACAATTTGCTGGATAGGCACACATGCCGACTACACTAAATTATGTAAAGCCAATAAGCAGTACGATGTGAGGTTATATTAAATTTAAAACAATGGAAGCACTTAAATATACAATAATAAAGACTGAAGAGCAGTACAAGGATTATTGCAATATACTGGAAGCGCTGGTTGATGATAAATCAACCGAAGCCAAAGAGGATGAGATTGAATTGCTTACTTTGCTGATTGAAAAATGGGATAATGAACACAGTACTTTAGGCGATGCAGACCCAATTGAAATTTTGAAATATTTGATGGATGAAAACAAGCTGAAAGCAAAAGATCTTTCGTCGATCCTAAGTATTAGTAAAAGCACCGTTTCCGAAATATTGAATTATCGCAAGGGACTATCCAAAGACATCATCAGGAAGCTGGCTGATTATTTCAAAGTTAAGCAGGAAGCATTTAACCGGCAATATAAACTGGTTTCACCCGCTAATGCACATTTGCGTAACGCTGTAGTAATGAATACCACGAAGCAGTTAAATATCGCAACATCGTAGAGACACAATACATTGTGTCTCCCTGCCCATTCCACCTCCGAGCCTGCGTGCCCTGTGGTTAAAACATAAACCCCTCCCAAAATCCACATTTTTTTAGGACATTTGCGGCGTTTAAAACGTTCCCGATCTTACTTTGATGAAGAAGCTAACCGAAAGCAACGCAGGCAGATACACGGCCGTGTTGATTCTCATTACTTTTATACTGCGCTGTTTGTTTGCCGCCTACACCGGTTTGGGCATCGGTGAATCCTACTATTTCAGGGGCGCCGTTCACCTTGATCTCAGCTATTTCGATCAGCCGCCCCTGTTCTTCTGGCTCAGCGGGTTAAGCGTAAAGATCTTCGGACTCAACAATTTCGGGCTGCGTTTCCCCGCCGTGCTGCTGTTTATGGGTACCAGCTGGATGTTGTTCCTGGTGACCCGGCAATTGTTTACAGCTAAGGCGGGTTATTGGGCGGTTGCGCTGTTTAACCTGAGCGCGGTTTTCACGGTATCGGTAGGTGCCTGGTTTCAGCCCGATGCGCCGCTGATGTTCTTCTGGATGGTGGCTACGTACTTTATCGTGAAGCTGATGGTTGGTCCGGATGCGCAATTTTCTGAAGCCACGCGCTACAGTCGCCGCACCTGGTTGCTGTGGCTGGCCGTGGGCATAAGTATGGGATTGGCCACTTTAAGCAAATACCACGTACTGTTCCTGTTTGCAGGTGTTTTTATGTTTGTGGCGACGAATAGAAGCCAGCGCCATTGGCTGCGTCATCCGGGGCCGTATATTGCAATCCTTATTGCCATCGTCATGGCCTTGCCGGTCATTTTATGGAACGCACAAAATGGCTGGGTATCGTTCGTTTTCCAGGGATCGAGGGCAGGCGCAGGCGAACATTTTCAATTGCATCCCGATTGGTTTTTCCGCAGCATAGCCGGGCAAGCCGCCGTTTTACTCCCCTGGATCTGGGTGCCTATCATCCGTCAATTATGGCTTTCTTATAAATTACGCAAACAACTGCTCGCTTATAGTTTCAGTTTCTGGATGGCTGTTTTGCCTATCGTGTTCTTTACGGTAGTTACCTTATGGTCCAATCTGCAGTTCCATTTTCACTGGCAGGCGCCCGGCTACATGATGCTGTTTATTCCTTTGGGCTTTGCGGTGGATAAAAGTTTAAGTATGATGGGCGGAAATTTCCACCGCACCCGCCGCTGGATCAATTTTTCTTTCTATTTTACTGTCATCACACTTGGCGTTTTAGGCACCCACATGGTTACCGGTTTTTGGCAATGGTACGGCCCGAAATGGATTGTAAAAGAACTGCATGGCGATAACACCGACCCAACCATACAGGGTGTGGATTACAACGACATCAAAACCCGCTTCGACAAAGAAGGCTGGACAACCAATCCGAACGTATTTGCCGGCAGTCCGCGCTGGTGGTTAATGGGTAAGGTAGATTGGGCGCTGAAAGGAGAAAAAGACATTATTGTATTCAGTCCCGACCCGCGTAACCTTGCTTTTTTATTAGATCCGAGGAAACTGATAGGCAAAGATGCAGTCATCATTGCAGATCACGAAGAACTTGACGTAAACAACGATTCCAAGCCATTTTTCGACAGCGTGACACAACTGCCCGATATTCCTATCATCCGCAACGGCATCGTAGAGTACAGGCTGCAGGTTTATTACGGCAAGAATTTCCACCTGCCTACCCAAAAGCGTATGGATCTGCCACTGTACCGGCAATTATTAGGCCTGCCGCCATTTGGAAAAGAATAATACGAATTTTCACGAATTAAATTAGCATAAATTTTACGAATTAATAAATTATAGCTGCGTCAAAACTCTTGATTAAACTAATGAACAATAACATAAGGGCGGAAATTATGCCCGGTCAAATCCACCGCAATTCGTGTAATTCGCTTCAATTCGTGAAATTAGTGTTGATCTTCTTAATAATCCCGGCAATCTTGTCAGCGCAGAACATCGGCGTCATTCCCATGCCTAATTCGGTGATTAACGGCGATGGCCAATTCCAGTTAAGCGGTAGTTCTATCATCGGTGTAAACAACACAACATTATTACCGCTTGCCAATTATCTGCAAACCGAACTGAAGAAATGGAATAACATAGCGCTTCCCGTCGGTCAAAACGAAGATAAGGCGCTCATCGACCTTCAGTTAATACAAGGGGAAGAACTTCCAGGAAGCTATAATTTAAAGATCTCGAACAACAGGATCACCATCAGCTCGGCAAGTAAGCAGGGCGTTTTTTATGGATTGACCTCGTTAGTACAAATGGTGAAGGCACAGCCACAAGCCGCAACGGTAAGCCTGCCCGCTGTTGAAATTGCCGATGCACCGCGCTTCCAATGGCGTGGTTTTATGCTCGATGAATCGCGTCATTTCTTTGGAAAGGAAAAAGTAAAGCAACTGCTGGATTGGATGGCCTTTTACAAGCTGAATAAGTTTCACTGGCACCTTACCGATGTTAATGGCTGGCGCATCGAGATCAAAAAATATCCAAAGCTTACCTCCATCGGCGGCATCGGCAACAAAACCGATACCCTTGCCGAAGCGAAATATTACACGCAGAATGATATCAGGGAGATTGTGGCCTATGCTGCCGAACGTTATATCACCGTGATCCCCGAAATTGATATGCCGGGCCACGCCACCGCCGCCAACCGCGCTTATCCCGAATACAGCGGAGGCAGCACCGTTAAATACCCCAACTTTACGTTCGATCCGGCTAACGAGAAAACCTATCAGTTTTTAACCGATATTTTAAAGGAAACCAACGCACTTTTCCCGGCAGGTATGATCCATTTGGGCGGTGATGAGGTAGCGCTCGGTATCCAGGCCTGGGCCGGTCGGCCAACCATTATGAACATGATGGCCGATAAGCGCTTCCAGGATCTTGCCGATCTGGAACACTATTTCTTCAAACGCATGGCCGACACCGTTACCGCCATGGGCGATAAGATATTGTGCTGGGACGAGGCCGCAGAAACTGATCTGCCTGCTGATAAAACTATCGTTTTCTGGTGGCGGCAGAATGTGCCGTCGCAGCTGGCGCTGGCCCTGCAGAAAAAATATCAGGTAGTGCTTTGCCCGCGTTTGCCCTTGTATTTTGATTTTGTGCAGGATAAAAGCCATGTTTCCGGCCGCCGCTGGACTGGAACTTTTAATACCGTAAGCAACGTTTACAACTTCCCCTATAAAGAATTTCCCAAAGACCAGTTGCAATCCAAACAGATCCTGGGCATTCAGGCCAACCTTTGGACAGAGCTCGTGGGTTCACCAAAACGATTGGATTTTATGGTGTTCCCCCGTATAGCCGCCCTCGCCGAAGCCGCATGGACAGATACCGCCCGCAAAGATGAAGCCTCATTTAACACTCGCCTGCAGGCCAACTTCGCTTTGTACGATAAAGATAATATCTATTATTTCAATCCGTTCGACCTCAACGCACACCCGGAAGCTATTGATTTTGCACCAAAGCCTGTTGTAAAACCCGTGGTAAAGGAAAAGAGACATGGCAAACATGGTCGTATATCTAAAGTTAAGAGCAGACATGTGAAGGGATACGGTAGGTTAAAAAGCGAGCATCGTGTTAAAAAATCTGGTGTGAAGAAGAAGCGGAGGAAGTAATCCCTTCAAAACAATTATTCTTCTGTAGAGGACACAATACCTTGTTTCTCTATTTAACAGGACTATTCCAGAGGCGCAATGTATTGTGTCTCTACAGAAATCCCCGCTGTAAGGCATTCCCGCTCCCCTATGTCGTAAAAAACGGCGCCGTAGGTGCCTGATATTGGCAGAAAAATAAACACAAAATGTCATGCGTGCCGTAGGAACGTCACATAGTCCGCCATTATATTGCCGTTAATGTCGCTTGTATAAGTTTTCTCGCTCTCGCTCGAAAATGACAGGCGGAAAACGTACATTTAACAACCAATAAAGTTAATCCTTGAATACCAGCATTTATAAACTCTTCACCCTGATAGTTCTCCTGCTCGCCATATCCGGCAATACCTTTGCCCAAACCGAACTTCAGCCCTGGGGCAACGTCACCGGCATTCGCAAACACGGGCAATTGTACAACTTTGAATCCGCCATCCGCCTGGTGCGCACCGATCGTCAAAAAATTGCAGTCACTGCCAAAGAAAAACAAACGCCGCACTATGCGCGCCTGAACTATGACGAACAGGAAGTAACCACCTGGCTCGACAGCTTGTTTTTCAGGGAGAATGTAAAGGAAGATGGCGGTGGAAAGATCAAACTAACCATCCAAATGAAAGCCAATGCCGATACCGTTCTGCAAGGCGTTTACTTTACCATTAAACTGCCGGCCGAATACCTGACCGGCAACCTCCGCTACTCCGGCGGCGATAAACCCGAACTCGACCATTTTGTAAAAGCCGTCGCAGCCGAATATGACGATAACGCCAAACAAATAGAATTTGAAACGCCGTCGCGCCAGTTCAGCATCAAGCCCGGCGATAAATCGCTCATCAGCGTACGGAAAGATAATTCAGGCGGAAAGGAAGGACTGATGATCTTCATCCCGCTTAAACTGGGCAAGATAACCAAGGGCGACTCGCTCCAAAAGGAATTCGATATTAAAGTGTCCGGCGATATCGATAAGTCTCCCGCTGTGATTGCGGTAAATACCAGGCAGCAGGGTAGAGTCTTCGACGGCCTCGGCGGTAATTTCCGCTTACAAAATCCGAAAACCGATCCGCAGGTAATTGATTATTGCCTGCAAAACCTGCGCGTGGCATGGGGCCGCGTGGAAATGCCCTGGCGTTTCTGGCAACCCAAACTGGATGTTGATCCCACTACACAAGCCGACACTGCCCTGCATCCGGCTGTCAAAAAAGCAATGGAAATGGCGCACCGTTTAGATAGCATGGGTATCCCGGTGATCCTGTCTGCCTGGTTCCCGCCGGAGTGGGCGGCTGAAGGCAAGCTGAATCCCCGGCCGGTCAATGGCATCTGGGGCAATCCGCTGAATAAGGCTAACATGGAGGCCATCTACAAATCTATCGCCGATTATATCCTCTACCTGAAAAATAAATACGGTACCGAGGTAAAGCTGTTTTCGTTTAATGAGTCAGATCTCGGCATCAATGTGCGCGTAACACCGCATGAGCACGACGATTTTATTAAAGGCTGCGGCGCATATTTCGCGGCTCGTGGTCTTAAAACCAAAATGTTGCTGGGCGATAATTCCGATGCCAACACGTATCAGTTCATCTACCCGGCAATGAATGATCCGGAGGCGAGGCAGTACATCGGCGCAATCTCCTTCCACTCCTGGCGCGGCTGGGACGATGCCACCCTGCAAAAATGGGCCGATGCCGCCAGGCAACTCAATGTGCCGTTAATGGTGGGAGAGGGCAGCATCGATGCCGCGGCATGGAACTATCCCGATATTTTTCAGGAGCAAACCTATGCTTTGGAAGAGATCAATCTTTACACCCGCATGCTGGCCATCTGTCAGCCTGAATCTATTTTACAATGGCAGCTCACTGCCGATTATTCGCCTTTAATTGGCGGTGGTATCTTCGGCAATAATGAGCCGTTGCATCCGGGCCAACGGTTCTGGAACTTGAAGCAGTTATCCATCACACCGAAAGGACTGTTTGCCATGCCGGTAACCTGTAACAAGCCTGAAATATCGTGTGCGGCTTTAGGCGATAATGAAAAGGGACAGTATGCGTTCCATCTTGTAAACAATGGCATTGACCGGGAAGTTACACTGACCGGATTGCCTGCAAACGTGAAACAATTTGATATTTATACCACCACGAAAAAAGACGCCATGAAACAAGGGAAGATAAAAGTGGAAAACGGGCAGGCGAAATTTAAGCTCAGCGAAACAAGTTACACTACAATTATCAGCAGGTAACCTACAATTTTTTATTTTTGTGAGCATGAGCCACGACCCGTTGAGTGTTACGCTTTTTGAAATGCGATTGGAGGAGATCCACCGCGCCGACCCATGGCTGCGCTACGAGATCTCCATCCGCGATTTTATTGCCCTTTTCCCTGTAAAATACAAAAATGGCCGCGCCATGAAGCCCGAGCACCCTGCAGTTTTTGGTATTGACAGGGAGGTATTTCTGAAGGTATTAGTGGCTTTTACCCAGTGTTTCCGTTAAGGGTTTTCTACCGAAGTATCCTGCGCTAAAACGGCATCGTCGGGCGTATCTGCCAGATCGTTATCCAAATTATAAAGCGCATCATCGTTCGCATTTGCACCGCCGGCTTTCTTAATTTTCGAGAGGAGGTCGAGTGCCATGGTTTCCTCTTCAGTTTGTTCTTTCACAAACCACTGCATAAAATTCCAGGTGGCCCAGTCCTTTTCGTTCAGGCTCATGTCAACAATGCGGTATATCCGGGCAGTGTTCTCCACTTCCGATTGAAATATACGCTCGAAGCAATCGTTCACGCTTGCCGGGTCAGGGCCGGGTTCAGGAATAGCTGTTACCACCACTTTGCCGCCGCGCTTTAAAATATATTCCAAAAATTTCATCATGTGGCTCCGCTCCTCGTTCGAGTGGCGGAAGAGAAAATTTGAAATGCCATCATAACCTTTATCGGCCGCCCAGGCTGCATAACTCAGGTAGATCTGAGCGTTATGCGCCTCGTTGGTCATCTGGTCGTTCAGCGCTTTGGCAAGCGAATCGGAGAGTCGGTTGGTATCCATTGTGATCTGTTTAAGTACAAAACCACAACAACCCCAAAAGGTTTACGAAAATTCTGAGCTATTTACTTGTATTTGGAAATATATGTGTTCTTGATGCTGAACATGGCGGTGCTGCCTACACTTATTTTGATGCTCCGGTCAACCAGCATACTCCTGATCGCGTCGTCCTCTTTCAAGGCTTCGAACAGGTCGCGTGCCACCGCCGAACCACTGATGTTGTTGATCACCTTGCCGTTTTCCAGCTGCAGGCTAAAAGTATAGCCAGATTTGCCGCGATTGCCGGCCTGCTCAAAATCGATAGCATTTAATTTAAATTGCTGATCTTCATTCAGGCTTTTTTTGAGGTGAAGGCGGATAACCGGAATATATTTCTTCCAGGTGGCAAGGTATTTTTTTTCGTCCATAGGGGCAAATGTATCGCAAAATACACATCTATTTTTAAAAAGAAGCTAATTAACTCAAGTTGCGGGTTATAAAAAAAAGAAGTAAGCATCAAAAGTAAGAACTTTGGTTTACCACAACTAAAGGATGCTCAGATGCTTACCAAGGATAAAATTATAGGAATATTTTGTTTTGTAGATGATTTGTTGA
>DATCQV010000130.1:0-5494 GCA_036569325.1 Mucilaginibacter sp. | reverse complement strand
GGCAAAAATAAGCGGGTAATATCATTCTCCCGGCAACGCTGTATCATTTCGGCACGTTTGCTTTGCTCCGTTTCGTAATACAGGTGGGTATGTGTATCGGTAAGTACCATGCTGCAAAAATAGAAAAGCCTCCGGGGTTATACGGAGGCTTTCACTTAATTTTTCTTTGGGGTGACTTTCTTCGTCCCAACACCGGGCTTTTTAGCCGGTGCTTTTTTTGCCGCTGCCGGAGCGGCCTTCGGTGCTTTTGGATGAATTATCTTCACCACTTCCAAGTCAAATATCAAAGTGCTGAACGGTGCTATACCCTGGTTACCCTGCGGACCATAAGCCAGGCCCGATGGCACCACAAATACAGCTTTCGAACCTTCATTCAATAACTTCAGGCCCTCGTTCCAGCCGGAAATCACGGCACCTTCCTGACCGGGAGCCGCGTCAATTACTACCTTTATAGGTTCATATTTACGGCCTTGCTGCTGCTGGGCCAACCCTGTAGCCTGCGCAACGGATTCAACGCTTGTGTCAAAAATCTTATCGTCAATGCCGCGGCCTACATAATTAACCAGTACGGTATCGCCGTTCAACGGCTTCGGCTTTGCCGATGGTTGCGTAACCGCATATTTCAAACCACTGGCGGTTGTTTGCAGGCTGGTCAGCTTATGGTCGGTAATATATTTATCGGCACTTGCCACTTCTGCTTTTTTAAGGTCGTCCATAAAAGATTCCATGGTTTGGGCTTTCAGAATTTTTATGGTGAAGTTAAGACTGCTGCCTTTCGGGAAGAATGGCGGGCGGGCTTCTTCATGTCCTTTAAATAAAGAATCGGTAGGTACCTTCACCGCAAGACTATCATTTACGGTCAGTAATGGGAAGATCTCCATCAGGTCGGCCACGTTTTGCGAGGGCTGTACACGGGCTACACCCGGCTTTCCGCTTACGTAAGTGCTGTATAATAACGAATCCTTATCGGTTTTCTGAACATATTGGAAGGTAATCATATCGCCTTCCTTCAGCTTTTCGCCGGTGTTGGTGGTAAATATCTGGTACGATGCGCCCTTAGGGGTACGCTGCATAGCGTTCTGTGCATTAACCTGCGCGGCCAATATCAGCGCAAAAATTAGTGTGATATATTTCATTATATATTAAAAAGCCTTCCTGCAAAACAGGAAGGCGGTATTTAAATTATTTCTTCTTCGCGTCCGTTGGCGCCGGCTGCGCGCCAGGTAAAACAGGTTGAGCCGGTTTTGGTGCATTTGGATCTGGTTTAACAATGTCAACCAATTCAACATCGAAATACATTGGAGTATAAGGGCCCATGATCTGGTTGCCCTGCTCGCCGTAACCAAGGCTTGATGGTACAATTATGCTTGCTTTAGTGCCTTTGTTGAACAGCAGGAATGCTTCGCTCCAGCCACCGATCATGCCCGGCGCACCCAACGCAAAACGGATTGGTTTGTATGGGTTCATTGGGTTGATAGGCAGTTTACCTGCTACCGCTTCCGATTTAATGTTGGTATCGAAAACTTTACCATTCAGAAATTTACCTACATAGTTAACCACAACGGTATCGCCGTTAATAGCATTAGGACCAGAACCCGGGGTTGTGATTACGTAGTCTAAACCTGAAGCAGTAGTTGTTACCTTCAGTTTGTTATCGGCAATATATTTTTTAATATCAGCGGGTTCTTTTGCTTTAGCAGCATCACTTAACGATTTGATGTAATCTTTGTAATGATCGTTAAATACCTGGTCCGTCACACCGCTTTTTGCAATTACCTTTACCACCTTAACGCAATACTCAATGTATTTGCCTTTTAATTCTTTAGGGCGCGGGCGGCCTTTGGTTAATGAATCGATGTTTTGTTTGATCACTACGCTATCGCCTTCGCTCAGGTTGGCAAATACTGCCATGATATTTCCTTTACCTTTTGTTGGAGGCATAAATTGTACGGTAGGCATTCCTTTTTCGTACGAGCTTTGCATTACCGAGTCGGCATCGTTTTTAATAACGAAGTTGAAAGCGATAAAGTCGCCTTCTTTTATAGCAGCGCCCGATTTATCGTCGGCAATTTTGTAGGAAATTCCGCTGTCAAGCTGTTTGTAGCCACCGTTACAGCTTGCCATACCGATAGCCGCAAGCGCAAAAAACATTAGTCTTTTTTTCATTTTAAGTTATTGTATTAATAGTTTTTTATATTCAGGTAATATTTGTTTAAACTGGTTCACAATGTTTTCAAGGGTGTCGTCAACTGCTCCGCCGGCCGCGTTTCTGTGCCCGCCGCCGTTGAAATATTTCTTACAGATATCATTAGCCGGAAACTCGCCTTTTGAACGTAAGGAGAGTTTCACCTTATCCGTCCGTTCTACTATAAAGGCGGCCAGTTTGATCCCGGTTATAGATAAGGCATAATTGACAATACCCTCGGTATCACCGGTCATCACCTCATATTTTTCCAGGTCGGCTTTTGTAGCGGTAATGAGCGCGGTATTAAATTCCGGCAAAACTTCCAGCTTTTCCGACAGGCACAATCCTAAGAAACGTAAACGATTTTCTGATGAATTATTATAGATCTGGTCGTAAATATGCCAGTTTACCGCGCCTGCATCTATCAGGTCGGCAATGATGCGGTGCACTGCAGATGTTGTGTTGGGCAGCGAGAACGACCGCGAATCTGTCATGATGCCGGTGTACAAGCAGGTAGCTACATCCTTATTGATCAATTCCGGGTTGCCAATTACATCCTTAATAAAGGTGTAAACTAACTGAGCCGCCGCGCAGGCGTTGATATCCCAATGACGGTAATCGTCAAAATCCTCCGGTTCGAGGTGATGATCGATCATGATCTTAACCGCAGTGGTTTTGGCTATCAGCTCTCCCATTTCATTGATGCGGCTCAGGGCGTTAAAATCGAGGCAGAAGATCATTTCCGCAGCTGCGATCAATTCGGCAGATTTTTCTATATTTTCTGTGTAAATGATCACATCGCCGTTACCCGGCAGCCAGCTCAAAAAATCGGGATAATCGGTCGGGGTAATTACGGTAACGTGATGGCCCTGCTGTATCAAATAATTATATAACCCTAACGACGAGCCCATAGCATCACCATCAGGCTTATGATGGGTGGTGATCACTATTTTTTGCGGCTGCGCTAAAAGTTTTATAAGCGAGGCTGTATCTAACATCAATTTTCAAAAAAGAGTTGCAAAGCTAAATAAATAAATTAAAATAGTTCATGGTTGGGTTGGTTTATAGTTGATGGTTCATGGTTCATAGCCGCTGCAATTATTTGGCAGCTGACAGCCCTACGCCTATTTCGCCATGAACCATCAACTATCAACCATGAACTATATATTTTTCAATGTAAAAAAGCTACTTTTGCGCCCAAATTGTTCATGGCTAACGGGTTCAGGGTAAGTGCACAACTGCTATGAACCATGAACTATCAACCATGAACCAAAACACAAAACAATGATTACCAACAGAACTTTTACGATGATTAAGCCCGATGCGGTAGCAAACGGGCACACAGGCGCAATCTTAGACCAGATCATTAAAGCCGGCTTTAAATTGATTGCCATGAAATACGTTGTACTGAGCAGCGAAACTGCCGGTAAATTTTACGAGGTACACAAAGAGCGTCCCTTTTATGGCGAATTGGTTGGCTTCATGTCGTCTGGCCCAATTGTTGCAGCTATACTTGAGAAAGACAACGCTGTTGAGGACTTCCGTAAGCTGATTGGCGCTACCGATCCATCGAAAGCAGACAAAGGCACTATCCGCCAGTTGTATGCCGAGTCGATAGGTGCGAACGCAATTCACGGGTCTGACTCAGACGAAAATGCAAAAATTGAAGGCGACTTCTTTTTCTCTGCATTTGAGAAATTTTAATCAATAATTAACGGGAACGGTTTTATTGATTAAAATTGTTCCCGTTGTTTTGTTTTTTAAAATATTAGTGTATAACTTTATAAAGTTTTGGGTAACTGTGCTTTGCATCCCCTATTAATTAATTGTAAACCGAACCAAAGAAAATGAGACTCCTGTTAAAATACATTCTTTATCTTTTGTTGATCATCGTTTTGGTATCGGGTACTATCCTATTGTACAGAACTCACCCCGAAGCGCAGCTTGCGTTCATCTTACCGGGGCTTTTTATCCTCGCTTTTTCCCGCATGAGCGACGACCTCAACTTCCGGTCGTTCTTCCCGCGCTGGTCAAGAGGAAAATAATTATTCTCAAATAAAAATAATATCCTCGATCAGCAGGGCGCCTGCCTCTTCGTTTATTTTCGCCAGTATCTGCTCTTTCATCATCAGCAGTTCATTTTTAACTACCGACGACTCTATCTGCACGAACAGCCTTTTCTGGCTGATGTAGATCTTCCTGGTACGGTTGGCCACGGGCGTACCCACAAACCTTGCCCAGTGCGCCACCACCGATGTTTCATCAAACTTCTGCTTGATCTTATACACATTGAGCATCTGCTCGATAGCGTCCTTTATCGATTTGTCGTTGGCTTTACGCATTTACTTCGCCTCCTTCTACGCTAAACAAAGTTATCTCCACACCTATGTTATTAAATATGTTTTTAACCCGGGCCTGGTTGGTATCGGTAATAAATACCTGCCCAAAATCGTGGTTCGAGATCATTTGCATCAGCTTGGTAACGCGCAGGTCGTCCAGTTTGTCGAAGATATCATCCAGCAGCAGGATAGGCTTAAAACCGTTTTGCTGATAAAGAAAGGAATACTGCGCCAGTTTTAACGCAATTAAAAACGATTTTTGCTGCCCTTGCGATCCAAACTTTTTCATGGGCATCCCATGAATGGAAAACAGCAGGTCGTCTTTATGTATGCCGGCATTGGTACGTTCAAGTGCGCGATCCTTTTCGGTATTCTTTTTAAGGAGGGTTTCCAGGCCGGCCTGAAGCAGTTGCGATTCGTAAAGCATCTCCACCTGCTCCGCGTCATCGCTGATATAGCTGTAATGTTTATTAAAGATGCCGGTAAATGTCTCCATAAACAGCTTGCGCTTTTCAAAGATACGGGTACCGGATGTAATCAATTGCTCATCAATTATCTCGAGCAGCGATGGATCGTAGCGCCCCGTATCGGCAATTTGTTTCAGCAGGGCATTGCGGTTGGCCAGCACCTTATTATATACCAGCAATTCATCGAGGTAGTTGTTATCGGTTTGCGAGATCACATTGTCGATAAATTTGCGGCGCTCTTCGCTGCCTTCTATAATGTTGCTGATATCGTACGGCGACACCATTACCAGCGGCAGAAGGCCTATATGATCGGCCAGGCGCTGGTAGTCTTTTTTATTGCGTTTGAATTGCTTCTTCTGGTTCCTTTTTACCGAGCAGGCAATGTTCTCGCCCTTCTCGTTACGGATAAAATTCCCCGTAATGATGAAAAAATCCGTTCCCTGCTTTATCTGCTGGCTATCAATAGGATTAAAATAGCTTTTGCAGAGCGCCAGGTAGTAAAT
>DATCQV010000129.1:0-7007 GCA_036569325.1 Mucilaginibacter sp. | reverse complement strand
AATCTATAGAATGGAAAATAGATGGCACTACCGTCGAAACCCAAACAGCCGGACCGTTCCGGAACCCGGTAATTGTGGCAGGGGGGAATGGTGTTGGCGATGGAGCTAACCAGCTAAATAACCCCGACCGGATCTGGGTAGACAGGAACGATAATATCTATATTCCCGAAATTTCCAATAACCGGGTTCAAAAGTGGGCTCCCGGTGCAACGGCAGGTGTAACAGTGGCCGGCGGCAATGGCGCAGGTTCTGCAGCTAACCAGCTTTCACGGCCTGCGGCGGTGTTTGTAGATTACCAGGGCAATGTTTACGTAACTGAGCAATATAATAACCGCATTTCTAAATGGGCGCCCGGCGCAACTGCCGGCGTAACGGTAGCAGAGAACCTTAGCACGCCAACCGGAATTGCCGTTGATGAATCGGGGAATATTTATGTGTCTAACGAGACTTCAAACGATGTTGAAATGTTTGCACCGGGGGCTACAACCGGAGTAATAGTAGCGGGCGGCCATGGCGTAGGAACCGCGGCCAATCAGTTAGATACACCTACCGGCCTTTTTTTAGACGGGGAAGGTAATATTTATATATGCGATGTGGGTAACAACCGGGTGCAGAAATGGAAGATAGGAGCCTCATCAGGCGTTACCGTGGCCGGTAGCAGTTTGGGGGAAAGGGGCTCAGCCGCCAGCCTCTTGTACAGCCCGCTGGATGTTTGCGTAGATGCATTTGGCAATTTGTATATAACTGATTATCTAAACGGCAGGGTACAGGAATGGCCGGCCGGCGCCACTTCGGGCATTACCCTGGCAAATAACATCACCTGCGCAGGTATCATGATCGATGTGAATAATAATTTGTTCGTTGCTGATTACGCTAACGGCAGCGTATTCAAATTCACCAACCCCATAAAAGGCACATATACTACTTTAGCTCCCGGGAAATATTCGGCTGCTGTTACTTCGAAAGATGGCTGTACTGCCGTTACCAATAACATAACCGTAAAAGCAACGGCAATACCCCTAATAACAATAAGCGCTAATACAACTATCTCCTGCGCTCAAGTCCCCACGCTTTTTAAAGCCGAAATAGCAGATGGAGGCCAAAGCCCGCTGTATCAATGGCAGGTGAACGGCGTAAATTCAGGTGCCAACGGGCACTCACCAACTTTTTCAAGTTCAGACCTTGTAGCCGGCGATGTTGTAAGCTGCCTGCTCACCAGCAGTTTGCCGTGTGCCACGTTGCCCGTTACTGCCAGTAACTCAATTATCTTAACAAATCCCACCGAAGTTTGCAGCGTTAACATTACGAGTAATGTAAGCACTATTTGTCAGGGGACGGCCGTTACATTTAAAGCCGTTGCCACAAACGGAGGCACAGCTCCAGTTTACCAGTGGCTAATAAACGGCAATGCCAGCGGCACCGGAAAAACATTCAGCACAACGGCTTTAAACAACGGCGATAAGGTTACCTGCAAAATGACGAGCAACGCCGTAATGTGCCTGGTTAACAACGCGGCAGAGAGCGCCCCTATAACTATAACGGTTAATGAGCCCCTGCCTCCATCAGTTACTATAAGCGCCAACACCACGGTTGCCTGCGCCGAATTTGTTCCTGTTTTTAATGCGATACCGTCAAATGGAGGTGCTAATCCCAGGTACCAGTGGCAGGTCAATGGTATAAACTCCGGCCCGGATGATTATTCGGCAACTTTTTCAAATCCTGATCTGAGGCCTGGTGATGTGGTAAGCTGTGTCATCACAAGCAATTCTCCCTGCACTGCCGGAACTCCTGGTACAAGCAATTCTATTACATTAACAAACCCGACAGAAGTTTGCAGCGTTAGCATAGCAGGTGATAATGTTATTTGCCAGGGAACCACCGCGAACTTTAAAGCCACACCAACCAATGGCGGGATATTGCCGACTTTTCAATGGTTGATAAATGGCATTGTCAGCGGCACAGGAGATACTTTTAGCTCTGCTGTGCTAAATAATGGCGATAAAATTACCTGTATAATGACCGGTAACGCAGCGAATTGCCAGGTGAATAATGTGGCAAACAGTAACGTTATAACTTTAACCGTAAACCCGCTGTTAACGCCGTCGGTTTCAATCAGCTCAAATAAAATCATGTATTACCCTAATACATCGGTAACCTTTACTGCCCTGCCGGTGAACGGCGGCACTATGCCGGGTTATCAATGGTTGGTGAATAATTTAAACGTCGGGACAAACTCATCTGTTTTTACTTCGGCTACCCTGGCCAACGGTGATATAGTGAGTTGTGTTTTAACAAGTAATGCGCCGTGTGCGGTAAATACAGAGACCGCATCGAACCAGGTTACAATAAATTTCCCTCCGGCCGTTGTTCCGCCCAATACCTTTACCCCTAACAACGATGGTATAAACGATACCTGGAATATAGGAGGCCTCTCAGCCTACCCGCTGTGCAACGTGAGTATTTTTAGCCGTTACGGCCAAAATGTGTTCCAATCTATAGGTTATGTAAAAGCGTGGGATGGTACGTGGAAAGGCTCGCAGTTAGCCGCCGGGCCTTATTACTATATCATTAAACTAAATGATACCCAAACACTTTCGGGCGAAGTAACTATCTTGCGGTGATTTGATAACACGGCCTCTGAATTTTAAATATATGTAGTTGACTATTAACGCCCTCCGGAGGGCTATTTTCAAGATAACCGGCAAACAAAAGGCCCGCTATTCAAGCGAGCCTTTATATATCTTCCTAAATCCGAAATCGAACAGCCGATATCCGAAATCAAAAAATTATTTTCCGTCCCAAACGTTGTTCTTGCGGTCAACATCAGGTAATTGCCTGTCGGGATCAATTTCTAATGATTGGATGGCCGATGTTGAAGGATAAACGAATGTCCAGGTACCTGTACGCTGCCAGATGTTTACCGGCAGGTGTACCACCTCCGTTTTGCCATTGGCCTGTACAACTTTCAGATCAACCGGCATGGCCATTTTTTCTTTGTTCACTAAAGTGATCAACGCGCCGTTTGCCGCATTGCCCTTTACATATTTAACGCCCGATACGGCTTGGTCCAGTTTATCGGTAGTGAAGAACCATGGTTTGAAGAACCAGTTCAGGTCTTCGCCGCTGGCATCGTTCATGGTGCGGAAAAAATCATAAGGAAGCGGGTGTTTGAATGCCCATTTTTTGATGTACTCGTTAAAGGCATAATCAAAACGATCAGGACCTAACACCACGTTACGCAGCATATCTAAACCCAAAGCGGTTTTGTTATAGTACTGACCATAGTCATTCAAACCCATTGCTTCAGGGGCAGCCATTAGCGGATCTTTAGCGGTCTTCATAAAGAAAGCTATACCACCTGAAGGACGCTGCTTGCTGTTGAAGAATTCGCCATTGTTGAATTTTTCGGTAGAATATTCATTAATGAAAGTATTGAAGCCCTCATCCATCCACATATACTTACGCTCGTTCGAACCAACGATCATCGGGAACCAGTTGTGGCCTATCTCGTGTGTAACATCGCCAAAAAGATTGCCTTTTTTAAGATTACTTAAGCAGAAGATTGCGCCGGGATATTCCATGCCTAACGCTACACCCGATACATTAACGGCCGAGTTCCAAGGGTATTCGAAATATTTACCCGAATAGATCTCGATGCTATTCTTCAGGTATTCGGTAGAACGTCCCCATGAATCCTCGCCCGCGCTTTCGGCAGGGTAGGCGCTCATAGCAATACATTTACGGCCTGAAGGCAGGTTTACTTTCGCGCCATCCCAGATAAACGCGGTTGAAGCGCCCCAGGCTATATCGCGGGTATTCTGCATCTTGAAGTGCCAGGTAAGCGTGCCTTTGAACGGATGCGTAGCCGGCTGACCAACCTCCTCGGGAGTGATGATCATTACCGTTTTATCGCTCTTACGCATTTCTTCAAGGCGTTTTTGCTGCACCTCGCTTAAAACATCTTTAGGGTTTTGCAAGTCGCCCGAACCAACAACCGTCATGTTTGCAGGAGCGGTGATATAATAGTCGAAATCGCCGTATTCGCAGTAGAACTCGCCGAGCCCCATGTATGGCAGGGTGTTCCAGCCTTCCACATCGTCATAAACACACATGCGCGGGTACCATTCCGCAATTTCATATACATAACCGGCTTTAAACTTCTTGCGGCCCATACGATCGGCACCGTAGAATGGAATAGAAAAACCATAGTTTATTTTAACCTGGATCTTTTCGCCTTTAGCCCCCATCGGTTTTTGAAGCCTTATCTGCATACGGGCATCGGTAATAACCGGATCAACTTTATAGGTATCGCCTTTGTAGGTTACCGATACCGATTCGATATGATAACCCCCGCGACTGAAACCACGAACGTCGAAACGGTCGCCGCCGATAGGAGTGGTAGCGCCACCGCGCGAATCGGGTTTAAATAAGTTCTGATCCAGCTGCAGCCAGAGGTGGTCAAGCTCATCCGGACTGTTGTTGGTGTAGTTAATGGTCACTTCGCCGGTTATGGTGGTATCCTGCGGGGTTTCGTTTAGCGATGCCTTGATCAGGTAATCGGCACGGTTTTGCCAGTAATGTTCGCCGGGCTGGCCGCTGGCCGAACGTGTGCCATCCCCGGTTACAGGCCAGGTAATAGGACCGAACACATCGAGGTGGTTATATTTCGATGAATCGGTTTGTGCCTGCGCCGAGCCTGCCATCAATAGCAAACCTAACGCAGCAACACAGTTAGTTAGTTTTTTATAAGACATTTTTAATATTGATAATTTGCGTGGCAAATTAACCAAATAAATTATCAAATTGATAATATGTAACGGCGATGATGCACGGTAGGGTGATTATCGCATATTTTGAGGTGAGACAGTTTATGATTTTGCATGATAAAATTCTTAATTTTGTTAATATGGAATCTTTAGTAATACACCCCGATAGCGTTGAGCAATTAAAAACCATTAAAGCTGTTTTAAAGGCATTGAAAGTTCCATTCGAGCCGCAATCGAATACCTTGCCCCCACATATTATGGAGAGCATTGAGCGGGGTGTTAAACAATACGGCATGGGCCAAACAATCTCACTCGAGGAATTTAAAGAGAAGCATTTTTCAAAGAAATGAGCCTCAAAATAAGATTTACGCCTGAAGCCGGGGAAACATTTGATGCATTGGTTTTTCAACTCAAACAACGCTGGGGTGATTCATTTGTGCTTAAACTTGAGACCAAGATTTTAAAATCACTCGAAACGATATCAAATGCGCCATATCTATATCCTGTTATTGAAGAGATAAGCGGCATGCGAAAATGCATCCTCCATAAAAACTGCTCCATGCTTTATAAGGTTACTGCAGTTGAGATAGTAGTTGTCTGCTTTTGGGACAACAGGCAAAATCCACTTTTATAATATCAGATCGTAGCCAAAAAAATGGGCAACCAACTCGCTCGGTTGCCCACTTAATTAAGCTATTCATCAAATCAAGGTCTTATTCAATTACCACAACATGTACCGTGTAGCCGCCGGTTACCATGTTACCAATGCGCTGTGTTGCTCTGAACAGGAAGGTTTGTCCCGGCTCGGCATCGTTAGGAACCCTTCCGCTAATCTCCAGGTTACGGCTTTCCCACGGCGCAAAGGTTGCGGTATGGCTGGCCTGACTATGGTCAAGCGCATTTTCCAGCCAGTCTTCAATTTTGTGCAGTCCGCGCAGCAGCAGCCGTTCTACAAACAGCACCGCGGGCTCAATGAAGGTAGATGGCTCTTTATCAAAACCAAGCCCCACTTCCAGATTGGCCGGCGAAGGCGTAATAACTGAAGGCAAATTAGCCGCGCGCAATTGCAGTAAAGGATGAATTTCTGTTGGATGCAAATGTGTTACATCGAAACGCAATTCTTTAGCGCTGTCTGTAATGTTCACCGCCTTTACCTTGGTAATGAACGATTCGCCGCTCTTCAGCATGATTACCTGTTCATTTTTCTGGCCTACATGGCGATCGTCCATCGGATCCATAGGCGCAGTCAGCGGATCGAATGTTTGAATGAAGGCCTCGGCAACTAAACATTCGTGGCCGCCGTTTGCCAGGACGGGAACCCAGGGTGTTGGGCAAGGTACGGTAACCGACCATCCCGAAGGTACATCGGCGAAAGCCGTTCCTATTAAATGAGCGTTGCTTTCGGTAATAGCCATCGATGGATCGGCCCACCAGAATTTTACCATCACACCCGATGCGTTTTGCTGTCCGTAATTACTTACCCGAGCAAACACCTGGTTATTTTCGCCAACTACCGGCTGATTGATACCCGCCGAGCTCTGCACCCAAACATCGGGCGATTCCCAGAACACCGTTCCCGGTGCCAGCGGCCTGTCGCCAAAATCGCCATAACTTGCCCTTACGGTGAGCCAGGGAGTGTAATGTACCTTTCCGCGTTCGCGGCCAAAATTTATAACCGGTATTTTGGATGCGTGGAAACGTTTGTCATCGCCATTGCCATTTTTACCGTGTGTGGTTTTATCGTCTAATATTGCTGTATTTTCCATGATATCTTTTCTTTAATTAAGTTTTATTAAATCCAGGCATCTTAAATTTTGAACAGATAAGACTGCCAACTCAAAACTGCCAACTGAAAACTGACTAAACATCCTGCACATCAAGCACAGGTGGCGTAGCTGGATTGGTACCCACTTTAGGGTCCCATGCATGCCAGCCATAACCGCGGTCTCCGTCCAGGTTGTAATCAGGTAAATGATTTAAGTTTCCTGCAAGCACCTGCGCAGCGTTGGATACCGCGTCGCCGAAGAAAAGATCGGCAGTAGGGTACGGGCTGTTGATGAGTATGCCACCGTTATGCAAACCGAAACCATTGAGAATCTTGTCAGGATACATGCCCGGTACGATGAGGTTATCCTGGTTTGGTTCTTCGGTGCCCACGTTCAATGGGTATACCACGAAGTTCAGATCTGCAAACGGACCTACGGTGCTTGTTGTATCCAGTTTATGCGGATAACGGGCTTT
>DATCQV010000128.1:0-30644 GCA_036569325.1 Mucilaginibacter sp. | reverse complement strand
CCGCTTTAACAATTGCCGCCATATTAATGAACCGGGCTGCGCGGTACTGGCTGCGCTGGAAAACGGTGAAATCGAGCTATCGCGCTACGAAAGCTATCTGAGCATTTATAACGGGAACGATACGAGGGCCTGATTTCGGAGAGCCGGGAGGTGAGAATCAAGAGCCAGGAATTAAAGAGTCAGGAACCAAGAGTCAGGAATCAAGACAGAGAAAAAGCACTATTTAGCAACCGTGGCCGAAATTAGTGGGCGGCATTTAGTAAATGCAAATACCGACCGCCAATTACGAAATAATACGTTGATTATTAAAAATCAGGCTAAGGCTATTTAGTTACAACAGTAATCGCAAAGATGCTGCCCGACGAACCGGGTATTTGAACAAGCGCTCCGTTTTTCCAGTAGCATGGGGTAAAACCACCAATATTACCGCCAACGTAAATATCGCTTCCCGACAGACAAAATGAAGTTGCCAATGAACTGGGTGGGTTACTGCCTGATGGGCCTATACCTGTAAAGGCCCCATTTTTCCAGTAACCCGCAAGCGTTGTGTTGCTTGTTGGGTTCAAAGTGCCGATAATATAAACGTCGTTATTTTGCACCACAGTTCCAATCGCCTCTGTAGCGGTAGTGGTTGCAAATGTTACAGGCACTCCGTTTTTCCAATACGTTGCGGCAAACCTTGGAATGTCGCCCGCGGTAAGGGTGCCGTAAACCTGGCCTGTTGCATAAATGTCGTTTCCGTAAATAGAGATTCCAAACAGTTGCGAGCTATATTCAGGTTTACTGCCTGAAAGCGTTACTGCGGTGCCGTTTTTCCAATACGTAGCCGCGAAACCTGTTGGCCCTGTAACATTACCGGCTACATAAACATCGCTACCCTGAACGGCTATGGCGCGGGCGAATGAGCTGATTGTGGCAGAGGCAGCATCCCCAAGAGTGATTTGAACACCATTTTTCCAATATACGGCCACCGCCTGTTTACTGGTCGGGCCGGTTATATCTCCTGTATATCCCGCAATGTAAACATCGCTTCCCGACACTACGATGGCACTTGCTTCTGAATTCTTTGTTGTTTCGGTCAGGTAGGTACGTACGCCATTTTTCCAGTACGCCGCAACAGTGTTTCCCGCCGGCATCACGCTATAGCCAACAACATAAACATCGCTGCCACTTACCGCAATGCCGGTTGCCGCGCCCTTTGTGTCACTGCTTAGATGTGTTACCGCGCTGTTCTTCCAATAGGACGCAATTGGATTACTCGTATTTTCAAAACCGGCCGCGTAAACATCAGTAACAGGAGTCGGCGGATTGGTGTGGTGATCGCCGCCGTTATTATTGTTGTTATTGCCGCCTTCTTTTTTGCAGGAAGTTGCCGCGCTGATAATTATCACGCCGGCGAAAAGAATCGCTGTTAATTTCATGGAAGTGATAAAGTTTAAATTAAAATATTTAGGATCTTGCTTAAGTAAATTTCCCTAAGATAGAAAAATACCCCTACATCCAAATATTAACAATTTAATTCTTTACTGTTTATTTATCGCTCAAAGCTGCTTTAAAATCATTCATCAAATCTTCAAGATCTTCGATACCGACAGATAAACGGATCAATGAATCGGCTATACCCATTTCGGCACGCTTTTCGGCGCCAAGTTCATTAAAGATGGTGTGCGCAACAGGAATGGCCAGGGTACGGGTATCGCCCAGGTTGCTTGATTTGATAACGAGTTTGAGTTTGTTGAGGAAGCCGAACAGATCGATACTGTTATCGAGTTCAATGCTCATCAGGCCGCCGTATTTGCTGAACAGTTCGCCGGCCAGCTTATGCTGCGGATGCGATTCGAGGCCCGGATAATATACTTTCTTAATAAGCGGATGAGATTCGAAGAATTGCGCCAGCGCCAATGCATTGCTACAGGCACGTTCCAGGCGCAGGGCCAGTGTTTCGGCACCTACAGAGATCACGTGCGCAGCTTCAGGAGCCAAAGTTCCGCCGGCATCGCGCAGGCCTTTTTTTCGGATCTGCGTCATCCCTAAAACTTCGGGCTTAACCTGCGTTTTAAAGGTTGGGAAGATATTAGGAAAATTACTCCAGTTGAATAAGCCGGTGTCGGTAACACTGCCGCCCAGCGCATTGCCATGGCCGCCAATGTATTTGGTCAACGAGTTGATAACCAGGCTTGCCTTTACATTAACCGGTTTGAAAATGTAGGGCGAGGTCATGGTATTATCTACCACGTAAATAATACCTTTTTCTTCGCACAGGTCGCCTATGGCTTTCAGATCGGCAACCTGAGTTGCAGGATTGGCGATAGTTTCTACGAAAATGAGGCGGGTGTTGTCTTTTACTTCTGCCTTGATATTTTCTACCGAAGTTGCATCCGTAAAGCTGATATCGAGCCCCAGATCCATAAACGACTGGAACACGCTGCGGGTATTACCGAACAGGAATGAGCTGGCCAGCACGTGGTCGCCCTGTTTCATGAGCGACAGGATAACCGCCGAAATAGCAGCCATGCCGGTAGAGAAAGCGATGGTAGCCATACCGTTCTCCATTTGCGTAACCTTGTTTTCCAGCGCAGAAACGGTTGGATTACCCTGACGCGAGTAAGCATAGCCTTTCTTTTTGTTTTGGAAGATATCGACAAGGTCCTGCACGTCATCATACCCATAAGTTACGGCTGTGTGGATAGGTTTGTGCAGGGCGCCATGCTCCGGCTTGCCCAGGCGGTCGGAATGAAGGATAGTGGTAGTAAAACCAGTCTTTGTGCTCATGATCTTATAAATAGAATTGCGAAACTAATAAAATAGAAAGGGAATGCTAAATGGATTTGAAATTAGGGCGATAATTGGTTGATAGATTTACATTAAGTTGATTATGTTTGAGGGGTAAACTAAGCATTCAATGAGAGCCGTAATACAACGCGTAACCGAAGCAAGCTGTAAAGTAGATGGGAATATCACCGGTAAAATAGGTCTTGGATTCCTGGTGCTGTTAGGCATCGAGGACGCTGATACCGAAGAAGACCTGCAATGGCTGGCGCAGAAAATAGCTAACCTGCGTGTTTTTAGTGATGAGAACGGACTAATGAATAAAGCGCTTGGTGATGTTGACGGCGGTATTCTGCTGATCTCGCAGTTCACGCTTTTGGCACAAACTAAAAAGGGAAATCGTCCATCGTTTATCCGCGCGGCACGACCGGATAAGGCTATTCCGCTTTATGAGCGCATGATTGCGGTACTGGAGGGACTTACCGGTAAAAAGGTGGCTGCGGGAATTTTCGGAGCGGATATGAAGATCAGTTTACTGAACGATGGGCCGGTAACGATTGTAATGGATACGAAGGACAAGGATAACCATTGAGTAATAAGTAGCTGTAGCAGCGAAAAGTAGCAGTATATTTTATGGAAATTAAAGAAGCGCAGCATTTGGTAGATAACTGGATTAAAACAACCGGCATCCGTTATTTTAACGAACTCACCAATATGGCCATCCTGATGGAGGAAGTTGGCGAGGTGGCGCGTATTATGGCGCGGCAGTATGGCGAGCAATCATTCAAAAAATCTGATACGGAAGTTAACCTTGCAGATGAAATGGCTGACGTACTTTTTGTGCTGATCTGCCTGGCCAATCAAACGGGCATCGATCTGACTGAGGCGCTGGAAAAGAACCTCGAAAAGAAAAGTATCAGGGATGCAGACAGGCACAGGAATAATGAGAAGCTGAAATAATCTTAACCACGCGTGTTTGCGAGAAGAAGGAGACACGATGTATCATGTCTCTACAGGCAATATCAATAACCTAAGTGATATGATTCAAGAAACACCCAGGCTTATAAAAATGTCTTTTCTATAAAAAAGGAGGATAAATTTACCGGATATAACTACGAATATCGTAAGGGGCAATTATTGGTTAAATAATTTTTAGATTTATGTTTAAGACTAAGGCATATTCAATTGCCTATATATCAGCAAAACGTTATGAACTTAAACTTAATCACTGACAGATGATAAGGCGTTTTTTATTCGTTTTTCCTTTAATATTATTCATCTCCACGAGTGCGTTATTCGCCCAGGACGAATTATTAGACAACAGAATAGTTCAAACTAAAAAAGACACAAAGACCTATGTCATTCAGTCTCTTGAAGGCAGGACGGTAAAAGTAAAAGTTTTACCTGATTATGTTCATAACATTTTATGTGTCATATATTTAACAGATACGATTAAGGTGTTTGACTATTGGGATGTCACCCCTAAAACATCTTATTTAAGCAAACAGTTTCTTAAAATCAACTATGAAGTTAGAGGCGGCTCAAATTTAGGCCTTGGTAACTCAATGATAATATGCGTAGGTGATAACAAAATAAATGAAGCATTACATGTGTTACAATATACAGATTGGGAATCAGGGGAATTGGTGAAAAAATACGATGTAAAGTTCGCATTGGTAACTCGTAAAAAAAACTATATGATTAATGCGAGCGTCAGAGATAAATCAATTTCAACGAATAGTCCTGAAACTAATTATCATTATACAAATAACAGCCAGTTGCATTTTGATAAGAAACTGAAAGTATTTTATAGTATAAAGCAGAATTTATATGATACTTTAAAGGTTATCTATCATAATACAACCTATAAACGCAAAATCGAAGGTAATTTTCCCGAAGTACTTTTAGAGGACAATAAATACATTTTTATTGGAGGTCAATGGTTCGAATTGAATAATAGCGCAATAATCAAACTTTAAGTTGTTGACTACTGGCTATTATTTTTAGAGGAGCTTATAACAAATAGTGTGTCAGGTGAAACACCAAAATAGCTAAAATCGGCTATTTTTTGTTTCATACTGTTTCAGGTTGTTTCACGTGAAGGAGTTAAGCAGCTGATTATCAGCAGCAGGGTGTTTCATCTGTTTCAGGTGTTTCACACTGTATCATGTATTCGTGGTACAGCGCGACAACGACATTTCCCTACAGGATTATTTCTTTAACGCCAATATCGAAAAATCGCTATCCTCTTTCTCAATCACATTACTCAACGCACCCAAACCAGTTACCTCCATTTCCACCAGGTCGCCGGGCTGGAGCCATTGGGCTTGATAACCGGGATCGTTGCGGAGGCCGGTGCCGTTGAGTTCGAGGAAGCAACCGGTGCCTACCGTGCCGGAACCTATGACATCGCCGGGCAGCACGCCGCAACCATAGGCGCAGCGCTCGATGATCTCGGCGAAAGTCCATTCCATATCGGCCATGTTACCTGCCGATACCTGTTTGCCGTTTATAGCGCAGGTCATTTTTAAATTGTAGGCGTTACCAGTGTGACCGGGCTTGGGGGCAGTTTTATAGGGTTCGAGCTCATCGGGAGTTACCAGCCAGGGGCCTATTACTGTACAAAAATCCTTCCCTTTCGCCGGACCAAGGTTCAGCAGCATTTCTTCCATTTGCAGGGTGCGGGCGCTCATATCATTCATGATCATAAAGCCGGCAATCAGGCTGTCGGCATCGGCAGCTTTAATGTTACGGGCCTTTTTGTTGAGGACAACAGCTACCTCCAGCTCAAAATCAAGCCGGGCAAAATGATCGGGCATGCAGCGGATCTCGCCGATGCCTTGTACAGCGTTATGATTGGTGAAATAGAATACAGGATACTGATCGAACTGCGGAATCATGGCAACGCCGCGGTTAAGCCTCGCAGTTTCTACGTGCTGCCTGAAGGCGTAAGCATCGCGGCATGAGGTGGGGTGCGGTACGGGGGCCATCATCTCAAAAAACAACTCTTCCTTTGCCTCCATTTTTCCCGATATGATATCGGCATTCACACGCTGCGCGTGCTCCATCAGTTCATCGCCTCCCCATAAAAACTCGTTCATATTATCGGGAATGAGCTTATCGCACGAGTTTAAATTATAAATGTGCCCTTTGATGAAAACGCCGAGGTGTTCACGGTCTTCGGTTTTGTACGATACAAGCTTCATAGGTTTTGGATTGGTTATTTTCAAATGTAGGGAATTTGGTTGATTGAGTTGGAATGGTTAATCAGGTTGATTGAGTTTTGTTATTTGATGGAAAGGTTATCAATCAACTTAATCCAACTCAATCAACCAATCAACTTTAATTGCAAATCCCATATATTCAATCTAATTTTGTATAACCAAATTATGAGCATACAAAGGCATTTTCTTTTTTCCCTGGGCCTCACTTCAATGAGTGATGCTTCTTCTTTCAGGGATGCCGTGCTCGCTAAGATCGTTCTGGCGCAATACTAATTTCTGTTGTAAGGTTTTAAGGTTGAAATGTTGCAAGGTTATTCCGGGCAGGCTTTAAAACCATAGTCTAATTCACTTGTTTATTTATTGACGTTGAGCGGCTTGTAACATTTCAACCTTACAACCTTTCAACATTTAAACCAAATAAAACATGCCTGTTTATCATACTTTAGGAGCTATTCCGCCTAAGCGGCATACGCAATTCCGTAAGCCGGATGGTACGCTTTATGCCGAGGAACTGGTGTCGACCGAGGGCTTCAGCAGCCTGTACTCACTGGTGTATCATGCTTACCCGCCAACGCTGGTGAAGGAGTTGGGCGAGCCCTATTCCGTAGAGCCGAAAATTGCGCGCGAGAAGCATTTGAAACATACCAGCCTGATTGGTTTTAAGATAGAGCCGGAAGACGATTACCTGAAAAGCCGCAAGCCGGTGCTGGTGAACAGCGATCTGCATATTTCGCTGGCTGCCCCGCGCCAATCAATGACCGATTATTTTTACAAGAACAGCCAGGCCGACGAAGTGGTGTTTATTCATGAAGGTTCAGGTACTTTGAAGACCGGTTATGGCAATATCAAATTCGTTTATGGTGATTACCTCATTATTCCGCGCGGCACTATTTACCAGATGGAGTTCGATACGCCGGATAACCGACTTTTTATTGTGGAGAGCTTCAGCCCTATCCGCATTCCTAAGCGCTACACCAATGGCTACGGACAGCTAACAGAGCAGTCGCCATACTGCGAGCGGGATATTAAACGCCCCGCCGATCTGGAAACGCACGATGAAAAGGGCGATTTCAAGATCCTCATCAAAAAACAGGGACTTATTTATCCTTACATCTACGGCACCCATCCTTTCGATTTTGTCGGCTGGGACGGATTCCATTACCCGTGGGCATTCTCCATCCATGATTTTGAGCCGATAACCGGCCGCCTGCACCAACCGCCACCGGTGCATCAAACATTCGAGGGGCACAACTTCGTGATCTGCTCATTCGTGCCGCGCAAGTTCGATTATCACCCGTTATCGATACCCGCACCATATAACCACAGCAACGTGGACAGCGACGAGTTGTTGTATTATGTAGATGGTGATTTTATGAGCCGCAAAAGCGTGGTAAAGGGACAGATCACCCTGCATCCGGGCGGCATCCCACACGGGCCGCACCCGGGATCGGTAGAGAAATCCATCGGCAAGGAAGCAACCGACGAACTGGCGGTAATGATAGACCCCTTCCGCCCGCTGATGCTAACGGAAGATGCGATACGAATTGAGGACGAAAATTATTATAAATCGTGGATGTAGAAGGAGGTGAAAGGTAAAAGCTGAAAGGCGAAGGGTAAAAAATCAATAATTCGCTAATTCATCGCTTTTCTCAATCACTGACTCTCTAATTCACTAACTCATCACTAATTAAAAAATGGAAACATTAACCATAGATAAAGAACAAACAACAACCGATTTTTTACCGCTTAACGGTACCGATCACGTTGAATTTTATGTGGGCAATGCCAAGCAGGCTGCCTTTTATTATAAAACTGCTTTTGGCTTTCAGGATCTGGCATACGCCGGTCCGGAGACAGGGGTACGCGACCGTGCATCGTACGTGTTGCAGCAGGGAAAAATACGACTGGTACTCACCACGCCGATGCATTCTGACCACCCAATGGCAGAACACATTAAGAAACATGGCGATGGTGTAAAGATGCTGGCCTTGTCGGTTGACGATGCTTACGATGCATTTTACCAGACTACCAAACGCGGCGCCGAGCCTTACCAGCAGCCGCAAACCCTGCGCGATGAACATGGAGAGGTACGCATCAGCGGCATCAAGCTTTACGGCGAAACGGTTCACCTTTTTGTAGAACGTAAAAACTATACCGGCGCATTTTTACCGGGCTACGAAAAACGCGAATCGCACTACCAGCCGGGCGATACCGGCCTGCTGTATATCGACCATTGTGTAGGCAACGTGGGCTGGCACAAAATGAACGACTGGGTGAATTTTTACGAAGACATTATGGGGTTCCGCAACATCCTGACGTTTGACGATAAAATGATCTCGACAGAATATTCGGCGCTAATGAGCAAGGTGATGAGCAATGGCAATGGCTTTGTAAAGTTCCCAATCAACGAGCCTGCCGAGGGTAAAAAGAAATCGCAGATAGAGGAATACCTTGAATTTTATGAGGGCGAAGGCGTGCAGCACCTGGCGCTGGCTACCAGCGATATTGTGAAAACGGTTACCACCTTGCAGCATCGAGGCGTTGAGTTTCTCACCGTGCCTACTACTTATTATGATGACCTGACCGCGCGTGTGGGTCACATCGATGAAGATCTGGAACCGCTGAAACGTTTGGGTATCCTGGTGGATCGTGATGACGAAGGTTACCTCCTGCAGATCTTCACCAAACCGGTTGAAGACCGCCCGACTTTGTTTTTTGAGATCATTCAGCGGAAAGGCGCTAAGTCTTTCGGCGCTGGTAACTTTAAGGCTTTATTTGAAGCGATTGAAAGGGAACAGGAGTTAAGGGGAAATTTGTAAAGGATTTTGAAATTGGATATCAAAGCGCTGAGGAGACTTGGCGCTTTTTTTATCACGGATAGGTACAAAGCGAGAGAAACAAGGTATTGTGTCTCTACAAAAACACCCAACTCACAACTGCCGCGAGTTTAGCACAGCGTAACTCGTGGTAAAGCATTGCCGAAGCTTTAAGCTTCAGGCAGATAAGGTCTCGCAAGCAGAATGCTTACACAATGCATAACCACGAGCTGCAAGCTCGCGGCAGCGAAGAAGGCGGACAAACCAACCGAGAATTTTTATAACTTCAACCCAACGCCCAATCCAATGAACCAACTCAACGACGTCCTTGATCTTCTCAAAGAAAAAGCTAACCCGAAATACCTGGCGGGGATGAGCCGGTTTGGAATTGCAAGCGGCGGTGCGTTGGGTATCCCCGTCCCCGAATTGAGGAAGATGGCGAAGGTGATAAAGAAGGATCATCCGCTTGCGTTGGCACTATGGGAAACAAAAATTCATGAGGCGCGACTGCTTGCTTCCATGATTGGCGACCCTAAGCTGTTCACCCCTGAAGAAGCCGACAAATGGGTTAAAGATTTTAACTCGTGGGATATCTGCGACCAGGTTTGCGGTAACCTGTTAGACCGTACACCCTTTGCCCTAGAGAAGGCTCTCGCCTACCCGGAGTGTGAAGAGGAATTTGTGAAACGCGCCGGCTTCGTGCTGATGGCCGAGTTTGCCGTTCATGATAAAAAGGCCCCTGATGAGGCGTTTATGCCATTTTTCGCCATTATGGAACGCGAGGCCTGGGATAACCGCAACTTTGTAAAGAAAGCCATTAACTGGGCGCTGCGGCAAATTGGCAAACGAAACGGCAATCTTTGCCGGCTGGCCATTGAATGCGCCCATCGTATTATTGCTCAGAACTCTAAGAGCGCCAGGTGGATAGGCCTGAATGCCCTGAATGAACTATCAGGCAAGCAAGTTGTAACTAATAATTAAGTTTTGCGGTTTTCGGGCACCTAATTAGCTATCATCGTAACATTTTCAATATAATTGCTAACCATTTTGGACCGCTTTTCGTACTAAGCGGGCTCACTGGCTTCAGCTTGCAAAATTTTTTGGCATAGAATTTTCTATTGCTACCCGGTAGCTATTGGTTATAGGTAATATGAGTTTTATTTTAACATGAGTATTGCAGTGGGAAACAATTTTAATTCTGATGATGCGTCCCATCTTGCTCAAATCATTGATCAACTAAACGCGGGGATCTGGGAGTACAACGTTAACACGAAAGAGGTTAAGTGGTCGGCCGGGTTTTATACTATTTTGGGCTATGTGCCCGGAGAGATTCCGTGTTCCTATAATTTTTTCCTCGAAGAGTTACTTTACCACCACGACAGGCCTGTATTTTTAAAGGCCATACACAACCGCACACCTGATAATACCAATACTGTTCAAATACGCCTGCTCACCAAATCGGCAGGGTACCAGTGGTTTGAGAGCGTTACCAAAAAATGGGAGGCTAACGGCGTGGCGATGTTTACCGGATCGCTGGTAAACATCAATAAAAGTAAGATCTTAAGCCTGCGCTCGGCACAAAACGATTTTCTTTTTAACGAAACCGGCACCATTGCCAAGATCAGCGGCTTTGAGATAGATGTGCCTACCATGAGCCTCTGGCTATCGAAAGAAGCCTTTGATATTTATGAACTGAACGATCAGCTGAAGCTGAGCATTGACGAAGCGGTGAGCTTTTTTGAGCCGCAGTACCGTCCGCTGGTAAGTGAGGCTATCGATAATGCTATAAAATTCTGTAAGCCGTTTGATCTGGAGGTACTTTTCAAATCGGCAAAAAATAACGTGATATGGGTGCGGGCAAAAGGCCTCCCTATTATCGACGATTATGGCAAATGCGTTAAGATCCGCGGTATCTTGCAGGATATCGACAGTATAAAAAAGAAGGGGATTGCGCTGCAATCGTCAATCAATTCATTGAACGATCAGAACAAGCGCCTGCAAAACTTTGCCTACATCGTATCGCACAACCTGCGTTCGCATTCGGGTAACCTGCAGTTTATGGTGAACCTGTTCAATGAAAGCGAATCGGCAGAAGACCGCGGTGAAGTGTTTGCGCATATCAAATCTATCAGCGCCAGTTTGGCTACTACCGTTGAACACCTGAACGAGATCGTGATGATCCATACCGATATCGACAAGGAACGTAAAACCCTTGAATTTGAAGGGGTGTTTAAAACCGTGATGTCTGCTCTGCAGGCTAATATAGATTCGACCGATGCGAAGATAGAATATGACTTTAGCAAGGCCCCGGTTATTGACTATATCCCTGCATACCTGGAAAGCATTTTCCAGAATTTGCTGACCAATGCGCTGAAATATCGCCACCCCGACAGGCCGCCGCACATTACCTGCCGCACACTAAAAGATCATAACCATATCTACATGCTGTTTGAGGATAACGGCATCGGCATCGACCTGGAACGTTATGGCGACAAAGTGTTCGGCATGTATAAAACTTTCCATTCCAACAGCGATGCGAAAGGCATCGGCCTCTTTATTACCCGCAACCAGATAGAATCGATGGGCGGCACCATTAAGATAGACAGTACCGTTAATGTGGGTACCAAGTTTACGGTGAGACTTGTTTAGAGGTTAGAGTCAGGAACCAAGGGCCAGGAGTCAAGACAACTTCAGAGAGATTAAGTTTATCAGGTCAAAATCGATTTAAATTTCTTTTTCCTTAGTGTTCTTTGTGACTATCGTTGGTCCGGATTTGCAATTCCGGGCCATAGAAATTCGGGATTTGTAATCCAAGTGAATTTAGCGCATTGCAAATCCGCTGCTCTTAGTCCGGGATTATAAATCCCGACTAACATGTGGTGTGATTATTTTTTATCCTATCTTGCCGCCATGCTCAGACGATCGAAAGAAGAACGTACCCTTAAAGAAAACCTGTTGCTGGCATCGTCAACTGCATTGGCGGCTGGAATAACCAATGTAGCCGGGATGATAGCCTTCCTGGCTTTTACCACCAACGTAACAGGACACGTGGCCAACCTGGCTAAACATATTGTTGAGCAGAATTACAGGGATATCATTGTGTTTCTGGTTTGGTTGCTGTTGTTTTTTGCGGGGGCGTTTTTGTCGAGTTTCATTATCCGGTCGTATAAGCATACCAGCGATTATAAGGCGCACTCCATCCCGGTGGTCATCGAGATCATAGTGCTGTTATTCGTGGCCATTTATGGCCATAATTTCTACAGCGAAACAGCGCTTGAACGTGAGGTAGTAATAGGCTCTATCATGTTTGCAATGGGATTGCAGAACAGCCTCGTTTCAACGGTTTCGGGCGGGCTCATCAAAACGTCGCACCTTACAGGCTTGTTTACCGACCTGGGCGGGGATATTGCCGAATGGTTCCATCCTAAGGCCAGAAAAACGGTAACCGTGAGAGATAAAATATATGTCAGGCTCACCATTCTCGGCTTTTACCTGGCAGGCGCGATAGTTGGCGGCCTGCTTTTCGACCTGATAGATTTTGCTATCTTTTATATCGTTCCGGTGATTTTGCTGGTGATACTATATTATGATCTTACTATAATAAAACTAAGGAAGCTGAAGCGCCGGATAGACCAATAAGTTGCGGGCATCAGCCCTGAAAATTTTGGGTTTTATAGCTTATGTTTGTAACGTTAAATTTACATCACTAAATAAATTCTATGAATAACGATGCACAAGCTTCGACCAACGAGCTATACCACTCGCTGCTGGAAGGTAACAGGGAATTTGTAAAAAATACATTAGACGCTGACCCGGAATATTTTGAGAACCTTGCCAAAGGACAATCTCCGCCCGTTTTATGGATAGGCTGCGCCGACAGCCGTGTACCGGCTAACCAGATCACCAATATGCCTCCAGGCGAGATTTTCGTGCACCGCAATATTGCCAACATAGTGGTACATAGCGACATGAATATGCTTTCGGTGCTCGACTATGCGGTGAACGTGCTAAAGGTAAAACATGTGGTAGTTACCGGTCACTATGGTTGCGGCGGTGTAATTGCAGCCATGGGCAACCAGCAGGTAGGCCTGATAGACAACTGGCTGCGCCACATTAAGGATGTATATCGCCTCCACAAAGACGAACTGGATGCGATAGCTGACCAGACTGAACGCTCTAACCGTTTGGTAGAGTTCAACGTGATTGAAGCCGTTTATAACCTCTGCAAAACCTCCATCGTTCAAAATGCGTGGAAAAACAACCAGAGCCTCGGTGTTCATGGCTGGGTGTATAGCCTTAAAACCGGTTTAATAACAGACATGAAGGTAAGTGCCTATGATAATGAAAATTTAGACGGAGTGTTTAGGCTGAAGTAAGAGTCAAGAACCAAGAGTCAAGAACCAAGAACCAAGAGCCAAGAACCAAGAGCCAAGAGCCAAGAACCAAGACTGGAGAAAAGAGATTCAGTAAAAAAGTAAAAGGGCCAGTTAATTAAACTGACCCTTTGTGTCTTGACTCTTGTATCTTGACTTCTTGTCTCTAATCCTGTCTTGATTCTTGACTCTTGGTTCTTGGCTCTCCCCCCTATATTTCTTTCGCCAAAAACGGATACCTGTAATCCTTTGGCGGATCGAAGGTTTCTTTGATAGTGCGTGGCGATACCCAGCGCAGCAGGTTGATCATAGAGCCGGCCTTATCGTTTGTACCGGAACCACGGGCACCGCCGAATGGCTGCTGACCTACCACTGCTCCGGTTGGCTTATCGTTAATATAGAAGTTGCCGGCTGCGTTGCGCAGGCGATGTGTTGCTTTGGCAATGGCATAACGGTCTTGCGAGATAATGGAACCGGTTAAGGCATAGATGGATGTTTTGTCTACGATATCCAGGATCTCGTCGAATTTATCATCTTCATAAACATAAACCGTTAATACAGGGCCGAAAAGCTCCTCGCACATGGTTACGTAATATGGATCGTTAACCTTTAAAACGGTTGGCTCGATGAACCAGCCCTTGGTTTTGTCGTAATTGCCGCCTGCAACAACCTCAACGCTCTCGTCTTTTTTCGCAGCATCGATGTAGCTTGCCAGCTTGTCGAACGACGCTTCGGTGATAACGGCATTAATGAAGTTTTCGAAGTCTTCAACCGGGCCGATCTTGAACGAGGTGATATCGCGCTGCATGTTGGCTTTAACGGCAGGCCACAGCGAAGCCGGGATATAAGCCCTTGATGCCGCAGAACATTTTTGTCCCTGGTATTCAAATGCACCACGAACCAATGCAGTGCTTACTACATCGGCGTCTGCGCTTGGGTGGGCCAGCACGAAGTCTTTACCGCCGGTTTCGCCAACGATGCGCGGGTAAGTTTTATATTTATGGATGTTATTACCAATGGTTTGCCAGATATTCTGGAACACTTTGGTTGAACCGGTGAAGTGAATACCAGCAAAATCAGGGTGATTAAAGATCACTTCGCCTGCAACCGGACCATCAACATAAATAAGATTAATTACGCCATCGGGAACGCCTGCTTCTTTGAAAACCTGCATCAGCACGTTCGCGGCATAGATCTGTGTGTAGGCGGGTTTCCAAACCACTACGTTGCCCATCATGGCAGCCGAAGTTGGCAGGTTACCTGCAATGGCGGTAAAGTTGAAAGGAGTTAAAGCGAACACGAAACCTTCCAGCGAGCGTTGCTCCACGCGGTTCCAAACGCCTTTGCCTGATACCGGAGGCTGTTGTTTGTAGATCTCGGTCATGTATTCCACGTTGAAACGCAGGAAGTCGATCAGTTCGCAGGCAGAATCGATCTCGGCCTGGTAAGCATTTTTGCTCTGGCCGAGCATAGTCGCCGCATTTACCTTAGCACGGTACGGACCGGCCAGCAATTCGGCGGCTTTTAAAAATATGGCGGCACGCTGCTCCCAGGGAAGGTTTTCCCAATTGGCCTTTGCAGCCAGAGCGGCATCTATAGCGGCAGTAACATGGCTTGCATCGCCTTCAGAAAATGTTGCCAGCAGGTGTTTATGATCATGAGGCGGGCGTATTTCCAGCTTTTTGCCGGTGCGTACTTCTTTGCCGTTGATATACATGGGTATATCTAACTGTTGGGCGCGGGCCTCGTCCAGGGCGGCTTTCAGGGCTGCGCGCTCAACGCTGCGCGGGCCATAATTCAATACCGGCTCGTTCTGCGGAGCAGGCACATTAAAAAATCCTTTAAGCATAAGTTTTGTCAGTTACTGGCGCAAAGATAATGATTGGGGAGGAGAAATGTATGCCGGTAACGGGGAGATTACGCGGGGATGATTTTGGAGAGATGTGCGGATGCGTGGATGAAGGATGTGCGGATGAAAAACTAAAAAGTTTGTCATTGCTGTAAGGTGCGAAGTGGACTATCAGCTGCAAATTTGGTTTCAGTTTTAATTCCGCAACCCGTTTTCTTTTAATAATTTCACTAAAATTTTAACCTGATGAAATCTCCACTAAAACCTATTTTATTGCTGGCGTTTACTGCCTTATCATTCAGCAGTTTTGCGCAGATCACACCTTCACAGAGTTCTACCCAAACCATCAGCCAGGAGTTCGGGCTTGGAAAAATGACGCTGACCTATTCACGGCCTGATGTGAAGGGACGCAAAATATTTGGCTATGTTGAACCTTATGGCAAGGTTTGGCGCACAGGCGCAAACTCGGCGACTGTAATCAAATTCAGCGACGATGTAACTATGGAAGGCCATAAAGTAAGCGCAGGCGAGTACGGCCTGTTCAGCATACCGGGCGAAACCGAATGGACCATCATCCTGAGCAAAAAGCCGCAGCAATGGGGCGCTTACAGCTATAACCAGGCCGATGATTATTTACGTTTTACCGTAAAGCCTGCTAAACTGGTAGAAACCGAAGAAACTTTCACTATGCAGTTTAAAAATGTTTTCCCAACCAGCGCCGACCTGAAGTTGATGTGGGAACATACTGCTTTAAGCATCCACCTCACAACAGATATCGATGCCAAAGTAATGGCGAGGATTGATTCAGCAATGCAGACCGCCAAAAAACCGTATTACGATGCTGTGGTTTATTACTGGAACAACAACAAAGACATGAGCAAAGCCCTGCCCTGGGCCGAAGAAATGGCAAAGATTCCCGGACTGCCACCTTATGTAGCCAAGCTCTGGAAGGCCCGTGTACTATTGAAAAAAGGCGACAAGCCAGCCGCCGTAGCCACCGCAACCGAAGGTGTTGATATGGCAAAAAAAGGCAACAACGAAGAATATGTGCGTTTGAACAGCGAGGTGATTGCTGAAGGGAAGAAGTAGGTTTGATACAGGATCTTCGATTTCGTATTTAATAAAAAAGCGATCTTCCTGAATCACTCTTTTTATGGCATTATCATATTGGATACTTATTTTGCCATTATTGATTTTTAGCTTTAAATTTGATCTATGGAGACGATAGTGATAGCACAAATGCGCTTTCATTACTAAAAAACGTCACGCTGAGATAAATTCAGCATGACGTTTTTTATTTATGAATCAAAAATCGAATCCCCGGATTCGTAAATCGTAATTCTAAAATCCGAAATCAGATTATCTTCTTTTATCCGGCCTGTCATTCTTAGGGTAGCCTTCCTCGTCCAGGTCGTCGCGGTCATCTTCGGGGGTGTGAGCCAGGGCACGGTCGGCTTTGTCGAGGTCGACTATTCCGCCTTTATCGATGTGCATACCTAATTTATCTACATCGGTTTCGAGCGATTCGTTGGGAATGTATTCGTCGCCTGCGTCGTAGGGATTAGCCTCGTCGTAGGTGGAATTGAAGTCTTCGCCGTTTTTCACCGACGTATTGTATGGGTCGGGATGCTGATAATCCGGGTCATCGCTTTTTACGTCGTACTCAAAGCTATCGTCTTCGGGGTTATAGCTCAGGTCTTCTTTATCGATGGTTTCGCCGAGTTCGTCTTTCAGGGTGCGGTCCCTGTCTTCTTCTTCCGATGGAAATACAGGGTCAAATGGGTCGATATTCATAGGTCTTTGTTGTTGGAATGTTTGAAAGTTGAAGGGTTGTAAAGTTATTTTGTTGTAAAGTTGGATAGTTAAAAATATCAAACAAACTTAATCAACTTAGTAAACTCAATCAACCGCTCACTTAATCAACCTATCAATAAGTAATTTGTTTTCGGTAGGAAATATCAGCCGAACCGATGGCAAACTTTACGCCGAGGGTGATCTGCGAGTATACATCCTTTTTTGAACCGGCGGTAAAGCCGTCGAGCCCGTCGCCAAATATGTAGTTGTAGCCATAGGCCAGATCGATCTTGGCGCTTGGCTGATCGTATTTATTAAAAAGCTTGAATTCGTACCCGATGCGCAGGGGCAGGAATGGCTCGCGGCTTTTGTCTTCGCCATCAGTGAAAAAGCCGGGCACCTTTTCTGAAGTACGGCTTATCTGTGTAATATGATTGCGTACCAAACCAAGACCGGCGGATACGTAAAGATTTTTCAATGCATTTTTAAAGGGGCTATGCGAATAGTCCATGATCTCGCCTAATTGCAGCTGTCCCCTGAGAATAAAGGCGCTGAAATCATTATTAAAATACCTGCCTGATTTGGTCTGCACCGAATCGCCGCCGCGCAGCTTGCCCAATTGCGCCTCAAACACAAAATTGGTGAACGGTGTAGGGTTATAGGTAAAGTTGAAATGGATAGACTGGGTAGTGGTAACAGTTTCGGCATCGCCATAAACTTTGTTCAAGCCTACCGCGGTGCCAACCTCGTATTGGGCAAAGTTGTAGCCTAACTGCGCCTTTGCCATAAATGAAGTACCACAAACAAATAAAGTAAGCAATAATGATCTGTAGAGCGTTTTTATCATAATTTACCGAAGCGGTTTGAAACAACTTAACCAGGGGTTATTTATATTTTATAAAAATAGCATCAAAGTTTATAATAACAGCATTTTTTAAATAAAAGTTGACGGAGGGAGGAGAGCGCCAAGAGCCAGGAATCAAGACAGGAAAAGAGAGGCAAGAAGTCAAGAGACAAGAATCAAGAATAAATAACACAGCGTCATTACGACTTTCCCGCGCGTCATTGCGAGGTACGAAGCAATCTCTGAACTTTGCATAAGCGCCAATGCGTTGTTCGGATACATTAGTAGGAATGTCCTGTATAGAGATTGCTTCGTACCTCGCAATGACGCGGGTGGGACATTCGTTTTAGTTTCTGGTTGCCGGCTGCTGATTCTTGGCTCTTCTTCTTGTCTCTTGACTTCTTGATTCTTAACTCTAAAATCTCTCCCCTCCGTCATCTAAAACTCATCAATTAACAATTGCCGAAAAACTCATTATTCACCGCTAACTACACGTCAATCAATTTTATATATTTGGCACCACTAAATTAATAAAGAGCATTATGTCGAAAATTAAAGTAGAAAATCCGGTTGTTGAACTGGACGGGGACGAAATGACCCGCATCATATGGAAATTCATAAAGGATAAACTGATCATCCCTTACCTTGATCTGGATATCAAATACTATGATCTTGGCTTAGAGTACCGTGACCAAACCGACGACCAGGTTACTATCGACGCTGCCAACGCTATCAAAAAATACGGCGTAGGCATTAAATGCGCTACCATTACGCCCGATGAGGCGCGTGTGGAAGAATTTGGTTTGAAACAAATGTGGAAATCGCCAAACGGCACTATCCGTAATATTCTGGATGGTACTGTGTTTCGCGAACCTATCGTAATGTCGAACGTGCCGCGTTTGGTACCAAACTGGACTGCTCCTATCTGTATCGGCCGTCATGCTTTTGGCGATCAGTACCGCGCTACCGATTTCGTTACCAAAGGCAAAGGTAAGCTCACCATCACCTTCACTCCCGAAGATGGCGGCGCCGAGCAATCGTTCGAAGTATTTAATTTTAAAGGTGACGGCGTTGCTTTAGCCATGTACAACACCGACGAATCGATCAAAGGTTTCGCTCGTGCCTGCTTTAACCAGGCTTTGCTGAAAAAATGGCCTTTATACCTGTCGACTAAAAACACCATCCTGAAAAAATATGATGGCCGTTTTAAAGATATTTTCCAGGAGATTTACGACAATGAATTTAAACTGGAATTTGAAGCTAACCAGCTGACTTATGAGCACCGCCTGATCGATGACATGGTTGCATCGGCCCTGAAATGGCACGGTAACTTTGTTTGGGCTTGTAAAAACTACGACGGCGACGTACAGAGCGATACCGTAGCGCAAGGTTTCGGTTCATTAGGCTTAATGACCTCCACCCTGGTTACTCCGGATGGCACCGTAATGGAAGCAGAAGCTGCCCACGGTACCGTAACCCGTCACTACCGCGATCACCAGGCCGGCAAACCAACTTCTACCAACCCTATCGCGTCGATCTTTGCATGGACACGTGGTTTGGAGTTCCGCGGTATGCTGGATAATAACCAGGAGCTGATCAATTTCTGCAAAACTTTGGAACAGGTTTGTATCGAAACCGTTGAAAGCGGCAAAATGACCAAAGACCTCGCCATCACCATTAAACCAAAAGTAGAACACGGTACCGATTACCTGTACACCGAAGAGTTTTTGGCAGCTATTGACGAGAATCTGAAAGCAAAATTGGGTAAGTAATTCCCTCTGTTAATACAAATAACAAGGCCGACCGGAATATCTGGTTGGCCTTGTTTATTTTGTAAACACACAATACTTTGCGTGTGTTATGGATTTAGTTGGTGGTTTTAGGTACCTTTGCATCTTAAATATTTACTATGTCGGCATTATATCCCTTAAAATTCAAGACCATATTTAAAGACAAGATATGGGGTGGTCAGAAGATCAAAACCTATCTTCATAAAGATTTCGGCGATCTGCCTAATTGCGGCGAGACCTGGGAAATTTCGGGCGTTAAGTCTGACGTTTCTGTTGTGGCCGATGGTGCTTTGGCCGGTGAATCGTTAGATCAATTGCTGGTAAAGTTTAAAGGCGAGCTGGTTGGCGAAAAGGTGTATGCGCATTTCGGCGATATTTTCCCGCTGCTGGTAAAGTTTATCGACGCTAATGATGACCTTTCCATCCAGGTGCACCCGAATGATGAGCTGGCAAAAAAACGTCATAACTCGTTCGGGAAAACCGAGATGTGGTATGTGATAGAATCAGACCCCGGTTCGACTCTGATCTCCGGCTTCAACCAGGAAATGACCGAGCAGAAATACCTCGATAAATTTAACAGCGGCCATTTAATGGATGTACTGAACCGCGAAACCGCCAACGCAGGTGACGTGTTCTTTTTGCCGGCCGGCCGTGTGCATACAATTGGCAAGGGTTTGCTCATTTGCGAGATACAGCAAACATCAGACATTACCTATCGTATTTATGATTTCGACCGGGTGGACGATAAAGGCCATAAACGCGAACTGCATACCGAAGAGGCCCTTGCCGCTATCGATTACAAGCTTTACCCTGAATACAAAACCAAATATCAGCCTGAAAAGAACGAAACCGTTCATCTGGTAACCTGTCCGTATTTTACCACTAACGTGCTTGATTTTAATACCGATACCACCAAAGATTACAGCAACCTGGATTCGTTTGTGATCTATGCCTGCCTGGAAGGATCACTTACGTTGAAAGCCGGCGATGCATCGTACGATATTAAAATGGGCGATTGTATTTTATTGCCGAAGGTGATTGATAAGGTTGAATTGACGACGGTATCGGGCTTTAAGATGCTGGAGAGTTATATTGAGTAATCGTTTTTTTCGCTCATGTCATTTCGAGCGACAGCGAGAAATCTTAGACATTTTTCATTACCGCTGGTGTATTGGCGTTAATGCATAGCCCGGATGCATGATTCCTAAGTTCTCTCACTATCGTTCGAGATGACAGGGTGGATATTGGTTTGATTAACTATTCTTCCCCCAGCACCTCATCCACAATCCCAAACTCTTTTGCTTCATGGGCGCGCATCCAAAAATCACGGTCGGATACGTCGTGGATGGTTTGGTAAGGTTGACCGCTGTGTTTAGAAAGAATAGTGTATAGCTCATTCTTTACTTTTAACACTTCGCGGGCGGTAATCTCAATATCCGACGCCTGGCCCTGTACACCACCGAGCGGCTGGTGCAGCATCACACGGGCATGGCTAAGGGCAGCGCGTTTGCCGGCTTTCCCGGCACATAATAATACCGAGGCCATAGAGGCGGCGAGGCCGGTGCAGATGGTGGCCACATCGGGACTGATGAGCTGCATAGTATCGTAAACGCCATAGCCTGCATACACCGACCCACCGGGTGAGTTGATGTACATCTGGATATCCTTCTTAGGATCCGTCGATTGCAGGAATAGCAGCTGAGCCTGGATAATATTGGCCGAATTATCATCAACTGCCGTACCGAGGAAAATGATGCGGTCCATCATGAGGCGGGAGAATACGTCCATCTGGGCTACACGCAACTCGCGTTCCTCGGTGATGTAGGGCGTCATCGACATCCTGATGCTGCTGCGTTCGACAGAGGAAATGTAATGATCGAGCGGAGCGGATTTGACATGGCAATGGCCCTCCGCAAATTTGCGGAACTCGTTTTTATCGATATTCATAAAACTATTAGTTTACTTTTTTGAGAAGATGCGCCGTATTTTTTCGCTGAAGCTCCGGTGCCGCGCCTCGCTGAACAGGCTTTGATGAACGGCTTCTATTTCCTTTTTCAGCTGGTTACGACCGTAGTTTTTTATTACCGTATAGGTTGCCTTTTGCCAATTCAACTTATCGGCAAGGTCATCATTCAGAAGGAGCTTCGCATCGAACAGCAGCGCATGGGCTGGGGCTGATCGTTGCAGCAGGTGTGCTTCTATCTGTTCGGTTTCAAGCAAGGAAGTCCTCATAGGTCAGTGATTTTTCTTTAACGGTTTCTCTTACTTTTTCCAGACACTTGTATTTTTGTACGGTTGCCGAGCGTACCCCCGAAAACCCGAATAGCTTTGCGGCGTCGGCTAATGGTAACTGATCGTAATAGAACGAGCGGAGCAGTTCCATGCATTTTTTGCCGGCAGTTTCGAGGAAGCTCATCAGCTTTGATTCGGATGCGTGTTCCTCTTCCAGGTCGGCGGTCTCTACCCCATCTAATGATGCGGAGCGGTTGTTCTCCTTAAATTTCTTCAGCCATAAATTTTTACTGATGCCCAGCAGGTAGGCTTGTTCGTTGGTGTTCAATATAATGGTACCTGCTGCGGCTTTTTCATAATAGATAACCAGCGCATCCTGGAAAATATCCTTCGCCTCGTCGAAGGTGCCGCCCATTTTGTTCACGTACCTCGCCACCGCCGGGAACGCGCTTTTATACAAGGCGATGAACAGCTTTTCGCGATGGGCTGGTGTGGCTATTGAAATATCTGTTTCGGCCATGGTGTTGGTTTTTATTGATATGTGCGGATCTGGGAGTAAATATCACCATATATTTCAACTTTTTTTGATAGTGATGGATTGGCGGTAATGCTGCGCGGCCACCCTCTCTTCGCTGCGCGGAAAGAAGGATGGGGAATCATTCTTTCCTTGTCATTTCGAGCGTGAGCGAGAAATCCTATACGGGCGACATTACTACCAATGCATTAACGCCAATACATAGTCTGGATGCAAGGCGTTTAAGATCTCTCACTATCGTTCGAGATGACAAGATAGGTTGAAGGAAAAAACCAACTGCCAACTCAAAACAGCTAACTTTCCTTATTCCCTCACCGCCGTCACCTTTGGATTTACGCCCGTTCTGGTTTCAAAAACTATTTTGTTATCGCTAAGCTCCGTTACATAGAACGGGAATTTGCGCATGGTGTTATCAGGAAGGATTTCGGTGATCTGGATCTTGTCTTCATCAACCATAAATGTGCCGTGCGATAATGGCCGGCCGCCCCACATGATGGTGAACTTACTGTCTTTTGTAAACTCGATAGAAGCCTGCTGCTTTTTGAGTTCGGTTTCGCCGATCTCCGGCGGATCGTTGTGATTGTGCTCAATTTTGATGTAACGCCATTTGCCGTAAACAGCCTCGGGCTTAACGTTGGGCTTGCAGCCTGCCATTATTATAACGCAGGCAATAATTAAGAACAATTTTATCCTCATCATATAGCAGTACTAATTTAAAGTATTAAATAAAATTTCTTTTTTTTGTTTTAAGTGTTATTTTTACAATTATTAAAACCAACTAACCAATCCTCATGAGAAAATTCCTTACCCTTTGCTTTGCCTGCATGGTTTTTACAGCCTACAGCCAGGAAACCGCTACCTTGTCTGTCAGCACCGATTCGAAGCTGACCATCAGTAAATATATTTACGGTCAATTTGCCGAGCATTTGGGTCATGGTATTTATGGCGGTTTTTGGGTAGATAAAGATCTCCCGGTAGAAAAACAAGACCGCATCCGCATGGATATTGTAAATGCGCTGAAAAAAATAAAGATCCCGAGCCTGCGCTGGCCGGGCGGCTGCTTTGCAGATGAGTACCACTGGCGCGATGGCATAGGCCCGCGGGAGCAGCGGCCGCGCATGGTGAACACCAACTGGGGCGGTGTTACCGAAGATAACAGCTTTGGCACGCACGAATTTTTGCAACTGTGCGACCTGCTGGGCTGCGAGCCTTACATTGCCGCCAATGTAGGCAGTGGTACGGTTGAAGAAATGTCGAAATGGATAGAGTATGTGAACTCGAACAGCAACAGCACCATCGCCGAACTACGCAAGCAAAACGGTCATCCGGAGCCTTACAAGGTTACCTTTTGGGGGATCGGCAACGAGAGCTGGGGATGCGGCGGCAGTATGACACCAGAATTTTATTCAGACCAGTTTAAACGCTATGCATCATTCGCTAAAAATTATCCGGGCGCACCATTGAAAAAAATTGCCAGCGGACCTAACGCCGACGACTATAACTGGACTGAAGTGATTATGAAAAACATCCCCAACTGGGATATGTGGGGTATTTCGCTGCACTATTATACCGTACCAACCGGCAATTGGAGCCACAAAGGCTCGGCTACCAAGTTCAGCGAGGACGAGTATTTCGAAACGATGGTCAAGTGTATGCACATGGATGAACTGGTGACCAAGCATGCAGCCATTATGGATAAATACGATCCTAAAAAACATGTGGCCTTAGTGGTTGACGAATGGGGGATCTGGACAGACGTGGAGCCCGGCACCAACCCAGGTTTCCTGTATCAGCAAAACAGCCTGCGCGATGCGCTGATAGCTGCCTGTAACCTTAACATTTTTAACAACCATTGCGACCGTGTACGCGGTGCTGCGCTGGCACAAACCATTAACGTGCTGCAATCGCTCATCCTGACAGACAAGGAAAAGATGCTGCTCACCCCTACTTATCATATTTTTGACATGTATAAGGTGCACCAGGATGCCAAATTTATGCCTATCGACCTGAAATCTCCTGATTATGTTTTAGGCGATAAAAAGCTGCCGGCCGTGAATGCTTCGGCATCGCAGGATGCAGCAGGCAAGGTGCATATTTCGCTGGTAAACCTCGATCCGCATAAAGACATCACCATCACCACTTCTTTAAAAGATATCAAATGGAAAACCGTTACCGGCCAGGTGCTCACCTCGGGCGCGCTGACCGATATCAATACTTTTGATCAACCTGGTAAAGTTGCGTTGGCTGCTTTTAAAGGCGCTAAAAAGAGCGGTGATAACCTGGTGGTAGTGATGCCCGCGAAATCGGTAGTGACGCTGGAGATCAATTAATTGGGGATTTCGAAGTCTACCAAAGAAAATATTAAGGTGTTGAGTGAAAGCTTGACACCTTTTTTGTTTGCGAATTATTCAGAGACACAATGTATTGCGTCTCTACAGAGAGACGTTATCGTATAGAGACACAATACATTGTGTCTTCTCTTAAAAGGGCCATACCCGACAGTTCTGCCACAATGATATTACATACGCGCCGAAATTTGTGAAAGCTATTATTTTGCTGTAGCTTGGTTTGCTATTAACTGACCATTAATTATGAACAAATTTTTACTCACGGTAATACCATGTGCATTGGTGTTATCTGTCCATGCCCAGCAGGGCTCACCGCTCACCGCTAAGGACTATGAGCGCGCCGAAAGCTTTCTGAGTTATGGCACCGAACCTTTTGTAGACAACAATGGCGTACGCCCCGAGTGGCTCCCCAACGGAACTTTTTGGTACCGCAATCTTGGTCCTCACGGAGCCGAGTTTTTCCTGGTTAACCCTGCCAAAGGCACGCGCACGGCGGCTTTCGATCATCAAAAACTGGCCGCCGCGTTGTCGAAAACTACCGGTACGGAATATACCGGGGTAACACTGCCGTTTAACAGCATCAGCTATTCGGCGGATGGCAAATCGGTAATATTCGAGGCCAATGGCAAACAATGGGCTGCCGATCTGGATACTTACAAAATAACTGAAGATAATTCTGCCGTTGCAGGCGGGGGCCGCGGGCGTGGCGGTCGTGCGGGCGGTCGTCGTGGCGCAGGTATCGAAAACATTTCGCCTGATGGCAAAAAGGCTGCGTTCATCCGCGACTGGAACCTTTGGGTACGCGACCTCGATACCAAAAAGGAAACGCAATTAACTACCGATGGTGTTAAAGATTATGGCTATGCAACCGATAATGCAGGCTGGAAACACAGCGACGCGGCGATACTGATCTGGTCGGCTGATTCTAAGAAGATCGCCACCTTTAAACAGGACCAGCGCAAGGTGAAAGACATGTACCTGGTTACTACAAACGTGGGTAACCCTACCCTGAAGGCATGGAAATATCCGCTGCCAGGCGATAAGGACATTGCGATGATCCAGCGTTGTATCATCGACGTTGACAACCCGAAAGTGATAATGACCAAGGTTGCTCCTGATCCGCACCGTGCTACACTGAGCGACGATATCGCCAGCAGCGGTACTCTGGACGATATTTATTTCAGCTCAGATAATTCGAAGGTGGCCTTTGTATCTACTTCGCGTGATCATAAAAATGAGAAAGTACGCATTGCCGATGCCAATACCGGCGAAGTGCGCGAGGTTTTTGAGGAGACCGTAAAAACTCAGTTTGAGTCGGGCCAGGGTGCTATCAACTGGCGTTACCTGGATAAGAGCAACGAGATCATCTGGTATTCGGAGCGCGACAACTGGGGACATTTGTACCTGTACGATGCGACTACCGGCAAGCTGAAAAACCAGATCACCAAAGGTGATTTTGTAGTGACCCGCCTGCTGAAGGTTGACGAGAAAAACCGCATGCTGTATTTCCTGGCTGACGGTCGTGAGGCTGAAAATCCTTATTTCACACAGTTCTGCAAGATCGGGTTCGACGGTAAACATTTTGCTAACCTGACTCCCGAAGAAGGCACGCACCAGGTGCAGCTGTCGCCGGGCGGTAACTACTTTATCGATACATATTCGAAACCTGATGTTCCGGGTGTGACAGTGCTGCGCGATATGAACGGCAAGATGATCACTCAGCTGGAAAAGACAGATGTATCACGCCTGGAAGCAAAAGGCTGGAAACCGGTTAAACCATTCTCGGTTAAGGCACACGACGGTACAACTGATATTTACGGCTTGATGTTCACCCCTACCAAAATGGAGCAGGGCAAAAAATACCCGGTGATCGATTATATCTATCCGGGTCCGCAGGGTGGTAGTGTTGGCGGCAACTGGGGCTTCTCGGCATCGAGGGGCGATAACCAGGCACTGGCCGAGCTGGGTTTTGTGGTGGTGCTGATTGAAGGTACCAGCAACCCGCTGCGCTCCAAGAGCTTTCATGATATGAGCTACGGCGATATGGCCCAAAACACACTGGCCGACCAGGTTGGCGGCATCCGTCAGCTGGCGCAGCGTTTTAATTATATCGATACAACCCGCGTAGGGATCTGGGGTCACTCGGGCGGCGGTTTTGCTACTGCGGGGGCGATGTTCCGCTATCCTGATTTCTTTAAGGTTGGGATCGCTGAATCGGGTAACCATGAAAACCTGAACTACGAGGACGACTGGGGCGAACGTTACGACGGTTTGGTAAGCAATTCGAACTATGCCGAGCAAGCTAACCAGAACATAGCTAAAAACCTGAAAGGCAAGCTGATGCTGGCTCACGGCTTACTGGACGATAACGTGCCACCGTACAATACCTTATTAGTAATTGAAGCATTGGAAAAAGCCGGTAAGGATTATGACCTGGTGGTATTTCCGAACAGTCCGCATGGTTACGGGCAGTATTCGTCGTACATGATGCGCCGCCGCTGGGATTATTTTGTGAGGAATTTATTAGGCGTTGAGCCTCCGCATGAATATGTGCTGAAAGCGAAATCTGATCCGCGGAATGGTGGAGGAAGGTAATAAGCTTTTGTTTTGATATTGAAATCCCGCTTTCGGAAAGGAAAGCGGGATTTTTTTTTGTTAATGTTATTTCTCTCCCCGGCTGTCATTTCGAGCGAGAGCGAGAAATCTTATACGCCATGCTTACGGACTATGCATTGGCGCCAGTGCATTACCTACCAGCATCGTCCGCCGCATGTGACTTTGGTTCAATCCGCCTAAGCATCCACCCGCTCAATCGCCGCGGAGGCTTTGTTCTTTTGTCTTGACACAAAAGAACCAAAAAGTCAAGTCAGCAGAAAGGCTTCTTTGCCGCGCAACGCCTTTCACGCACAAAGCTACCAAAACCTTACAGGGCTGGAATATTTTTGCCGGGCTACCTTGTCGCTTTACTACCGTGGATGCAAAAATTTCCTATGCCCTTTGGCCGACGCTTTAGGCCACGGTTTTGTCCGCTTTTTCCCGAAGCTCTTCTGCTGACGGTGGCAACCCTTTGGCATTGTTCTGATAACAAGATTTAAAATCACGTCATTGTAAGGAGCCCCCAACTGCCGCGAGTTTAGCGCAGCGTAACTCGTGGTAAAGCATTGCCGAAGCTTTCAGCTTCAGGCATAAAACCCCATCTTTGCGGATGCCTTATTTTAAAAAGCTGCTCGATCTGTTAAAGATCGAGCGGGATGATGACCGTGCTTCTTACCTGAAACTTACCGAATCTGCGCCGATAACAGACCGCCGGGCCAATGGGCTGACGTGGTACCCGATTGCAATTCGCGGTACGGAGCCGGCGCGGGGGGATTATACCAGCGTCGAGATAGAGCGTACCACGCACCAGGATGTGGCGCATCAGTTCAGGTTCGGGGCTCCGGCGGTGTTGTTTTCTAACCATAACCCAAAGACCGACCGTATTGAAGGAACGGTTACTTACCAGGGCGGCAATCGTTTAAAGATCACCGTTTTTGCGGATGAGCTTCCTGATTGGAGCCGGGATGGAAAACTTGGTGTGGAATTGCTTTTCGATAACAACAGTTACGATGAGATGCAGAATGCCGTTAAGCTGGCATCCGCACAAAAAGAAAAACCTGAAGGGCGGCAGGTAAGGATCTTGATTGGCGATGACAAGCCTGTATTTGAAGCCGCCAGTGAGCCTGTGAAAACTGTCGGATTGAATCCTTCGCAGCAGGCGGCGGTGCAAAATATTGTGTCGGCGAAGGATCTTGCTATTGTGCATGGCCCCCCGGGGACAGGGAAAACTACTACATTAGTGCAGGCTATTAAGGCTTTGATCGTAAAGAACGGCAAACAGGTTCTGGTGGTAGCGCCGAGCAATACGGCGGTTGATCTGCTGAGCGAGAAATTGAGTTTGGAGGGATTGAATGTATTGCGTATCGGCAACCCGGCGCGGGTGTCGGAGAGATTGACGGAGTTAACGCTGGATAGCAAAATGGCCGGGCACAGTTATGTAAAGAACATTAAGCAGCTGAAAAAGCAAGCGTCGGAATACAAGAATATGGCGCATAAATACAAGCGCAATTTTGGCAAGGCAGAGCGCGATCAGCGGAAGGCTCTGTTTGACGAGGCGCACAAAATTATGCGGGAGGTGGAGAAGACCGAACAATTTATTATCGACGACCTGGTTGCCAAAGCTCAGGTTATCACTGCTACACTCGTGGGCTCGAACCATTATACAGTACGCGACGTGAAGTTCGATACGGTAGTGATTGACGAGGCCGGACAAGCCATTGAGCCCGCCTGCTGGATCCCGATACTGAAAGCGCAAAAAATAATTATGGCGGGCGACCATCTGCAATTACCGCCGACCATTAAATCGGCAGAGGCTGCGCGCGGGGGATTGAGCACTACCCTGCTGGAAAAATGCGTGGCCTTGCATCCGGAGGCGGTGACACTGTTGAATGAGCAGTACCGTATGAATGAGACAATTATGGGCTTTTCGTCGAAGGAGTTTTATGAGGGGCAATTGACGGCTCATGCATCCGTAGCGAAGCAATTGTTATTTGCCGGCGATGCGCCGTTTACCTTTATCGATACGGCGGGCTGTGGTTTTGAGGAGAAGCAGGAGGGCACCAGTTCGGTTAACCCGGAGGAGGCCGCGTTTTTGATGAAACATTTAATTGGTTTGGCTGGTACGCTAAGCACGGAGGCCTTTCCTACCGTGGCGGTGATCTCGCCCTATAAAGAACAGATCAGGATTTTGCAGGAATTGCTTTTGAGCGCCGGCGAGCTGTCGCCTTTTGTTTCAAAGATATCGGTAAATACCATTGACAGTTTCCAGGGGCAGGAGCGCGATGTGGTATATATCAGCATGGTGCGCAGCAATACGGGCGGGGATATTGGTTTTCTTTCCGACATCCGCCGGATGAACGTAGCCATTACCCGCGCTAAGAAAAAGCTGATGGTGATTGGGGATAGTTCAACGCTGGCCAGTTTGCGGTTTTATGCTGATCTGATCGCGTATGCGGAGGCCGTCGGCGGGTATAAAAGTGCATGGGAATTAATGGGATAAGTGGGGGATTTTCCGTATATTTGAGACTCTCATTTCGGAGTTCGGATGTTCGATCCCGGACTTATTTATAATTTCACATAAACTTCCTTAAAGATATTGCCCACGGGCTGGCATGGCATAGAGGCCTTTTGCGCCCATACTTCGGGCACCTACCGAGGACAGATAAAAGATTCGCCATAGCAAACGATAGCGCGGCAGCCCCGTTGCCAGCGTTTTAGTACCAATGAACCGGCGGTTATAAATGCGAGAAGATTGCTTCGTTCCTTATAATGACAAGGTGATAGAATATGAATGCCTGACGAGATTAGATACTTTCCGCTCTTTCAAACTCTATACTTATTAGCCATTTTGGCTCAAAAACTGGTTTTCAGTTAAGATAAGACTGTTTTCTTACTTAAAATCAGTAAAAAATGGGTACACCCTAAACGTAGTTTAGCCTGTTCCACATCAAAAAACGACTCACCCTAAACACGGTTTTAGGTGTTCCACGTCGAAAAACGACTCACCCTAAAGGCGGTTTAGCTCGTTCCGCATTTAAAAAAAGACATGAGCTAAACGTGTTTGGCCAGGTCTTGCTAAAAAAACGGGATCTGAATCTATTTTTTTTTACAGACGATTGTGAAACGCACTACCAACAGGCTTAGATAATGTAAGGAGGGCGCTACTTTGACGGTATGTAATTTGCATTTCAGGGCCCGGTTTAATTGCCGGAAACCCTATAAAGATTATGCCATTAAGCATATTCTTCATTATAAATAATATTACCGGGATACGCGTTCATATTATATAAGTACTTATATAATACGCTGAAATACAGTAGAAATCAAAGCTTATTAAAAAAGAAGCCGGAAAATACCTCGCGTATTTTCCGGCCACAATTAACTATTAACTGCCCTATTACTATCGGATATTTTAAGCGATCATAACTCAGGTAGTTGTGATTTGGAAACGCCAAAATTGCATGCTTGTTTTATA
>DATCQV010000127.1:0-4512 GCA_036569325.1 Mucilaginibacter sp. | reverse complement strand
GTATTCCTCCATCACAGGTAGCAGAAGACCTGGCAGCAGGTTTCCAAAACGACGAGTACGAAATACACGTAGGCCAAACCGCCGATTTATACCAGCTTTACCTTTCTTCGCCCGAACAGGCGTTGCAGGTATTAAACCAGGGCAGGGAATAATAAGTGCTGACTGATTGGTTTTTGATAGAAAAGGCTCCGCAAGGGGCCTTTTTTGTAGAAAGCTCTCGATTTTAAAAAAAGCCCGAGCCATTCCCCTCTCGGGAGTGCAGGGGTGTGTTGCGCTAATGCATTACCGCCAATACGCCATTCGCCACAACAATGATCTAACGACTAATCCCCAATGACCAATCACTAATTTTCCATATTTTTAGCCCTGCAAATGGAAGCTAAGAATAACAAAAAAACCATCTGGGCATGGTGCATGTTCGATTGGGCTAATCAATCGTACAACATGGTCATCATATCCACCATATTTCCCGCTTATTACGTCGCGTTAACCACCAATGCCAAAAACGGCAATATGGTAACGTTCTTCGGGCATCAATACGTCAATACCGTGCTGCAAACGTTCGTTTTAGGGCTGTCGTACCTCATTGTGGTCGCCATTTTGCCGATACTGACATCCATTGCCGATTACCGCGGCAACAAAAAGATTTACCTGCAATTGTTCACCTGGATGGGCGCGCTGGCCTGCGGCGGATTATATTTCTTCAAACCCGGCGGCGCACTCGAGCTGCCGCTCATTTTCTTCGGACTGGCCTCCATCGGCTATTGCGGCGGTTTTGTATTCTATAACTCATATCTCCCCCAAATCGCCACCGTCGATCAGCAGGACGCCGTAAGCGCTAAAGGATTTATCTACGGCTTTCTCGGTAGCATCGTAGTGCAGGTTACCTGCTTTATCCCGGTGCTCAAACCGCTTTGGTTCGGCATTCATGACGATGCCCTGCCCGCCCGTATTGCCTTTTTGATAGTTGGGATCTGGTGGATAGGTTTTGCCATTATCCCATTCATCATGCTGCCAAAGGGCGAGCCGAATGCCGGGTCGCATAATTATAACGTGCTTACCGGCGGCTTTAAGGAGCTGGCCAAGGTATTCGGTAAGGTAAAGCAGATGCCGCTGCTCAAACGCTTTTTGTCGGCTTTCTTCTTTTACTCAGTAGGCGTACAAACCATTCTGCTTGTAGCCGCCAGCTTTGCCGCAAAAGAATTGCACATGCCTGATGATGATCTGATCGGTATCATCCTCGTTATCCAGGTCGTAGCTATCCTGGGTGCCTGGCTAACCTCGCTGTCGTCGGCAAAATACGGCAACGTGCGCACGCTCATAGTTCTGATAGCCATCTGGACGGTACTCTGCTGCCTTGTCTATTTCATCACTACCGAAATGCAGTTCTATGTAGCCGCATTCGTAGTGGGCCTGGTAATGGGCGGCGTACAATCCCTGTCGCGTTCAACTTACTCCAAGTATCTGCCGCCCAACATTCCTGATACCGCTTCGTTCTTCAGTTTTTATGATGTTACCGAAAAACTATCCATCGTGACAGGTTTGTTCTGTTTTAGCTTTGTTGAAGCCCGTACTCGTGAAATGCGCTATTCGGCCCTGACACTCGATTGTTTCTTCGCCATAGGTTTGCTTATGCTGATCATCCTTTGGCTTACAGAAAAAAAAGTAAAAACCGCCGATGTGGAAATACCGGTTTGATAGTTATTTCACCGGCCCGGCCGTTGTTGGTGTTGTCACCAACAACTTGATGATGCTTAGGTTGGCGATGCCATGGCATTGCTCAATGCGTTGGTGACAACACCAACGCGGGCACAAATATTATCAAAAGGTTTTGTTATATTAGTAATATCAACCAAACCTCCAATTATGCGCAAGTACTTTGGCCTAATCTTTTTATTGCTGACAACGCCGGCCAGGCTTTTCAGTCAGCAACAGGAACCATCCATCGAATTCCGCACCGGGCTCGATATTTTTAAATCGGATATACCGGCTGCGAAGGCTGCATTTCTGCTTGCCATAAAAAAGGACTCCACCTTTCATGGCAGCTATCACTTTTTAGGCGTTCTCTACATCGCCGAGAAAAAGCTCGATTCGGCGATATGGTGTTTTAAAAAAGCTATTGCCTTTAATAAGCCTGGCGTAAATATTCCAAAATCTGCTTCATACAGCAGGCTTATGGGTGTTTATGAGCTAAAGCTCGATTTCGCCGACGCTTACACTACTGGCCTCGATGCCATGAAAGAATTTCCCGACAAACGCTACCTCATGGTGGCCACAAGGGATGCCTGCCTTTGGGCCTACTTCATCAATCATAATCACCTCGACCCGGCTTACATGTGGCCCGATATAAAAGACGAATACGTTGTAAAATCGATTGATGAAGAGTACCTGATCTTCCGTAAGATAGAGGTTGATGGCTTCGATATCCAGATGCAGGGCCAAAGTCTGGTTTACAAAGACAAGCACCCCTACGACGTTTTTAACTGTATCCTCGAACAAAATAAAAAACCGTTGAAGGTTTATTTTAAGATAAATTGGGATATGGCTAAGTTCTTCGGCGGCGATTCCGGTCCTGCAGCCGAGGTAAGCGCCAACACCAAATTACCCGTCTATGAACGTGTAGGTGCATTTCTGGCCGACGACCCTAAGAAAGATCTGGACGCTGCCATCAAAAAAACACAATTATAAAACGCTGGCACAAAAAACTTACGAAGTTTTTGAAACTTCGTAAGTTTGGTGGACTATGAATGCCGCCGCGTACTGGATCAACCGCCTGCAACTTCAGCCTCATCCTGAAGGCGGCTACTATAAAGAAGTCTTCCGTTCCGAAATAGAAGTTACTTCTACGCCGCTTTGCGCTTTCAAAAAGGCCTGCACCTCTATCTATTATCTGCTGGAGGATGCTGATTATTCAGGCTTCCACCGTATCACCTCCGATGAGCTCTGGTATTTTCATAAGGGCGATCCGTTAAATATCCATGTCATCACCCCCGATGGCACTTATAATATCATAGAGTTGTCTGACACCGAAACAGGTAATTTATCGGCTATAGTTACCGCTGGCTCATGGTTTGGGGCCAATATTCCATCGGGCAGCGGCTTTACTTTGGTAAGCTGTGCCGTAGCACCAGGCTTCGAGTTCACCGATTTTGAAATGGCAGAAAAAGCCAGGCTTTTAAGCATGTATCCGCAGCATGAAGCTATTATTAATAAGTTATGCCGGTAGCTTAAAGTTTCATAACTTTAATTAGTTTTATGCCGGTTTGAACCCGCAGCAAGCCCCCCCTGCGTCAACCTGAAAACGCTTAACCGATTACAAAACATAAAGATCAACAACATGAAAAAATCACTATTATTACTAACCATGCTGGTAGCTTTTGCGTGCAGTCAGGTGCATGCACAGTTTACCCAGGCCGGCCTTGCCGCTGAGTTCACCCGTGCCAAAGCCTACACCAAAGCTTACCTCGACGCTATGCCTGCCGATGGCTACGCTTTTAAACCAACACCCGAAATGCGCAACTTTGCCCAGCAAATGCTGCATCTGGCCGATGCCAACTACTTCTTTGCCTCGATGGGAAGCGGTGTTGCAAGTCCGCTGGGTAAAGATGTATCGGCAGAAAAAACCGTAGCGCAAACCAAAGAAGCCACCACAAAGGCAGTAATGGACAGCTATGATTTCGTGATCAGCGCCCTGCAGGGCATGAGAGCCGCTCAGCTGGCCGAAACCACCAAGTTTGCCGGTAAGGATATGGCGAAATTCGAACTGTTCGGCAAAGGCTTCGAGCACCAGACACACCACCGCGGGCAAACCACCGTTTACCTGCGTTTAAAAGGCGTAACGCCTCCGCCCGAAATGCTGTTCTGAGTTTAGATACCTGTATTTTCAAAGGTCCGTCGTATACCGATTGACCTTTTGTTTTTTATAACGATTGTATAGTTGTATATTTTTCTATACGCATCGCCCATCGCAATAAACAGCCAAAAACCCGCTTTAAATGGTTTAAACCGGGTTTTTGAAAACGAAAAATCATTTTTTGGCGCTGATTTCGAGCCATTTGTAATCCCGCTGTAAATTATGGCACAGTGTTGGCCTTGTACCAAACAACTAAAAAACATAACTATGAAAACTTCAGCAAAAACTACCGTAATATTAAAATCGATCGACCTTGAACTGAAAGCTTTATTACAGCAAGACATAGAACGTTTCAGAACACAGCAAACTAAACAGGCAGCCATCAAGCAAGCCGCCTGACCATCATATATCAACTACATCTACCTATGTAAAAAGAGTTCCTTTGGAGCTCTTTTTTGTTTTAGGGAGATTTTAAAATATACTTTCAAATAACCGGGTGTCATGCTGAGGTACAAGCCTGCACTGAGGCTCTCGAAGTGAAGCATGAGCGCCGGGCTTGTACGCCATGCTTGGCGCGCGGACATTGGCCATTGCGCACGTCGCCCTTCGACAAGCTCAGGGTGACATCCATCGCACGTTCAATTTAACTTGTCATGGGT
>DATCQV010000126.1:0-8472 GCA_036569325.1 Mucilaginibacter sp. | reverse complement strand
GCGGGCCTGACAATCAGTTTGCTTGCTCACAATAATTTTGTAACATTACCGTAAAATGTAGGTGCATTTTTTGAAAACAATTGAAACATTATTGTAATATTGTTATTCATAAAAGAGACGGCATTATGGCTGTCTTTTTTTATTTAGATTATTAAACTGAAATTAGGCACAAGTATTGATGTTTTATATAACCCCCGATTTAAAGCAAGTTAAGGATATGTTCAAAAAATTTTATTTAGTGCTGGTTGTTGGCGCTACATTGGCGTGCAGCGCAAAACCGGCCAAGACTACAAGGGTTGACGGATCGAACAATATACAGCCTGATGAACAGCAGAGCGTGGTTTGTAAATACATAGCAACCCTGATATCAAAATACAACTATAAAAAAGTTGATCTGAATGATTCCATTTCGACGGTAGTTTATAACCGCTACATCAAATCGATGGATGAAACCCATAACTATTTCCTGGCTTCGGATATTCAGGATTTTGACCGTTACAAAACCGTTTTGGATGATGATGTGAAGACCGGTAACCTGAACGATGCGTTTTATATTTTTAACGTTTACCAAAAACGTTACATCGACCGTATCAAATATTCGCTGACACAATTAGACAATAATTTCGACTTCTCGAAGAACGATAATTTTACCTACGACCGTGAAAATTTACCCTGGGTAGGATCGGAAGCTGAAATGAACAAACTCTGGACGGAGCGTGTGAAATACGACATGCTTAACCTGAAGCTTGCCGGTAACGATGCTGCCAAAAGCAAAGAGACGCTGAAAAAACGCTACGAAAACCTGCTGTCGCAAGCTAACAAGCTGAACAACCAGGATGTGTTCCAGGTGTTTATGGATGCGTTCACTCAGGCCATCGACCCTCATACCACTTACTTTAACCCTGCCAACGCGGCTAATTTCAATATCGATATGTCGCGCCAGCTGGAAGGGATAGGTGCCGGGCTCAACATTGAGAATGAGTTTGTGATCATCAAATCGCTGACTGCGGGTGGTCCTGCCGAAAAAAGCAAACAGGTAAATATCGACGACCGCATTATCGGCGTTGCACAAGGCCCGGGCGGTGAATTTCAGAACGTGGTGGGCTGGCGCATTGAAAACGCTATTGCATTGATCCGCGGAAAAAAAGGAACCATTGTGCGCCTCGAGCTGTTGCCGAAGGGCATGAGCGTAGGAAGCAAACCCAAAGTTGTTGAGCTGGTACGCGATAAGATCATTCTGAGGGATGAATCGGCCAAAAAAGAGATCAAAACTTACAACGAAAACGGCAGAACCATTAAGATAGGCGTCATTTCCGTGCCTGCGTTTTACATCGATTTTAACGACTACAAATCGGGCAACCCGAACTATAAGAGCACCACCCACGACGTGAAGCTGCTGATAGATTCGCTTAAACAAGCGGGCGTTGACGGTATTGTGATGGACATGCGCCAAAACGGTGGCGGCTCATTACTGGAAGCTGTTGACCTTACCGGCCTGTTCATTAAAACCGGCCCGGTGGTACAGGTTCGTAACCCTAACGACGAGATAGAAGTTGATAAGGACGAAGATGCATCGATAGCTTACAGCGGCCCGTTGGCAATTTTGGTCGACCGTTTCAGCGCATCGGCAACAGAGATCTTCTCTGGCGCGATACAGGATTATGGTCGTGGTATCATATTAGGTACGCAAACGTATGGTAAGGGCTCGGTACAAAACGCTATTGACCTGGATAAGGTGATCCCGACGTCGTTGCTGGAACGCGCAGCTGCGTTGGTAGGTAAAGATAAAAAGGTGAACAAGGTATCTACCGGCAGTCAGAGTGTATCCGGTCAGCTAAATTTAACTATCGCCAAATTCTACCGTATCACCGGTAACTCAACCCAGCACAAAGGCGTAACGCCGGATATTTCATTCCCTTCCATTATCCCGATGGATAAATACGGTGAGGATACAGAGCCATCGGCTATGCCTTTCGATGTGATCGCCAAAACACCATATACTAAAGTTGGCGATTTCAGCGCCGTGCTGCCGCAGTTGAAAAAACTGCACGACCAGCGCATGGCCGTCAGCCCTAACTATAAATACATGCTGGAAGACATTGACGAGGCCAAAAAACACGAAGCCGAAAAGAGCATTACGCTGAACGAGGCCAAGCTGAAAGAGCAGCGCGATGCCGACGACAAGAAGCAGTTTGAGGAAAATAACCAGCGCCGTGTGGCCATGGGATTAGCCCCGCTGAAAAAAGGACAAACCAGGCCGCGCAACGAAGATCTGGACTTCCTGAAACGCGAAGCAGGCCAGATACTGACCGATTACATCAGTCTCGGCAATAAGTTTACAACTACTACTGCCCCGGCGGTAAATCAATAAGCATTGAATGATATTAACAACGAATCCTGGTGAAAGCCGGGATTTGTTGTTTAAAGAGACTCGAAATGCAAAACCGGCCCCATAGGGGCCAAATATTGATAGAAAGTTAAATAACAGGATACACCGCTCCGTTAGGTGCGGAACATAACCCGGTTGCACTTGCAGACAACGTAGCGTGCCTACGGCACGCAGGATTATTGCAACGTTTTTCTACCAATTTTGCACCTGCGGCGCAATAAGTACCAAACGACTTCATTCGCACGACTAAAACCAATTCACTACATTCAGGTTATTCAAATATGCCTAAAAAACCGCTGCTGGAATTTACTGACAAAGGGATTTACTGCCATCAGGGTGAGTTCTACATCGACCCGTGGAAGCCTGTGGATGATGCGGTGATCACCCATGCCCATGCCGATCATGCGTATGTAGGGCATAAACATTACCTGGCGCACGAGTTATCGCGCGAGGTGTTGTTTTACCGGTTGGGTGAGATCCAACTGCAAACTGTGAAGTACGGCGAAACGGTGATGAGGAATGGTGTGCGGATCGCACTATTCCCTGCCGGGCACGTGATAGGATCAGCACAGGTGAGGGTGGAGTATAAAGGCGAGGTTTGGGTGGTTTCGGGTGATTATAAAACGGAAGACGACGGGGTTTGTGCGCCTTTTGAGCCGGTGCGGTGTCATCATTTTATTTCGGAGTGCACCTTCGGGATGCCGGTTTACCAATGGAAGCCGCAGGCAGATCTTTTTAACGATATGAACAACTGGTGGCGCAGCAATGTGGAGCACGGCCTTGCTACTGTTGTAGTGGGCTACTCGCTTGGCAAGGCGCAGCGCATTTTGCAAAACCTCGATCTGTCTATCGGCAAGGTTTATACGCATGGCGTGATCGAAAATACAAATGAAGCGCTCCGGCGCAACGGTGTTAAACTCAATCCAACCACAAGAATAACACTGGATACACCGAAAGAAGAATTGCGCAAAGGCATTGTGATTGCACCGCCGTCATCCGTTGGTACGCCGTGGATGCGGAAATTTAATCCGTATAGTTTTGGTTATTGCTCGGGATGGATGGCTATCCGCGGGGCCAAACGCCGCCGTGCGGCCGACCGTGGATTCGTACTATCAGACCACGCCGATTGGGATGGACTGATCAGCGCAATTGATGCCACCGGCTGCGAATGCGTTTACCTGACGCACGGCTACACCGCACAGTTTACCCGCTACCTGAATGAGATTGGCTTTAATGCCCGCGAGGTGCATACGCTGTATGGTGATGATGAGGGTTTAACAGAAGTTCCGGAAGAAGATCCCAATCTTTCCAACTCAACGCCGGAAGAAGGAGTATTTGAAAAAGCAATTGAAGCGCCAGGCAAAGTCTCCCCCCTCGGGGAAGATTTAGAGGGGCTTGGGGAGGAGACCGTATGAAAGCCTTTGCCCAACTTTTCCTCTCGCTCGACGAAACCAATAAGACCAATGAAAAAGTTAAGGTTTTAAAGGACTATTTTAACAGCGTGCCGGATACCGATAAAATGAATATGCTGGCCCTGTTTTCGGGTCGGCGGCCTAAGCGGCAGATCAATTCCACGCTGGTGCGTAACTGGGCTATCGAGGCCTCGAATATACCGGCGTGGCTGTTTGAGGAAAGTTACCATGTGGTGGGCGACCTGGCGGAGACCATGTCGCTCCTGATGCCGCAGAACCGGGGCAGCAGCAGTAAAACGCTCACGGAATGGATCAATGAGATCAACGGCCTGTCAGATAAAACGGAAGAAGAAAAGAAAGCCTGGCTGATGGATTCGTGGGCCATGCTGGACAGCAGCGAGCGTTTCGTGTTCAACAAATTGCTTACCGGGAGTTTCCGCGTGGGCGTGTCGCAAAGCCTGGTGATCAAGGCGCTGGCGGATATTACCGGCATCGAGCCGCCTGTTTTAACGCACCGCATTATGGGCAGCTGGATGCCCGATACCTATACCTATGAACAACTGGTGCAGGAACAAACCGCGTCGGATGATATTTCGCGGCCTTACCCGTTCTTCCTCGCTTATCCTATCCAGGAAACCTCTGAAAAACAAAAAAGCGCCGAAGAATTAAAGCTTGCCTTGGGCGATGAAAGCGAATGGCAGGCCGAATGGAAATGGGACGGTATTCGCTCGCAGCTGATTAAACGCGGCGGTAAGATCTTTATCTGGAGCCGTGGCGAAGACCTGGCAACCGATAAATTTCCGGAACTCCATCCCTTTCTGAATGCCCTGCCCGACGGGACGGTATTAGACGGCGAATTGCTCAGCTTTCAAAACGGCGCGCCTATGCCGTTCAATGTTTTGCAAACCCGTATCGGGCGCAAAAATCTGAGTAAAAAGATTTTGGAGGAAAGCCCGGTAGCAGTGATTGCCTATGATTGCCTCGAATATAAGGGCGGGGACATTCGCCATAAAACCCAATCAGAGCGGCGGGCCATATTGGAAGAATTACAGGCCGCCACGCCGTTCCCGGAGATGTTTCGCCTGTCGGCGCTGATCCCGTTCGATAGCTGGGAGGGATTGGAAAAAACGCGGGAACAATCGCGCGCAATGATTGCCGAGGGCATTATGCTGAAACGCAAAAGCGCCACCTACCAGGTAGGCCGCAAGCGCGGCGACTGGTGGAAATGGAAGATCGACCCGCTCTCTGTCGATGCCGTGATGATCTACGCCCAGAAAGGCCACGGCCGCCGCGCCGATCTCTACACCGACTATACCTTTGCTGTATGGGATGGCGATAAGCTGGTGCCCTTCGCCAAGGCCTACAGCGGCCTCACCGATGCCGAGATCAACAAGGTGGATTATTTCATCAAACGCAATACGCTTGAAAAGTTCGGCCCGGTACGCACTGTAAAACCCGAACTGGTTTTCGAGATCGGCTTTGAAGGGATCAATAAATCAACACGACATAAATCGGGCATTGCCCTGCGTTTCCCCCGCATCCTCCGCTGGCGGCATGATAAACCCAAAGAGGAAGCGGATACTATTGAGACGCTGAGGGGGATGTTGGGGGAGTGAAAGAATCCCCTCCTTTCACGTCATTGTGTGGTTGAATTTATCGAATATTGGTAATAAAACTCTTAAGTTTGGATATACACAAACACTATGAAAACCCTCCACATCCTCAATGGTGATTCCACCCTGCATAGTTTTAACGATACCGGCCTCGACGGTGATGTAATTGTTTGGCGTGAGGCCTTGTCGGAGGGGCCATTAGAGGAGGATATTTCGTCGGCGCATTTTTGGCGCATGCGGGAGGATTGGGTTTGCGAAGCGTTTGGCGAGAACAATGAAAGCTATCAGTATAAGGTGCTGGATGAGCTTTCCAAACTGAACTGCCCCTATGATGAGATCAATATTTGGTTTGAGTTCGACCTTTTTTGCCAGGCCAATATGCTGGGAGTAATTGCTTACCTGCAGCAAAAGACTGATATATCGGCGCCGGCTGTTTATTTGATCTGTCCCGGTGAATTTCCGGGCAAGCCTGACTTCAAGGGTATGGGCGAATTGAACGGCGAGGAACTGGAATACCTTTATGATAACATCCGCGAACAACTAAGCGACGAAGATTTTATCATTGCTGCCGATGCGTGGAAGGCGTACGCTACGCTTGATGCCGATACGCTTGCAACCTTTATTTCAGACACCGGTTTTTGGGGTAGTTTCCATGCGTTGAAACTGGCTTTGGAAGCACAGTTGAAACGACTTCAGGTAAACAGCGAGGGTCATAATTACGTGGAGCAAAAACTGCTGGATATCTACAACTCCGGTATCAGAACCCGGCCGGAAATTTACCTTGAGTTTTGGAAAATGGAAAAGATCTATGGTATGGGTGATGCGCAGATCGAGCTGTATTTGAAAAAGCTCGGTTTGTGATTTTAAGTCAAAATTCAAAAGGGGCGCGGGACGATAAAAAGGGTGCCATGCTGAGGCTCTCGAAGCATGCGGGGTGGCCTCGCCGGGCGATATCCGCGGAATGCATACGGGTTAGGCCTTTGCGCTCCTGCTTCAAGAGCCTGCCCATGACAAGTTAAATTGAACGTGCAGGTGGATGTCGTCCTGAGCTTGTCGAAGGGCGACGTGCACAATGGCCAATGTCCGCGCGCTAAGCACGGCGTACAAGCCCCGCGCTCACACTTCACTCCGAGAACCTCAGTGCAAGCTTGTACCTCAGCATGACACCCATTTTTTGTCATTTCACCTTTAGAGGCCCCCGGGATTTTACTTCTCAGCATGACAGCCGTCTTTCGCTTGGATATCGCGGCGTATAAGATCCTTCACTGCATTCAGGATGACAAAAAAAGGGTTGATGCTCTACTTCAACACCGCCGCAACCGTTGGCGACGGATCGCTTTCATTCTTCAACCTGTCTAATGCCGTGACTACGTAGAGGTATGTTTTTCCCGGCCTTACGGTGTTGTCGATATACAACGGGGTGTTGTTATATTGAATGCGAAGAATATGTTTCGGGTCGTTTAGGTTCACTTTTTCGTTGCCGTCGAAACGGTAGATCACGTAACCGTAAACGGGTTCCTTATCGGCGGCAGGTTCGGGAGCCGACCAATGCAGTTCCACACCGCGTTGCGTTTTTAAGGCTACCAGGTTTACCGGCGGGTTTGGCGGTATAGAATCGAGCCAGAGCATTACCGGTGGCAGGGCCGGGTGACGGTAATAAGTTTGCTTCAGCGAATCGGCAAAGCCAAGCGGGTTATTGATCAATGATTTGGAGCTGAAATAAACGCTGCCCTGCACCCTCGGGTTTTTGCGCAGGTACCTGATTTGCTCGGGCATCTGGCCGGGGTTTTTAAACTTGTTTACCTTGCGCTCGTTAATGCGGTAGGCCGCCATGCCGATATATAAATGCCGCCCGTAGGTGTTATCACTCCACCAGTCTAAGAGTTTATTGAAGGCTGCCGAGCGGTCGTCGATAGGCCAGTAAAGCTGCGGATTGATATAATCTACCCAACCTTCTTTCACCCATTTACGCGCATCGGCATACAATTCATAATATGACGAACCGCCATGCGTATCGGAGCCGTCGGGATTCTGGTATTTATTGGCCCAGATGCCAAAAGGACTGATGCCGAACTTAACGCGCGGATTATGCGCCTGGATACTGTCGCTCAGCATCTCGATCAGCGTATCCACGTTGTGGCGGCGCCAATCGCGGATGTCGTCATAACCTGCGCCGTATTGCTTAAAAGCTTCCGAGTCGTTGATGCGTTGTCCGTCGATAGGGTATGGATAAAAATAATCGTCCATGTGCACGCCGTCGATATCGTAATTATCAACCACATCTAAAAAAACTTTCACAATGTATTCACGCACCTCCGGCAGGCCGGGATTAAACAGCTTGATGCCGCCATAAGTGAAAAACCATTCGGGTTTGATACGGGTAATATGGGCGGGGCTCAGTAAATTAAACTTGCCGTCGTTGGTGGCGCGATAAGGGTTGAACCAGGCATGCAGTTCCATGCCACGTTTATGGGCTTCCTTAATGGCAAAGGCTAAAGGATCATATTCGGGATCTGGCGCCTTACCCTGTTTACCGGTAAGCCATTTTGACCATGGTTCGCGGCTTTTGGCATAAAAAGCATCGGCGGCGGGACGGATCTGGAACATCACGGCATTGATGCCCTGGCGTTGATGCGCGTCGAGGCGCTCTGTCAGTTCCTCCTTTTGCTGATCGGTGGGCAGGCCGGGTTTGCTTGGCCAGTCGATGTTCTCTACGGTAGCTATCCACACCCCGCGGAATTCGCGTTTACGGTCGATGCTATCAACCTGGACCACTTTTTTAATGACTACTGAATCGCTGTCGCGCCCGGTTTGAGCCTCTGCTTTTAAACAAATAGTTAACGCTGAAATCAGAAAGATCACTTGCCGGTAGATGCCCATCAAACGTATTATTAAAAGGTGCAAAGATATAAACTCACACCTTAGCTGTTTTAGTATTGTATATAATAATTGCCCGTATTTTGTGTTTTAATCATAATTGTGCTTATTTTTAACGCACCATAAACGATAAATTACATTATTAAAAGCGCATTTGGCGTTCTATTGTTTTCACTTAATT
>DATCQV010000125.1:0-7883 GCA_036569325.1 Mucilaginibacter sp. | reverse complement strand
ACCCAGGGCATAGTGATCTGTATTTTAATGATCGTCATTGCCGCCCTTTATTACTTTTTCAGGCCGGAGGTATTTACACTGCCTGCTGCGGCCACTTTATTTATCCTGCTGCTGATGCTGGTGTTTTACTCGGGCTTTATGCGGCTGGGCGGGTATCAAAAAATAGCCATACGTACGGTGCTGGCCTCGTTTATCGTCAATTTGTTTCTTAACCTGTCGTTCTACCCGTCGTTAATGCAATACCAATCGGGCAGCGAGGCGGCGGTATGGATCAACCAAAACAATACACGCAGTTTGCCGGTGGCAATGTTTCTTGAGGATAACCCGGCGCCATTTATTTTTTATAACGATAGGCACGTGGCGACCCTGAAATATGATGATACCGAACCGTTGCCAGCCAGGCCGTTCCTGCTGTATGTTCCGGCTACCGAGGTTGCAGGATTGCAGGCCAAAGGATGGCAACTGCGGCCGCTGGCTACTTTTCAGCGGTACTGGGTTACAAGGCTTAACGGCACCTTTCTAAATCATGCCACAAGGGGCAAGGTTCTTACGCAAATGGTGGTAGCGGAAGTGAAATAACGGTAATCGGGGTGAAATACCGGGTGATGAACGCATTTTCGCTAATATCTTTTTCTCCTGCCTCTATTCTAAACAGGTTATTATTTCCCTGAAGCAGTAATTATTAATTCTTTTCCTGCCATGTAGCGTTTGCTGTAAAAGCTGCGTAACATATTTACCGGGTGAAAGTACATTTTTACTCTTTTGATTAATTACGAGGTTTAAGCACAAAAGTCTGCCGTTATTTTTGCCCTGCCGGTATTGTCGACGCTTCCAGCAAAATGCAATATTAAAAGGGAAAGTCCTGGTGCTTTCTGCGTTGGCGCAGCAAAAAGTAACGGCAGACTATGTGTTCGTTCTTAACTTTAAAAAGCCTGAATATGATAAATATCAGGAAGAATATTTCCGGCAGATATTTTAATTACGCCAGCAAATACTACGGGTCATCATCTTATATTTGTTCTGCGTAAAATGAGCAGCGCTACTGCCATTTGCCGAAACCATTAACACAATAGCCAACAAGCCAAACCCTTTGAAGGGGGAGTTTTTGAATAGCTTCGTGCCTCCTTTGCCCTGCCGTGAGGGCTTAACTGACTTTTTTCAATCCCTGAAAGAAATTGAGGCAAGCTCCCCCTTCAAGGGGTCATTGTGTGAAAATGAAGCCGGCAGAATATTGCCGGGATTTTTGTATATTGAAGATGTCGGGAATCAAGAAATACTTTACTAACGTAAATTAAGTTTCAGACAAATAACCAGTGCGGTATTGGGCCGATAACGGGATTTAAACTGTAGACTCAACATTCAAACGGTTCAAAAGTTCTGATTGCATTTAATCAGTGCTGTTTTTGGAATTACATCATGCGAAAAATGGGTACACCCTAAATGCGGTTTAGCCTGTTCCATCGTCAAAAACGACTCACCCTAAATGCGATTTAGCCTGTTCCATCGTCAAAAACGACTCACCCATAACTGCATTTAGCCTGTTCCCCTGTAGAAAACGACACACCTTAAATCCCCTTTAGACCGTTCCATTTGCCGGAATTTATCCTATCTTTAATTTCAAATCCTTCACCATGACCAGGCTGCTCAGAACTTTCGTCATTTTAATATTATTACCTGCCGCGTTGCTGGCGCAAACCGAACCGACCGTAATTCCGCTCTGGGAAAAAGGCGCGCCGGGTTTTGAAAACCGACGCAACGAGCCGGAACAGGCGAAGGATTATTGGGTGAAGAATATCCATAACCCATCGCTCACCGTGTTTTTGCCGCCGAAAGAAAAAGCAACCGGGGCGGCTGTGGTTGTCTGTCCGGGCGGCGGTCACCGGCTGCTGGTTTATACGGCCGAGGGCGTTGATCCGGCTAAGTTTCTGAACAACCTGGGAGTGACGGTTTTTGTGCTGAAATACCGTTTGGGCAGAGATACGCTTTCACCCTATAAAATTGAGGTGCACGCCAAGCAGGATGGCTTCAGGGCTATGCGCCTGGTGCGCAGTAAAGCTGCTGAATTTGGTTTGGATACTAACCGCATTGGGCTGATGGGTTTTTCGGCCGGGGGCGAGGTTGTAGATATGGTGGCTTTTCAGAAGGACCAGGTTGATCCTAAAATTGCCGATGCGGTTGATCAGCATAGTGCCAAACCATCCTTTATTATACAGATTTACCCGGGACCGTTGTATGTTCCGGATGTGGTTCCGGCTGATGCGCCGCCTGCGTTTTTGCTGGCTGCCAATGACGACCCCTGCTGTGCTGTCCCTGTGATCCAACTGCTGCAACGTTATCACGATGCTAAAGTGCCGATGGAAGCGCATTTGTTTACGCAGGGTGCGCATGGCTTTAATATGGGGCAGCGGTCGAAGTTGAAATCGATCAGTACGTGGCCGCAGCGACTGGCCGATTGGCTATCGGACACGCATGTTTTGCAGCCGGAGAGGCCGAAAGTGATGCATTGAGGCCGGGCCCCTAACCCCCTGAAGGGGAACGATGGTAGGAAACAAGGCCTGTCATGCTGGGGCTCCCGAAGCATGAGTGGATAGCCTCGCGGAGCGGCATCGACCGCCAGCCATGCGGGCCAGGCCTCTGCGCTCACCCTTCGAGTGCTTTATGGTGACGCCCCATTTGAAAAACATGATTTTCATTCTCCTGTAATTTTAGGTGGGGCATAAACTTAATCACCCTTTAATTTGTTATCTTGTTCTAAAACTCAAACGTCATGGCAAATTTTCAGGAACTTATAGCGTCGGATAAACCCGTATTGATCGATTTTTCAGCAGAGTGGTGCGGCCCTTGTAAAATGATGCCGCCCATTCTTAAACAGGTAAAAGATGCCCTGGGCGACCAGGTGACCATCGTTAAAATAGACGTCGACAAAAACCCCGCAGCGGCCAGCGCTTTCAAAGTGCAAAGCGTACCCACGCTGATGATCTTCAAAAACAGTGAAACCAAGTGGCGGCAAAGCGGGGTTGTGCAGGCTGCGCAATTACAGCAGGTGATTCAGCAGTTTGTTTGATTGCAGAATAAAAAAGCGTCATTGCGAGGTACTAAGCAATCTCTGAACTTTGCATTGGCGTTAATGTCCTATGTAGAGATTGCTTCGTGCCTCGCAATGACGCGCGGTTTTTGGTGCGCCGCCGCAACCGGTTTGGTTTTATAGTTTGTTTGTTTTGTTCGTATAGTTACACATTCCCCATTTGCGGGTCGCTAAATGTTGATTTACCGGTTTCAACGCGGCCTGCGTAACGTTTTTCGAAATTCTCTGCACCGGTTACTTTTACAGTGAAATCGTACCAGTTATGGCTGTTAGCCAGATTTAATGGCAGCGACATTTTGCCTGCAGCTTTTACTATCGCCTTGTGTGTGCCGGTTCCGTAGGCGTTGTCAATGATCTCTACAGTATGCTGGGCCTTATCCATGTTATGCAGGTTAACCACTACGTTGCCTGATAGTTTGCCTGGTGCGGTTTGCTGGTATCCGCAGGTAATATCCATTGCCGGGTCATTAGCATTGCCTTTAAACTCGCGGTAGAAACCGTTAGGTCCGTAAACGCGCAGGTGGTAGCGGCTGTTCTCGAAATCGGCGAGCGGCCAGGCATCGCTAACGGTATCACCTGCTTTGGCGGCGTAGGCCCAGGTGCGCAGGTTTTCGTCGATGTACTTACCCGGTGCATACACGTTGAACGGTGAACCGGCGGCTTGTTTGCCAAATACCTTGTTTCCGGCAGTAAAACCGATATCGAATGATTTTTTATCGGCGCTTAATTTGCCATCAGCATAAAGTTCATAAGGCAATGCTGATGACTGTTTGATACCTTTTTCCTGTTTAGCCATGTATGGCGAGGTGTGCGGCGCTTTGTTGATGGCGGCAATCTCGTCGGCGGTAAGCAGTTTATAGGTGTCGGGTAGTTTTTTGAATTTTGCCTTGTGGATACTTTCTACAAACTCTGTTTTCGGTAAAAATTCTGGTGAAGGGATGGCCTCGCCGTTGTACGGACGGAACACCGAGGTCAAATCGCCGCAAACGGTACGGCGCCATTCGCTGATGTTAGGTTCGGTGATCTGTTTACCCGTTTTATGACTCAGGAATTTTTCGAGGAATTGCAGGGTTGAGGTATGGTCAAATACTTCAGAGTTCACCCATCCGCCTTTGCTCCATGGTGAAGCGATCACCAGCGGTACGCGAAAACCTAAACCGATAGAGTTCTCGCGGTCGTATTTTTCAGGGAAATCATGGCGGGCCAGTTCCTGCTCCTTTGTTACAAATTCAACGCGGGTATCTATGCCCGAAGAAACCTTGCCGGTGCCTTCTTTATGCGAATGCGGCGCAGTGAACGGCGGCACGTGATCGAAATAGCCATCGTTCTCGTCGTAAGCCAAAATGAAGATGGTTTTTTTCCAGACGTCAGGATTTTGGGTAAGGATGTCCAATACTTCCGAAACATACCAGGCACCGAACCATGCAGCGCTCGGGTGATCGGAGAAGTTTTCAGGTGCGGTAACCCACGATACGGTTGGCAGCTTGCCGGTTTTCACATCTTCCCTGAACTGGTACAATACGTCGCCTTTAGGCACTTTCAATTCGCGCTCGGTGCCGTTGTCGTCATATTTCAAATCTACCAGGGTGCGGTAGTCGGGGTCGTTCTTATTTACGTCGAATGCTTTGTTGTGCAGGCTTTTTTCGCGGTCGCTCAACTTGTCGAACATGCCGGGCTTATATTGCTCGCGCTCTTTGTTTACCGCGGTCAAATAGCCTTTCATCTCCCTTAATTGTTTTTTAAGGTGATCGATATGCGCATCGCCGGCCGGTAAGGCTGCTATTTGTTTTTCGAGCTCGGCTATTTTTTCGGGCAACTCTTTCGACCGCTTTTCCATTGCCTGAACGTGCGGCTCGTGCGCATGGATGTTGTACTGTGCGAAGAATTCCAAAGGGTTATCCTGGAAGTTGGACAGCCATGGATCTTCTTCACCCTCAAAACCGGTATCGATGGCCACCTCGTTCTGGTAACATTTCCACGAGATACCCGCATCTTCCAAACGCTCGGGGAACGTGGTCCATTTCAGGGTGCCGTAATCCATGTCATCGTTCCAAACGTGGGCCAGTGCATTTTCGTCGGCAGTTTCACGGATGGTACCGCTCCAGAAATACAGGCGGTTTGGATTGGTGCCGGTTAGGGCCGAGCAAAAGTTCTGATCGCATATAGTAAAGGCATCGGCCAGCGAATAATAAAAAGGAATATCCTCGCGGGTATGATAGCCCATCGTTAAGGGCATATTTGAATATTCTTTAATGCCGTTGCGTTTGTTATCGAGCCATTTATCAAACTTACCGTCGTTACGGGCATTTACCTGGTTTCGCCACGAGTGCGGCAGCGAGCTCATCCAGGTTGATTTGGTGTTTTTGATATCCAGGCGAAAAGGCGCATAAGTTTCGCCTTTTGAGTTTGATTGCAGCCAAACCTTATTTTTGTTGGGCAGATCGATAGCGCGCGGATCATTATATCCCCTTACGCCCTTCAGCGTGCCGAAACAATGATCGAACGAGCGGTTTTCCTGCATCAGGATCACAATGTGCTCAGCATCGAGGTAAGTGCTGCCCGGCGCCGGGTTAATGGCCATGGCCTTTTGAATAGAAGCCGGGATGAGGTTCGATAATCCCGCCGCGCCCGTTAGTAAAGCTGCTTTTTTGATAAAATCTCTTCTGGTATCCATGTTTTTAGAGAGGTAAATTTAAGAAGTATTTAGTTGCAGTGGGTAGTAGCAGTTGGGTTGCACTACTTTAAGCTGCCACTGCCACCTTTTGTCGTTATCAAAGTTAATTGTCTACTGCTACTCTGCACTGCCACTGCTTACTCTTTTTCGAATGTATTCCTCGCATAAGCCAAATGAAAGCGTCATGCCGTTACCGCCAAGGCCGTTGATAACGGTTACGCCGGGAGCAATATCGACGATCAGTTCGGTTGCGCCGTTGGTCATTTTGGGGTAGATGCCGTGCCACGATTGCAGCATTTTCCAGTCCTTAAAAGTGGCGAAAGTGTGTAAGTAGGAAGTTATCATTTCATTAATAAATTCCTTGTCGAAAGGGTCGTGAACGAGGCCGTATTCGTGCGAATCGCCGATGGTGAGCTCACCGCTGCCGTTTTGCGATACCATTACGTGGATGCCCCACTTCAGGTACTCGCCGTATTGCTCTTCATAACGTTTACGTAGTGCAGGTAATGAGGCGGCCGACTGGAAGCCGGGATAATGCACCATAGACAAGCCGCCGCACAATGACGGACCAATGCGCCACCCATCAGGCTGTGTAACCAGGCGCATCATTTGTAATTTGCACTTGGTGATCTGGGTTTGCAGGAACAGTTCGGGATATAGTGTCTCGAAATCGGCGCCGCTGCAAACAAATATTTCGTCGGCCTGCCAGGTACGGCTACCGGATGATACGATAGGATGATCGATGGCCGAGATAGCGGTATTCCAATGGAACTCCACGCCGTATTTTTCGGCAAGATATTGTGCTACCTGCCCAACGGCCACGCGCGACTCGATGATCATTTCCTCGCCGCTCCACAGGGCTCCTTTAAGGCCATCGGGATTTACGGCGGGCGATCTTTCCAAAGCTTCGGCGGGAGTTAGCAAGCTGCAATCGCGGTGCTGATGATTAACTTCAACGTACTCGCTGATTGCCTGCAGCTCATCGTCGTGGTAAGCTAAATGTAAAGAACCAACCTCGTTGTGCCAGATACCGGCTTCGGTACAAACCTGCTTCCAGATGCTGCGCGATAGCATGGCGCGGTCATACATTGGACCGGTTGCTTGTCCGATAGGCCACACCATCCCAAAGTTGCGGATAGATGCACCAACGGCACGTTCGTTGCGTTCAAAAACGGTTATTTTATAGCCACGTTCAGCAAGGGCGCGGGCAGTGGCCAGGCCAACAATACCGGCGCCAATGATGATGGCAGAGCGGCCCCCCGGCCCCCTGAAGGGGGAGGTATGAGTAGAAGTTGTCATGCAGGTTGAATGTTGAGTTCGTTTTGCACTTCGCTGTTATCGCTGCGGCGTGCACTTTGCAGAAAGTAGATAAGTGAAAGTACGGCGCAAATACCACCTACAATGCCTACTACCAATACGCCTTCTTTAAAGAAAGCGGCCCAACTGATAGACGGGCGGCCCAGTTCTTTTACCAGCAGGATGGTAACACTGCCCAGGTAGCCGATTGAATCGGAAACATAGATCAGGAAACCCACATTGCTGCGGTAGTGGAAGGAGGCGATCATCCGCTCAAAGAAAATGGCATTGTAGGGCACATAGCCCAGGTAAAGCCCTAATCCGGCCATAGTCATCCAGGTCATCGGGTTGATGATACTCATTTCGAAGAGTACCGTTCCGATGGCTATCAGAACACACCCGGCAATGATCATCAGGTGAATGAGGCTGAATGCCTTTAAGTTCTTTCTCACTAATATCAGCAGGCTGATCGCTACTAATACAATCACTGATATGATACTGTCTATCTTGGTATAAATGGTGTTATCCTTATTGCCGAGGCTGGCCCAGATCTCTACCTCAAAATTGTCGCGCACATCACGCATAATGGTGAGCAATACATAAATGACCAGGGTGAGGATGATGCCGGGAAGGAAACGTTTCAGGAAAGCTGCCCGTTCTTCGGCGTTCATTGGTGCGCGTTTGGTCCGCAGCTTAATGTCTTCGGCGGTTGGCGGCGGCATCAGTTCCAGGCAAAAAACAAGGAATACCAGCGGCACCACAAACAACGCACCGGTAACAAAAGGCATCACGTATTCGCTGATGTGGAACGATCCCATTACGCCGCGG
>DATCQV010000124.1:0-4323 GCA_036569325.1 Mucilaginibacter sp. | reverse complement strand
GTTTTTCGATGGTTTTAGGGTGCATAACCAGGCTTTCGGCCGGCACCTTTAAGTTTTCATGGTTAATATGCGTAAGGCCGGTGGCAGTATCGGTATCGAAAATTACAAATGTATCGATCTTTCTGCCTTCGGCATCCGTGTAGATCACGGTATCGTGTTCGTTAAATGTTCTCATTTGGCGTTGTGTGTATATGAAGAACAATCATTCCAGACCAAATGTTTTAAGCAGTAGTTAATTAATTTAGTTAGAAATGTAACTTAATTGTAAGAAATGCCGCTTGCAACAAAGAATTGAACGGGCAGAACGGGAAAAGTTAAAAGCGCCCGGAGGTTAAATTTAACCGCCGGGCGCTTTATAGTGTAAGGGGAAATATCTGTTAAAAATTAACTTTCAGTGTAACGCCGTAAGTTTTCGGGTTGCCTAAGTGTGATGCGCCGAAATCGTATGCATAATCGATGTATTTCTTGTTGGCGAGGTTGCGTCCCCACACATACAGCTCAATCAACCTGCTGCTGAAACCAACGCGGGCGTTGAAAGTGCTGTAAGCTTTCTGTTCGATATGGTTGGCGAGATCGAAATATTGATCGCCGATATAACGCCACTCACCACGTGCTATCAGTTGTCCGTTTTGCTTGCTTTTTGGCAGATCATAAGCGTATTGCAGGCCGAGCATCGAAGTAACATCGGGCGTGTAAACCTGGTGATTGCCTTTCAAATTGAGCACTGCGCCATTGTTGGCCACGTTAAGATCGGTGTAGCGGGCGTGGGTATAGCCGAAATTATAGTCGATGTCTAACCCTTTTAACAAGGTGGCGGCAACTTCTGCCTCTATGCCTTTGCTGTTCAGCTTACCTGCATTTTTGGTTACAGTAATGGCATCGGGCAGTACGAGGGTTGGCACCTGCGCATTGTTTACACGGGTATAAAATGCCGAGATATTTACGCGGAGCGTTTTGTCGAAGAATGAATTTTTCGAACCGATCTCATAGTTGTCGCTGTATTCAGGTTTGTAGGCATACAGCGGCGGCTGCGACGGGTCGGAACCCAACTGGCTGATACCGCCTGCCCGGAAACCACGGCTGTAGCTGGCGTAAAGGTTGTTGTTTTCGGAAGCGTGATAGGCCACGCTCAATTTTGGCGTAAAGGCCTTGAAATTAGCTTTCGACGAGGTATCGGCCTGTGTTACCATTGCGTCGCTGCCATCGGGCCGGAATTCGCCTTTAACCTCTTCTTTTTTATGCTCGTAATCGTAACGCAAACCGGCAGTGATGTCCCATTGCGGATCGATGGTGTAGGTAGCCTGACCAAAGGCTGCTGCACCGTAGTTATGCTCGATATTGGTGTTGATGCTGGTAAAATTGCTTACCGGCGAGCCAACGGCGGCGGCATCATTGCCAAAGTGGGTTCCGGTTTTGGTGGGTGCGCTGCGGTAGAAACCATACAAACCTGCTGTCCATTTCCATGGTGAATTTGACGAAGCGGGAGAGCTGAACCTGAATTCCTGCGTACCTACCTTCACATTGTTCCATTTGTTGCCATAGTTATTGATCAATGACACGGCATCGATAGGAGAGAAGTCGCCATCAATTGGTGTTGTATAGTAGCGGTAATTATCCTGGTATGAGCTTACCGAGCTGAAATTGAACTTACTGCCCGAATAATTTGCCGAGAACGATGCATTGATAATATTATCAACCATGTGGGTAGTAGCGTTCTGATTCACCTTGAACGGATTGCTCAAGGCATCCTCAGGACTTCCTGCCAACTGGAACGGACCGTTGTTGCGGTTTTCGTAATTCTTCACATTCAAAGTAAGCGTGAGTTTCTGGCTGGCCAGGTATTTCAGGTAGTAGTTGCCAAGGAAGAAGTGCTGTTTATCAAATTTTGAATTGTTGAACTCGTTGGTATAAAATCCGTCAAAGCCTGAATAGATCCCGGCTACGCCAATAAACAATTTGTCTTTGATCAGCGGTGCGCGCAAACCAAAGCTGTATTGCTGTTCGTTATAATTACCAAATTCAAGACCGGCAAAACCGCTTACCTGGTTGCTGGGTTGTTTAGTGATCACGTTGATAACACCGCCCAAAGCGTTACGGCCATATAGGGTTCCCTGCGGGCCGCGCAGCACTTCTATCCGCTCTACATCAAAAAGCTGAGGGATATAAGTGTCTAAGCTGAACTGGTTTACGCCATCGATATAAGTTACCACTGCCGGATCATAAGATGTTGTAGCGATACCGCGAATACCGGTAACGTTGCGGTTGTCGCCGGGGCCGGCCGAATATAGGTTAGGTACTATGCCGGTGATGTCTTTCAGGTTCTGCAGCTTGTAAGCCTGTACCTGCTTTGCCGAAAGGGTAGAGATACTGGCAGGAACCTGCTGAACTTCTTCCTCTCGTTTTTGCGCAGTAACTACCACCTCGTCGAGCTGTTGGCTGGCTTCGATAAGCTTGATGTTGAATAACTGGCCTTTGCCGCTTAGCGTTACAGCAATGTTGCGCTCGGCATAAGCAATGTTGCTGATGTGCATAATATAGCTGCCAACGGGAATGCGTTGAATAGCAAATTCGCCTTTGGCATTGCTTATTGCGGTGTAGTTAGTGTTTAGCAGCGTTACGGTTGCGCCGGCAACAGGCTGCGAATTTTTATTGGCGATAATACCCGAAACTGAGGTAAGGAGTTGTGCACGGGCTGAACAAAAAATGATCAGCATCAAAAAAACAGGGAGTAATTTTTTCATCAAAATATAGGTACAAATGCGCAAAATGGCGCTTACAAATTTAGCAACACATTTAGCGCGGTATAATAAAAAAGCAGGATAATTATTTCAATTATCCTGCTGTATAGGGTTTGCGTGGCTTATTGTTTAAGCGATAAGATCCAGCTGATGATCTGTTTTGCCTGCGCTGGTTTCAGATCAGGGTGAGCCGGCATCGATACATCGCCCCAAACTCCGGTACCGCCTTCTTTTACCTTATTGCTCAGTTTAGCGATAGAGGCAGCGTTGTTAGGATATTTTTTGGCAACGTCCACAAACGCAGGGCCGATCGATTTTTCAGCTATCTTATGGCATGTCTTACAATCAAGCGACAGCATTAAGGTTTTGCCCGGTGCGCTGGCATTCAGGTTGCTCAGGTTTGATACCATACTGCCCGGTAATATATTAACCGGCTTACTGGTTGATGCTGCTGCCTGGTCGTCGGTAACGGTAACGGTTGCATTGTAATTACCTTTTTTGGTATAAGTGTAAGTTAATCGCGGAACAAGGGTTTTCTTTTTAACACCGTTTCCTAAATCCCAGGTGTAGGTAACTTTGTCGCCTTCAGGGTCTTTTGCCGCAACTTTAAATATTACGGTAAGCGGTGCAGCTCCGAAGGTTTTGCTGGCTGTAACGCCCGCAATATCGGGCGCGCGGTTACCGCGGTTGTAGTCGATACGTGCCAAGCCCGCATCGGCGTTTTTGCTGAACCAGCCGCTGCCGTACTCCAATGCATAAAATCTACCATCGGGACCTACTTCCAAATCAATAGGAGAGGCAAATTTAAGACCCGGTACAAATGGTTCCATGCTGTCAAAATCGCCGTTTGCGTCTAAAGTGATGGCTTTGAACCATCCGCGGATCCAATCGTAAAAGATCACTTTATTGTTGTAGTAATCAGGGAAACGGGTGGCTTTCGGATACATGTCGGTATAATAGGTAGGGCCTCCCATAGTGGTACGACCACCTGAACCAACTTCAGGGAAATCGGTAGAAGGGCCGTAAGGATACCAGATAAACGCAGGCTGCGCAGGTGGCAGATCAACCAAACCGGTATTGTTTTTCGATTCGTTTACCGGGTGAGCAGGATCAAATGGCGCACCCGAAACGCCTGTTTCGTAATCATAACGACGGTACGGTATATTATTAGCTATAAAGTATGGCCAGCCAAAGAAACCCGCTTTTTTGGCCTGGTTCAGCTCGTCATAACCACGTGGGCCGCGGGTATCCAAACTGTCTTTCTGTGCATCTGGTCCAACCTCGCCCCAGTATAAATAGTTTTTGCGTTTATCTACGGCGATACGGTAAGGGTTCCTGTCGCCCATTACGTAAATTTCGGGCCTTGTTTTAGGCGTGCCCTTAGGGAACAGGTTGCCTTCGGGGATATCATAGGTACCGTCTGGTTTTATTTTGATGCGGAGGATCTTTCCGCGCAGGTCGTTAGTATTACCTGCTGAGCGGCGTGAATCAAAGTTCTCTTTACCCGGGCGGTCATCTAACGGAGCAAAAGCGTGGGTATTGTATTTAGGTTTGCCGCCTTCGTCGAACGGTGTAGAGTTATCAC
>DATCQV010000123.1:0-2938 GCA_036569325.1 Mucilaginibacter sp. | reverse complement strand
GCCATAGATCAGGTCGAGCTGGCGGCGTAGGTTATTCAATCCGATCCTTTCGTTTGATCCGGGCATAGCGGCGGTGCTTTTTTTGGCGGTCGTGTTCGATATTTTAAAAATAAAGCTTTCGTTATCTGCATGTACATCAATATTAACAACAGGTGCGCCTGCGTCAGCGCTCGCGCCGTGTTTAAAGGCATTTTCAACTAATGACAGTAAAATGAGCGGTGCGATACAGGGTTCATTTTCAATATCAGTTTTAATGTTGATGGTGAGACGATCATCATAGCGCAGCCTTTCTAAACCAATGTAATTATTTATCAGGTCAATCTCCGCCTTTAAAGGCACAAAGGGTGTATTACAGCGATATAGGATGTGATCTAAAATATCGGCCAGCCGCGCAATTGAGCCTGAGGTAGCAGGTGATGACAGCAGCGATAACGAGTAAATATTGTTTAGCGTATTGAACAGGAAATGAGGGTTAAGCTGCGTTTTTAATAATTTCAGCTCTGCCTCGGCCTTTTCCTTCTCCAACTGCAGCGCACGTTTTTGCACGATGAGCTGATCTTTCAGTATTTTAAAAAATACGAAAACCGCGGCAGCCGCCATCATGTCGAAATAATAATTATAGATCAACTTAGGAAGATCTGTTAATATCTCTGAATAGGTTTCAAAAGCTTTTGGCGCAATACCGGCAAGGGGTTCACATATTTTCACAATAAAAATGCGCCCCAGTACAGAGGCGGCATAGCCGGATATAATAAAACCCGCCGCGGCCAACAGGTATCTTTTATGATAAATAAATTGAGGGACAATAAAGTAAGCCAGCGCATACGCATAGATCATCTCGGCCGACATATACAAAGCATCGCTGGTAAACTCAAAACCGAGAGTTCCCCGAGCGCCATCCCGGTATTTACTTGAGCTGACACCAATGAGCAGGAATATGAGCCAAAAGATGAAATGGCTTAGCCAGCGGTATCGTCCATGAAAATGTAACAGCTTGTCTGGAAAGTTCATTTAAACACAAGTATAACTATTTTAAGCCTGCGGGATGGCGATCGTCGACGAAAAGGCAAAAGTGCCCCCTGAATACAACCCATTCGACAACATAACGGGTGTTATGCCGCAAATCTGGCTGTATGACCTCAACTTGCTCCTTCCCGCCGCCATCTTGATTTTCGTGATTTCTTAGCAGCTATAATTGGCCTAAAATTCATAACGGATGAAATACTGGAATCGATCTGTATTACAACTTATAATCATTTTTACTTTTTTCATATCGCAATCGTACGCGCAGACTGTCATCAAAGGGAAGATAGCCGACGAGAAAAAGCTGCCATTGCCTGCGGTGGCCGTCCGGTTGAAAACAATGCCCGATTCTGTACTTTATAAAGCCATCAGTAGTGATCTGTCAGGAAAGATCGTTTTCAATAACGTTCAGCCCGGCAACTTTATACTTGAAACAGAGGCTATCGGATATCAACCCACAAAGCGCAATATCACCATTCGCCCTACAGACACGCTCGTGGATCTTGGCATAATAGTCCTGAGCCCTTCAGCCAATATGCTCCGCGAAGTATCGATAAGAGCCCGGGTGCCGCTGATCGAAAAACAGATCGATAAAACAGTGGTGAATGTAGATCAGAATATTGCTAATACGGGCACCAATGCATTGGAATTGCTGAAGAAATTGCCCGGTGTGCAGGTAAATCCCGACGGGCAGATCACGCTCAATGGCAAAGCCGGCGTAAATGTGATTATCGATGGCAAGAATACCTATTTATCCGCCGATGACTTGTCGGCTTTATTAACCAATACGCAGTCATCCGATATTCAAAAGATCGAGATCATGACCAATCCCCCGGCGAAATATGATGCCGGAGGTACCGGAGGCATTATCAATATTATCCGGAAAAAAAGTACCGGAAGAGGACTGAACGGAGGCTTTACCGCAAATTTTGGCCAGGGCCACTACGATAGATATGGCAGCAGCCTGATAATCAATTACAAAACCGATAAGTACAACCTTTATCTCAACAACAGCTACGGTTACAACAAGGCATATAATGCAGGCGAGGTTACCAGCGATATCATGAACGGTAATGCCTTATCCTCAGAGCAGACATCGGCCAATACTGCCGTAACAATTAATAAAGCCTTCAATTCATCGGCTGGCCTCGATCTTTATCTTTCAAAACAAACAACGCTGACATTAACCGGCAATGTCTCCGGCCGGCGATATAATAATAACCTAATGTCTGCAATGACTACCGCCGACAGCAACCGCAACAAAACCGGCAGCGAAAATTTTTCGGCATTAAACTTAGATAAGCCGGTCAATTTTGCCACTGGAGTTCAATTAGTGCACAAAATGGATACTACAGGCAGGCAATGGTCGGCGGATGCTGACTATGCCAATTACCGGTACTGGCCCGGGCAATACAATGCCGCGGTTAATTACGACGCGTCGGGGAGTTTTTTGAGCCACGACAAGGTATTTATCGATGAGTCCAGAACATTGCGCATTTTTGGTGTCAGGGCCGATTATACCCAGCCATTGCCGGGTAACGGAAAATTCGAGACTGGCGTTAAATCCAGCTATGTAAAAACCTTTAATAACAGTACCTATTACAACCAGGTCAGCGGTCGAAACCTGGTCGATTCGGCATTGAGTGATTATAATATCAATAGCGAAAACATCAATGCGGCATACATCAATCTTAGCGGTCAATACCAAAGACTCACCGTTCAGGCAGGTTTGCGTGCAGAGCAAACCGTGATGAAGGGCCAGCAACTATTTACCGGCGCATCGGTCGATCAAAATTATTTCGGGTTGTTCCCAACGTTATTTCTTAGCGATAAGTTTGACGACCGGAACACCTTTAACTTTCAATTCGGGCGAAGGACCGACCGCCCCGACTATCATGAGTACGTACCTTTCAGG
>DATCQV010000122.1:0-11828 GCA_036569325.1 Mucilaginibacter sp. | reverse complement strand
GTATATTTAATCATTATAAGTGTGTATGGCTGCGTTTAATCCTTTTAGAACCAATTGAGGCTCAATTTTAATATAGGGGGCAAAGATGCTATTTTTTAACAGGGTATCAAAAAAAATAGCGTCGCCGCCGGTTAGTACAATATTCAGTTCTTCTTCGTCTTTTTTATAACTTTTTATAAAGCCTTCCAGCTCGTATTTCAGTCCGTTTTGTACGCCTGATCTGATCGCCGTTTCCGTACTGTTGCCGCTTTTGGCGCTGAACATTTCATCAGCTTCGGTCAGCGGCAGTCCGGCTGTATAGTTGTTCAATGCCTTATAACGCATATTTAAGCCCGGCGATATACTGCCGCCAAAATAATTGCCTGCGGCATCTACCCAATCATAGGTAATGGCTGTTCCGCCGTCAACTACCAGGGTACTTTGGCCCGGGTAGCAGTGAAATGCGCCTATCACGGCGGCAAGCCTGTCGAGCCCGAGGGTTTGCGGAGTGAGGTAATGGTTTGTTATGCCACTTGTCATCCCGTTATTAAAATGGATCAGCTCCACCTTTTTTGCCAGCAGGCTTTGCCATTCTTCCTTTTCCTTTTTTACCGACGATATGATGGCCCTTGTTACAGGATAATCGGCCAGCAGGTTGTTAATGGTGGTTGAACCGGCAGGTTGGAACTGTTCGGAATACAACAGGCGGTTATGCTCAAAAACAGCGATTTTTGTGTAGGTATTGCCTATATCGATAACCAGTTCCATTTTAGTCATTGGTCATCAGTCATTGGTCACTGGTCATTAGTTGTGCCAGATTTACTAATGACCAGTGACCAATGACTAATGACTACTATGCTTTTACCAACGATAATATCGATTCAAAAATAGCCAGCCCGTCTTCGTTGGCAACCAGTGTATCTGAAGCGCGTTCAGGGTGCGGCATAAACCCGAATACGTTTCTTCCTGTATTGGTAATACCGGCAATGTTATCCAATGATCCGTTAGGGTTTGATTCCGGAGTGATCAGGCCCGATTCATCACAATATTTGAACAACACCTGGTCATTATCATAAAGTGACTTCAGTACGCCGGCATCGGCAAAATAATTACCCTCGCCATGTGCAATAGGGATCTTCAATGCCCGTTCCGGGTCGATCTGTGCAGTGATCAGCGAGTTTTGGGTTTGCGCCCTCATGTAAATGTTGCGGCAAATAAACTTACGGTTCTCGTTATGCAGTAATGCGCCCTCTAAAAGGCCTGCCTCTGTTAATACCTGGAAACCGTTGCAAATGCCCAGCACATATCCGCCTTTTGCGGCAAACTGGATAACTTCGGTCATGATAGGCGAGAAACGGGCGATGGCGCCTGAGCGCAGGTAATCGCCAAAAGAGAAACCGCCGGGAAGAACAATAAAGTCGGCGCCCTGCAGGTCGTGATCTTTATGCCATAAACGAACCACTTGCTGGCCCATTATTTTTTCTAATACGTAGATGATGTCCTCATCGCAATTAGAGCCCGGGAAAATAACAACTCCAAATTTCATTGATCTGATTTTTAAGTGATAATCCTTATCGGTTTGCCCGAAAGGTATAAAAGGCTTTTGCAATTAGCCCAATATTAGCTTCACGCTACAAAACTAACATAACCGCTGTAAATTGAACGAATGCAAAAGTTAAAAAGTGTTAAACTGAAAGTAAACAACGCTGATTAGCAGCAGCAAATACAGCGATTCGTAAAACCATTTGTTCTTAGCATATAAAAAATAATACGAGCAAAAAACCGCCGCCGGGACCGTGCACAATATAAAGTGGTTTAGGTTGAACGGCTTTTTAATATAAAACGATAAGCCTGCTATCAGGAAAATAACAAAAAGCAACTGGAACGATTTGCGCACCTGCACATAGCTTTTGAAAAAGTTTTGCTGCAGCTTCACAAAACAAAGCACCAGAATAACGATGACCGGCACCAGTACAAGGTAGCTGGTGTAGTGGATGTCGATCTTATCAGGGAAACGGGCGCCCAACGGTGCCCAGATCTTTGAAAATTCGCCCAGGCTATCGTTCATGTAATAATAAACGGCCAGGAAGAAAAAGATGGTGGCGTAGCCCAGCACACCGGCAATGATCTCGCGCCAGTTGAACGGCCTGAAGATGAACAAAGCGATCCACAGTCCAAGAAATAAGTAGATGAACGGCAGGTAAATCACAGTACCTATGGCTATCATCAACCCGAGATCGTAAGCGGACGACTTAGCATCGGCGCTTTTATAAAAACTGAACAGCTTGAATAGCATCCAGATGATCAAAAAATTGCACAACAACGGCGGACTCAATACCAGAAAAGGCGCAAACAGTGCCGATAAGGTAATGTACATCAGCCCCGGAAGGAATGTAGGTTTGCCCAGCAGGTTAAAATGATTGACAAGGTGATTGAGCAGCAGAGCCTGAATAAACACCACCACGCCGGCCAGTAAAATGCTATAAACAGCCGGTGAGCCGTTTAAATAAGCGCCGGGAGGAATGAGCAGGCGGGCAACAGGCTCGGAAAAGGCAAATTCTGTTTTGGCGGGTGCATTAAGCATGTAGCCCATCCTCGAGATAAACAGCACCACGGCCAGCCATAAAATATTAAGCGGATTGAGCGCTTTAAAAAACCTGATCATTAAAGCCTTGTTTGAGGGGGCGAAGTTAGCACAATTTGCGCTTATGAGGAAACGGAGGCGCGCTATTGACATTCAACATCATGTCATTTCGAGCGCGAGCGAGAAATCTTGTACGCATGGTATTCCGATCATGCATTGCGGTTATGCATTGGCGTTAATGTCGCTCGTATAAGATTTCTCGCTCGCGCTCGAAATGACAAAGAAGACTGTTTAATGACAAGATGATTGTATGTAAAGTTACCTACACCCTCGCATACTTCTTCACCATTTCATCCACAATTCCTGCGGTTTCATTAGGGAAATCAACAATTACCCGTTTATCGTGGCTGATCCAGTTGTTGAGGTGGAAGACGAAATGCTCATCTATTTCGGTAACTACCGGTACGCCAAGCTTTGATGCGGCAAGTGCGTTGCATTGCTGCTCGTACTGGCCCTTCATCGGGATCATCATTACTTTTTTTTGTAGGAACAGCGCTTCGGCAGGGCCTTCAAAGCCGCCGCCGGTAAGCAGGCCTTCGCAACTGGCCAGGCTGTTGTTAAACGCTTCGTTGTTTACCGGGAAAACCTGCACATTACCCTCACGGTGCGCTACCTTTTGCCGCTTGGAAAAAACATGCCATTCCTTATTGGTTTTATTCAGGATGCGGATCAACAGCTTGTCGTCGTAAGCGGGTAAATAAACTGAATAATGCCCGTTATTGGATGTTTGCAGGTTCCGGATCTCGCTGCGGATAACCGGGGTATGAATAAAATCGTCATACCTGTCGAAATGGAAACCGATATGATGTGTGGTGGGTGAGTAATATTTGAACAGCCACTCGGCCCAGTTCCATTTGGGTGGCCGGGGTGTTTTATCAGAAACAAAAGAGCACTGGTGACTTAACGATACCGACGGCATTTTTTGCAGCCGGCAGGCCCAGGCGCTAACCGGCTCAAAATCATTGATGATCAGGTTGTATTGCTTCAGCTTCAGGCTGTGCACATCGCGCCATAGCTGAGGCAGGTCCATTAATTTATAGGTGGCCCAGTTATCGACGCCGCCATTCGTTCCAAAAACAAAACTGAAACCGTGAAATTTATATTTAAGAGGCTGCGACAGGGTTACCTCAGCTTCGGTACCGCTCACCAGCAGATCAACTTCGCCATATTGCTGCAGCAACGGCACAATTTCACGGGCCCGGCTAATATGGCCGTTGCCTGTTCCTTGTATAGCGAAAAGTATCTTCATCAGGTGGTAGGTGTATGCGCACAAAGATATTATTTGCAATACCTTTTGTGTTAAGCCAGTATTAATTTAGTGTGTGTTTACGTGTCGTTTATTGGTTTTGACTTACAAAGGGGAGAAAGGTTACGCTTCCTGTCTAAATCTTTCCAGCAGCCCGCGCACGTCCAGTTTGGCATCGAGGTCTTCTGCATCGATTTTGTCCTCGTCGTCATGCTCGGTTGCAAACATGGCAGGATCGTATTTAAATATCGTCCAGTTTTTGTTGTGGTATTCTAATGCGGTAAGGCTTTCTACCCAATCGCCGGAGTTGAGGTAGGTTACCGAGCCCGGGTTGTCTGTAGCCTGTATGGTGCGGATCTCGGCATGATGGATGTGCCCGCAAATTACATAGCTGTAGCCTTTCTCAACGGCCAGGTCGGCGGCAGTTTGCTCAAACTGGTTGATGAATTTTACGGCTTCCTTGAACCGGGCCTTTACCTTTTGCGAGAAGCTCATTTTAGGGCGGCCCATCAGGGTGAGTACCCAATTGGTAAAGCTGTTGATAAGGATGAGGGTATCGTACCCAACGGCACCCAATTTGGCCAGCCATTTGGAATGCTGCATGGTAACGTCGAACACGTCGCCGTGAAAGATCCAGGCTTTTTCACCGTCTATATTCAGAACTATCTTATTCAATAACTGGAACGACCCCATATTGAAGTCGGCAAATTTGCGCAGCATTTCATCGTGATTACCGGTTAAATAATACACGGGAATGCCATCGGTAACAAATTTCAGGATGCGGCGCACCACCTTCATGTGCGCTTCGGGCCAGTACGATTTGCTGAACTGCCAGATATCAATGATGTCGCCATTCAGAATAAGCATTTTGGGTTTAATGCTCTTCAGGTACTTAAGCAGTTCTTTGGCGTGGCATCCATACGTGCCCAAATGCACGTCGGATATTACAACAATATCAACTTCGCGTTTTGCCATTAAAATTGGGGGGATATTTGTCCGTCCGGTAAGCTATACCGGTGAGATATGAAAGACTTATGCAGATAACGATCAATCTTCTTCTTCGTCGTCGTCATTAACTTTTAGTTCAAATGGGCTAACGTAGTATATGCATACCAGGAATAGTAAGCTGCCTACAACCATATATCCTAATTCGAAATGCATCTTTTTATATTTTAGCAAATATCGGGTTCGCGGATTATTTTAATGTTAAGACCACATTAAATATAAAAGGTTTCATCCGGCGTGAAATTTTTTTTCAATGCGCTGAATCTGACCGAGATGATGGTGCAAATGGATGCGGATAAACCTGAGCCATTGCTTAGCATTAAGCATCCCTGCCTTACGATGATTGATGCGGGATGAGTCGGATGATTTTTCAATTAATGGAAAGGTATCGTCTATACGTTTGCGGCATTTGATCAGGGCATTTTTAGCTTCTTCTTTGCTGATCTTTAAAGCGGGGATCCTGGCTTCCAACTCAGCCGGTGCTTTTGAACGGAGGAGTGTACCTGTAAGCATCATATACCAGCCCGTTAGCGTAAGTCCTTTTTTAGTGGGTTCGCAGCTTCCGTGTGTGCACCGTTCCAAAGCGACGGATGCACCAAGCGTGGCCTTGGTGATGTGCGAATACACCTCGGCGTACGACCAACCGCCATCCGGCGGAGTTTCCGTAAAAACATCATCGGGGATGGTTTCCAGCAGTGCACGGTATTCATCCAGTGCGGCTTCGATGCTTTTGCGCTCTTTGTTGAGGTTCATGGATTAAAGGTAGGAGTTTTTTGATTAGCAAGCAGATGAAGCGCTAAAGTTGGGTTAGTCGGCGAGGTGCCGTACCTACGGCACGGAAGACAAATTGACTCTTTTTTCTACCAATATTTGACCCCGATGGGGTCAGGGCGAAGTGGAGGGCCGGAGATTTTTTTTATGTCCTATAACAGTTCCATCAATTCATCCAACCCATGTACCTGCATAGGCACATCATCCGGTTTCGGTGTATTGAAAGGATTAAAATAAATAGCATCCATCCCAAAGTTCAAAGCGCCGTAAACATCAGCTTCAAGACTATCGCCTATCATGATGCTTTCGTGTTTTTGTGCCCCCGCCAGGTCGAGGGCGTGCTGAAAAATGGCAGGGTCGGGTTTATTAACGCCGACGATCTCTGAGATAATGATATTTTCGAAATAGCGGCCGATATCGGTGTTGCCTATCTTCAGTTCAGAAGCTTCCTTGAATCCGTTAGAGATCAGATGCAGTTTGTATTTACCCTTCAGATATTCCAGTGTTTCGTGGGCGTGCGGGAACAGATTGGTTTTTGTGGGACAAAGCTTTACGTAGTCGTCCTCAAAGGCTACAGGCAATACATCGGGATGCACGCCAAGCTCCAGAAAAGTACGTTTAAAGCGGGTTTCGCGCAGTTCGGTTTTGGTGATCTTGCCGGTATGATATTCAGCCCAAAGCTGGTGATTGTTGCGGGTATATGTTTCGATGAACAGCGCAGCCGATGGCAGTCCAATCTCGCCGAGCCGGTAGATCTCATACAACTCATGCAGTGTTTCCTCCGCATTGCGGTCAAAATCCCAGATGGTATGATCAAGATCGAAGAAAATATGTTTTTTGATTTCGGATTTCGGATTTGAGATTTCGGATGTGCTCATCATGAACAAAGGTACGGCTTTTTTCCACCTTGTCATTGCTTCGTTCCACAGCAACGGCGAGGTGTTTTTATTTAACGTAATCTACATCCGAAATCAAACCTTTTCTCCAAACGCCAGGTCACCTGCATCGCCTAAGCCGGGCACTATATAGGCTTTGCTGGTCATTTCCTCATCAACCGCGCATACCCACAATTTGGCTTTGGGCAGGTTGGCGCGTACATGGGCAATGCCTTCAGTGCTGGCAATAACGGCGGTTATGTGCAGTTCTTTGATATCGTACTGGGCAATCAGTTCCTTGCAAACCTGCACGATGCTTTGCCCCGTGGCCAGCATGGTATCGCACATAATGAGGGTTTTATCGTTGAGATCGGGGGCAGAAATGTGATCGATATTGATGATGAAGGCTCCGGTCTTTTTCACCTTGCGGTAGGCAGTAGCGAAGAGCGAGGCAGCATCGTCGAAAATATTTAAGAAGCCCTGGTGAAAGGGCAGGCCTGCGCGCAGGATGGTGCCCAGAACAAGATCATTTTGCGGCAGGTTGATATTGGCCGTGCCCAGCGGCGTTTGTACTTCAAACTCGGTGTAACGGAGTCCTTTACTCATTTCGTAAGCCAATATCTCGCCCACGCGGGTAAGGTTGGTACGGAACCGCGCCTTGTCCTGCTGAATGCCGGCGTCGCGCAGCTCGGCTAAGAACTTATTGGCAATGGTATTGGTTTGATTGAGGATGAAGGTCATGGATGAGATATGAGATTTGAGACGTGAGATATGAGAATTGACTCGGATAAATTTATGAAATATAAAGTTAAGCTGAGAGCTCTTGTCATTTTTTGGTAAATCTAAATAATCACATCGTGATTATTTGAATATATGTAGTTGGCTACGTAGATTTGTACATAATTAAAATTGATAAGTACTATGATCGAAATAAGAACCCTGAACAACAGCCATTGCGGGCAGATAGTTGATATAATTATCCCAATTCAACAAATAGAGTTTAATGTACCCGTAACGCTCGAAGCGCAGCCCGACCTACTGGATATTGAAACCTATTACCACCAAACCGGCGGCAACTTCTGGGGCGCATTTCACGACGGAAAGCTGGTTGGTACCATCGGACTGATAGCTATGGGCGGTAATGCAGGCTGCATCCGCAAAATGTTTGTGCGCCAGGAATACCGCGGTAAAGAATTGAGCGCAGCCCAAACTTTGCTGGATACGCTTTTGGCTTATTGCAAACAGCGCGAGATCAACGCGGTGTATCTCGGTACAGTAGAACAACTAAAGGCAGCGCACCGTTTTTATGAAAGAAACGGTTTTACGAGAATTGAAAAAGCTGATCTGCCCAAAACATTCCCTGTGATGCCTTCGGATACGATGTTTTATGAGGTACATTTAAACAACTAATCTGCGCAGCAAATGAACGTTATTGATGAATCGGGAATTTTGGCCATATCGACAAGGCTGCAGCGTCTGGCCGATACCCTGCGCAAAGACGGCGTGCTGATCTACAAGGCTAATCAGATCGATTTTGAACCCAAGTGGTTTCCGGTGATCTATACGCTGCATTTCAAGCCCGTTTTAAGCGTGGTTGAAATTGCCAACGAGATCGGTTATACGCATCCGTCAACTATCAGCTTGCTGAAGGAACTGGAAAAGGAAAAGCTCATCCGTTCAAAAAAAGATAAAGCAGACGAGCGCAAACGACTGATCCAACTGACCGCCAAGGGCCAGGAGTTAATTGAGCAAATGAAGCCCGTTTGGGAAATTTTCAAAGCCGCGACTACAGAACTCATCAACACCCAAAACAACTTGATGAAAGCCATTGCCGAAGTAGAAGAAAAAATTGCGGAACAGAGTTTTTTTGCCCGGGCGCAAAGGTTGAAGGGGAGCAAACAATAATAAAAAGGGCGTCATGCTGGGGCTCTCGAAGCATGAGCGTAGGGGCGCTACGCCATGCTTAGCACACGGTTTTTGGTGTTTCATATGAAACACCAAAATGGTTAAAAATTGCCGTTTTTTGTTTCATACTGTTTCATGTTGTTTCATTCAAATGTGTTAAGTTGCTGATTTTCAGTAGTTAGGTGTTTCACCTGTTTCAGTTTGTTTCACCTGTTTCATGTTTGTGTGGCACAGTGCAACACTGAAATTAAGTCTTCGTTCTTCGCATCATATTCGTTACTCGCTTGATGAATGGGGCAGCCGCTACGCGGCAAATATCCCTGGCTGGTTTTGCTACAAAGCGGTAGACCCTACGGGCATTTTGGGGGACGATCAAGTGTGAATCGATCTGATGCCGAACCTGCAATTAACTTTATTGTTATAAATTAAAATTACTGCTGACATACGGTTGTCATAGCCTGTTGTTTATTTTGACACAGGAGACAGGAACTAATAGCTGATCTCCAGTCTCTAATCATTAACTTTGTATTTACACTATGGATTTTAAGATCACATCGCAATATCAACCCACCGGCGACCAGCCCGAAGCCATCAGGCAACTGGTTGAGGGAGTAAACAACGGCGATCCGTTTCAAACCCTTTTAGGAGTTACCGGGTCGGGTAAAACTTTTACGGTGGCCAATGTGATTGAACAAACACAGAAGCCCACGCTGATATTAAGTCACAACAAAACTTTGGCGGCGCAGCTTTATGGCGAATTCAAGCAGTTTTTCCCTGATAATGCGGTGAACTACTTCGTGTCGTACTATGACTATTATCAGCCGGAGGCGTTTATCCCAACCACTAACACTTATATAGAAAAGGACCTGCAGATCAATGATGAGATCGAGAAACTGCGACTCCGCACCACCTCGGCGCTGATGTCGGGCAGGAGGGATGTGATCGTAGTATCGTCTATTTCGTGTATTTACGGTATGGGTAACCCCGACGACTTTAAGGACTCAGTTTTTAAGTTTGCCGTAGGTACGCGCATTAGCCGGAATGCCTTTTTGCACCGCCTGGTAGAGATATTGTACGCCCGCACCACCGCCGATTTTAAACGCGGTACCTTCCGGGTGAAGGGTGATGTGGTGGATATTTTCCCGGCTTACCTGGATTACGCTTACCGGATCTCGTTCTTTGGCGATGACATTGAAGAACTCAGCAGCTTTGATGTAACCACCGGCAAAACGGTGGAGAAAATGACCCACATGGTGCTTTATCCGGCCAACCTGTACGTGGCGCCGCGCGAGCGTTTCCTGCAATCCATCTGGGCCATACAGGAAGAGCTGGAAACCCGTAAGAAACAGTTTATCGGCGATGGCCGGTTCCTTGAAGCCAAGCGACTGGAGGAAAGGGTAAACTACGACCTGGAAATGATACGTGAGCTGGGTTATTGTTCGGGTATTGAGAATTACTCCCGCTTTTTTGATGGGCGGCAGCCGGGGGCGAGGCCATTCTGTTTGTTAGACTATTTCCCCGAAGACTATTTGATGGTGATCGACGAAAGCCACGTTACCGTGCCGCAGATCAGGGCGATGTATGGGGGAGACCGGTCGAGGAAGATCTCGCTGGTTGATTATGGTTTCCGCCTGCCCGCAGCGCTGGATAACCGTCCGCTCAATTTCCAGGAGTTTGAGAAACTTGCGCCGCAAACTATATATGTAAGTGCCACGCCGGGCGATTTTGAGCTGGAGAAATCGGGCGGTGTAGTGGTAGAACAGGTGATCCGTCCTACGGGCTTGCTTGACCCTGTAATTGATATCCGCCCCGTAATTAACCAGGTGGACGACCTGCTGGAAGAAGTAGACCGTACCATTAAAATAGGCGACCGCGTACTGGTGACCACCCTCACCAAACGTATGGCCGAAGAACTGGCAAAATATATGGATCGCCTGGGTATCAAATGCCGTTACATCCACTCCGAAGTAAAGACTTTGGAGCGTGTTGAAATATTGCGCGGCCTGCGCCTGGGCGAATTCGATGTGCTGATAGGTATTAACCTTTTGCGCGAGGGCCTGGACCTACCGGAAGTATCGTTAGTGGCTATCCTCGATGCCGATAAAGAGGGCTTTTTACGTTCAGAACGTTCGCTGATCCAAACCATTGGCCGTGCAGCGCGTAACGACCGCGGCCGGGTAATTATGTATGCCGATACGATAACCGATTCGATGCAGATCACCATGGATGAAACCAGCCGACGCAGGGAGAAACAGATCCAATACAATACCGAGCACGGCATTACCCCGCGCACGGTAGGCAAATCGAAAACGGAGATCATAGAACAAACCTCGGTTGTGGACTTTAAAGGGGGCGTTCAAAAAGCGTACGTGGAAATGGATACAGCGAGTCTTGCTGCCGATCCTATCGTTCAATACATGACCAAGCCGGATCTGAAGAAATCTATCGAAAACACCAAAAAGGAAATGATGGCCGCCGCCAAGAATATGGACTTTTTGTTAGCCGCCAAGCTGCGTGATGAGATGTTTGCGCTGGAGAAAATGATGGAAGAGAAGTTTTAGAGCCAAGAATCAAGAACCAGGAACCAAGAGTCAAGAACCAAGAAAACTGCAAATCGCTCCCGATGTTGCTGTTGACGTTAATGCTTCTGTCTTGATTCTTGGCTCTTGATTCTTGGTTCTTAACTCTTGTTAATGCTTCTGTCTTGGTTCTTGGCTCTTGATTCTTGGCTCTAAACCTCTTGATTCCTGGTTCTTAGAAGTCATTTGCACATCAAAAATCCGCACATCTGCACACTCACACCATATCCAAACAATTTTCCCGTTATAGTATTATATTTGTAGGCTAATGTTAAAAAGAAATGGGTAGGTTGTTAGATTACCTTTTAATTATAATCCTGGTTTTGTATCTTGTGAAGGCGCTGGTGCGGTTTTTATTGCCGGCAATTTTTCAGAGCGTTATTAACAAGGCACAAGAACAGCAAAACCAGAACCAACGGCAGAATTATAACAGCCAGGCACGCCCTGACGCTAAAATAAAGGTTGATTATATCCCCGAAAAACCTAAAAGCCGTGTGCCTGATAATGAAGGCGATTTTATAGACTATGAGGAAATAAAATAAAATGCTGATACCAAAAGAAGTATTTAAGCCCCGGCCCGGACATAATAGTTTGCAGGAGTCGGTTAAGCTGATTATAACCAACTTTATAGTGGTTTGCGTGGCCGAGACGCTTTGCACGGGGCATCACGCTATCTATTGGTTCTTTTGGGTGATCATTGGCTTGCTGGCCGTTTACAATTTTTTTTCTCTCCGTAAAAATCTCGAGGTTTACAGCAAGATCGATATCATTTCGTACGGCATAAGCTGGGTTGTGCTGGCGGGATTGGTTCTTCTCGTTTATTT
>DATCQV010000121.1:0-6144 GCA_036569325.1 Mucilaginibacter sp. | reverse complement strand
TATCCATCCCGCCAACGGTATTTGCCGAAACAAAGCCTACCCGCCAATCCTTTATTCCCGGTATCGCGGCATCGGCAATGGCCTCGCGCGCAGCCACCAGGCTCAGCATAGCCGTGCGACTGCTCCTTGCAGGTAATCCCGTAAGCGCCGTCAATTCCTCATTGCTCAGTTTTACCTCTGCAACGGGCAGCTGACCGCGGTGCACGGTATCCAGCAGGGTAATTTCGCCCATGCCCGCCTCGCCGCTCTCAAAGGCAGCAAGATGCGCCGCCACATTGTTCCCAATGGCCGAGATCACGCCAGCACCCGCTATAAAAACTGAACCATCCATATATTTAAGTTCTTATCGGTTGTAAATTTTATTCATGTTTTCTGCGGAAAAAGGCAGCGTGTTCGCGCCGTTTTTCTTCTCCGCCAAAAACAAAACCGCCTTATAATCCTGTTCCAACACCTCCACCCATCCGCAGATGCAGGCCTGCAAAATATCATTATCCAGCAAATATTCTGCCTGACCGGCTATCACACCGGCATCAAATTCATCCTGCACCAAAAAGGCATGCTCGCCCTTAAACTTATGCCTGATACAGATCTCGCCGATCACAATATTGGGCAGCGTATAAACAAACACCGCCGGACTCGGCACATCCGCCATTGTGCCTACATACCGCAGGTCATTATCCAGACTCGAACTTGCATTTGCCAGCACCAGGCCAACCCGCTCCGGTTGATAAGCGGCGGCATCAAAGCCGTCGCTTAGCAAAATCTCTGCCGTAAGCCAGCCCAGCTTGCTCAAATTATCCATCTTATAAAACTTCGGATAATTAAAGTGAAAATGCTGATACACGGATAGCAAAAAGTCATTAATTGGTACACCCGGATTTTCAAACAACACGTCGCCATTCTTTAAAACCCTGTTACCGATAACGGTACAACTTGCCGATATGTAGTTATTGTTTTGCAATTTTTGTTTTTCTATTCCCGGTTATGTCATTTCGAGCGCGAGCGAGAAATGTTATACACCCTGCATCCGGACTATGTATTGGCGGTAATGCATTAGCGTTAATGTCGCTTGTATAAGATTTCTCGCTATGCTCGAAATGACAAGTTTGCTATTTTAAAGTTTATTATTCACCTCCCAAACACCACCGCTGCATTACATCCTCCAAACCCCGAAGCAGTCTTCAAAAAATTTCTTCCGTCAACCTGCATAGGCGAGGCGCAAACGTTCACTGCACTGCTTACCCCAAGCTGCTCAAAGCCCGGTGTTCCTATCATCAAGCCGTCTCTTAATGATTGCAACGATACCACCGATTCTATCAGTCCTGCCGCACCGAGTGTATGACCGTAATAGCCTTTTAAACTATTTAGCGGTGTGTCAATCAAACCCGCTATGCGGATGGCGTTCGCCTCCATTTCATCATTATAAGGCGTGGCTGTGCCATGAGCCGAAATAAAATCGATATCCCCCCCACTAAGTCCCGCATCTTTTAACGATTGTGTGATGGCAAATCCCAGTTCCTCGCCTGTTCGTGATGGGCCTGAAATATGGTTGGCGTCGTTACTTACCGCGCCTCCTTTTACTTTGATATTTCCGGCGTATTTTTTTTGTGTAGATACAATAACGGTCGCGGCCCCTTCGCCTAAATTCAAACCGCTGCGCGATTCATCAAAGGGCTTGCAAACCCCGCCGCTCAAAGCCTGGAACGATTGAAAGCCCGATACTACAAATTTGGAAATAACATCGGCACCGCTAACTACCACCTGTTCATATTTTCCCGTTCGCAGCAGGCGCATAGCGGTAATTACCGCCATCACTCCCGAAATACAGGCATTGGAAATTACAAGTGGCGTATGCTTAAATCCAAAATGCTCGCCAACCAGCTTCGCCGAAGTTGATAAAGCCACCCGTTGATGCAATTCCGGCGTGTTTTCTTCCGTTTCCAGCAGGCTGATATTGCCTTTGGTGGTCGAAATGATCAGCAACGTTTTATCGTCCGAAGCATCGATTCCGCTTTGCTGCAAAGCATCGCTTATGGAAGATATTAACAGGCTTTCAAACTTTGTATATCTACCATCTCCATGAAGGGACGAAAATAACGATGCAAATACAGGGGTAGGAGACAAGCGTTCATCTTCATGCTGCTGCACGCCAAAAACACCTTGCCGCAACTGCGTAAAATTCTCAGCCGTGGTAGCACCCAGCGGCGAGTAAATGTTATCGGCAACTACAAAAACATCGGGTGTTTGCATATCTAATTAAATCGCATTTTGCTGCGCTAAACTCGCGGCAGTTATCAGGCTTTATTATTCAATAAATACTTTCATTTCGCATTGCGCCAACAACTGCGCGCCCCGCCAAACCTTACCCTTAAATACGGTAACATTGAAAACCTGGTTTTCTAACGCTACCTCGGTAACCAGTTCATCACCGGCAACCGGCAGCTCAAAGATCTCCAGATCCTTTACTGCACCTATATACCCCGATTCAACAGGTTTGTTTTCCTGCTGTGCAATATATCCGGCCCTTAAAGCGGCGGTTTGCGCAATATTTTCCATCAGGCCGCCTTCGGTAAACACGCCGTTCTTAACCATAACATTGTCAGAGGAAATTTTAAAACTGCTTTTGGTGACGAGATCATCTGCATGCAGCAGGCGGTTTACCATCACAAAAGGAGGTTTTTGCGGTATCAGCGGCAATATGTCATCGACCGGAAACTGCATGATCTATGAGTATAAGCCGCCGTTAATGGAAAGCACCTGCCCGGTAATGTAGCCTGCCTCTGCCGATGCCAGGAATGCCGCGGCGTAGGCCACTTCTTCCGGCTGCCCAAACCTGCGGGCGGGGATCAGCATTTTCAATTCTTTTTCGTCGAGGCCTTCGGTCATATCGGTTTTGATAAAGCCCGGGGCTATGGCGTTCACGGTGATTCCCTGGCGGGCAATTTCCTGTGCCAGCGCCTTGGTAGCGCCAATCACGCCGGCCTTTGCTGCCGAATAGTTTGTTTGTCCCGCCAGTCCCTTCAATCCCGATAAAGATACCACGTTCACTATCCGGCCATATTTGCGCTCCATCATGCCGTTCAGCACTTCGCGGGTCACATAAAAAAAGCTGTCGAGATTGGTTTTGATCACGCCGTCCCATTGCTCTTCGGTCATCCAGGCCATCAGGCTGTCTTCGCGGATGCCGGCGTTGTTTACCAGTACCTCGATATGTTTTTCGGGGTTGGCTTCAATCCAGCCGCCGAGAACTTGTTTAATCTGTTCGCGATCGGCCACATCGAAACACATCAATTCGCCGTTGCCGCTGGTTTTGCGGATAATGTCGAGTGTCGTTTCAGCTTCAGCAGTATTGCTTTTGAAATTGATGAGCACATGGTACCCGCGAGCAGCCAGCTTTCTACAAATGGCTCTGCCAATTCCCCTCGAACCACCGGTGACTAATGCGCATTTCATTTCGAAAATGAAGTTATGTGATCGGCCGATTCCAGGAATGTTTTGATGCGGGCCAGGTCCTTATATTTCGGTGCGTCCTCCACAAATACCGGGAAGAACTGCCGTACCTCATCGTAAAGTGCCTTTGAGGGAGAAGAAAGCTTTTCCTTGCAACAGAGGTAGTCGATAGCCTGTAAAATGGTCATCAAATGAATGCCGAGTACCTCAAACGAGTTATCGATCACCCTTTTGGTCATAAGCGCCGCGTTGCAGCCCATGCTCACAATATCCTGGTTATCATTGTTGTTCGGGATGCTGTGCACATACATCGGAAACGAAAGTGTCTGATTTTCAGCTGTAGTCGATGTGGCGGTAAACTGCATGCCCTGCATGCCAAAGTTCAAACCCAGTACGCCCAGATTCACAAAGGGCGGCAGTTTCTGGTTCAGCTTGGCGTTCAGCAGGTAGTTCAACTGCCGCTCGGCCAGCATAGCCACACGTGTCATGGCAATTTTCAGTTTATCCATTTCCAGCGACACGTAATCGCCGTGGAAGTTTCCGCCGTGGAAAATATTCTGATTTTCATGGTCGATCACAGGGTTGTCGTTCACCGAGTTCAGTTCGTTAACTACTGTATTTTCAACCTGTGCAATAGTATCATAAACCGGGCCTAATATCTGCGTTACGCAGCGCAGCGAATAATATTCCTGCACCTTGTCCTCAAATACTTCCTGATCGAGATTATCCGGATTATACAAATGTTCCGAACGGTCGCGGATCAGTTTGCTGTCTTTCAGGATATCACGCATCATTTCCGCAACGGCGTTTTGCCCTGCGTGACGTTTTACCACGTTCAGCTCGTGCGAATAATGGTCGTCAAACGCCTCCACGATCTCGTTGATCATCGCCGAAAATAAAACCGACCAGTTCAGCAACTTCTTCGCCTGTATAATATTCAGCATGCCGATGCCGGTCATTGCCGAAGTGCCATTCAAAATAGCCAGTCCTTCGCGAATATGGATCGATAATGGTTTGATGTTGAGCTTATTGAAGATGTCCATAGTTGGATGGACTTCGTTCTGGTAGATCACTTCGCCCTCGCCAATCAGCACCAGGCCCAGATGTGCCAGTTGCACCAGGTCGCCGCTGGCGCCTACGCCGCCGTGCTCAAAAATGCAGGGAGCTACGTTATTGTTGATGAGTTCTTTCAGCAATTCCACCACATCGGGGTGAACACCGCTGTAAGCCTGCATAAAGCTGCTCAAACGCGCAATCATCAGGGCTTTCGACAGTTGTGCGTCCATCAGTTTGCCACTACCAGAAGAGTGACTGCGGATGAGGTTATATTGCAGCTGAAGAATGTTTTCCTCGCTCACCTTGTACTGCGCCATCGGTCCGAAGCCGGTATTGATGCCGTAAATAAGCTTGTTTGAGGAAAATTTTTCGAGGAATTGGAAATTGGTATTTATCTTTTTCAAAGCCGCCTCGTCCAGGGCAACTTTTTTATTTTTAAATATCAGTTCAGAAAAATCATTTAAAGAGAGCACACTTTGTCCAACAACTATCATGGGCAAAAAATAATGTTTTATCAACGGTTAATTATAATCCCGCTAAAGTATAAAATATTAGTGGGATGATGTGCGGATTTTTGATGTGCGGATGTGCGAATCAAAAACTCCTAAAGTCACATTAGCACCCGGTTTGGGTGTTTCAGGTGAAACAGCAAAATGTCTAAAATTCGCCATTTTTTGTTTCATACTGTTTCAGGTTGTTTCACATTGGTTGGTTAAGTTGTTGATTATCAATGGGGAGTGTTTCATCTGTTTCAGCTGTTTCACATTGTATCATGTTTGTGTGGTACAGCGCAACGGTACAAAACAGCCATGTTATAGGCCCCGCTTATCCACAAACTTTATTGCCTTCCTGCTGGCCTCGCTGAACTGCATCTTCTGGATTTCCTCCACCGTCACATACTTAATATGCGGACTCACCCGCAGCCTCGCCTGCAAATAGGCGCGGATCCGGTGATCGCATTCCTCGCTGTCATCGGCGGCAACGAGGTAAAGCAGCACCTGGTCCATGCCGATATCATTAGAATATACTTCGATTACAAAGTCTAATATCTCCTCGCGCTCATTCAGTAAATCGAAGAGGGCAGGAGGGTACAGGGTAGTTCCTTTGAATTTGATCATCTGCTTTTTCCGGCCTAATACGGATGATAATCTTAAGGTCGGTCTTCCGCAGCCGCAAGGTTCATCGAAATACATACAAATATCGCCGGTTTTGTAGCGCAGCAGCGGCATGCCTTCTACGCCGAGGGTGGTGATGGTCACCTCGCCGGGGGTGCCGGGTTCTACCTGCCGGTCGTTTTCGTCGAGCAACTCAACAATCACCAATTCAGGCTGATAGTGCCCGCCCTTGCCTTGCCCGCACTCGGTAAAAGCGGTTTGCATTTCCGTTGAGGCGTATGTTGAGTACAATTGGATATTCCAGTTCTCGGTGATCTTCTTACCCAGCATATTGAACGAAAAATCGTTATTGCGGATATTCTCGCCAATGCAGATGGCCTTTTTTACCGATGTGCCGTTAATATCAATGCCGGCCTCTTTCGCATAGGCAATCAGCTTCAAAATAAAGGACGGTACGGCAACAATGGCGGTCGGTTTTAGCCGCTGAATGGTTTCCCACTGCAGCGCCGGTACGCCCGGACCC
>DATCQV010000120.1:0-25382 GCA_036569325.1 Mucilaginibacter sp. | reverse complement strand
ATAACGACGCGAAAACCGCCGTAAAAAATATGGTGGCGCCAATGCCTACGTATTTATTATGTTCGAGGGGGTATTTTTTTAAAGTGCCTATATGTGCTCCGGAACAGAACCAGAAAAAGCGTGTAATACTCTTCATTAATGCAATAATCTACGTACAATCTTATATGAAACGCTGTAAGGGGTTTAATGTTACAAATATCAGACCTAAATATTTGGAGCAGAACAATTACCTTTGAGCGATCATATAATAATATTGTGTACAATGAGAGAAATTAGCGTACAGGAATTAAAAGAGAAAAAAGACAAAGGCGAAGATTTTCAGCTGATAGATGTTAGAGAAGACTTTGAATACGAAATGAGCAATCTTGGCGGCCTTTCCATCCCGCTTGGCGGCATATTGATCGAGTCGGAAAAGATAGCGAAGGATAAACCGGTAGTAGTAATGTGCCGCAGCGGCAAACGCAGCGCAGCAGCCATTATGCAGCTGGAGCAACAGGGCTTTACCAATTTGTATAACCTGCAGGGCGGGATCCTGGCCTGGGCCGATCAGATAGATCCTACAATCAGCGTTTATTAAGCCATGGGTAAGAAATTATTTTTAAACGTGTTGTATAACATAGGCATATTCCTGTGCCTTATTATCGGCTATCAATACGGTATTGAGCAAAAGCAGTATATTTATTTATTACCCGTCGCGGCAATTATTGCTATATTAGTGGTGCTTAAGGTAAAGCTTCTGAAACAAGTACGGGAAGCTCAAAAAAACCTTAAGTAGCCAGTTATGCTTATCGCAATTTTAGGACTCATTATGCTTGTTGTGGGCGTAGTGCTTAAACGCGGCCCCGAACCCGGCAGCCGCTTTGCCGGGACCATCAACAAAATAGCCGTTGTGGTTATTTTGCTGGGGCTGCTGCTCTCCGCTGTTAAGATCATCGATCCGGGTAAGGTTGGCGTTCAAACGCTGTTCGGCAAGGTGCAGGACGGCGTACTGGAAAGCGGCCTGCATATCATCAATCCCCTGGTTGATGTCACTACCTTCAGTATCCAAACCGAAAATTATACCATGAGCGCCAAAACCGGCGAGGGGCAGGTGGAAGGCGATGATGCCATCCGTGTGCTATCGTCAGATGGTTTAGAGGTGACCATCGATCTGTCGGTATTGTATAAGGTTAATCCCGTTAAGGCGCCATTTATTTACCAGAACATTGGCGTGAATTATGAAGATAAGATCGTTCGGCCGGTAACGCGCACTTCTATCCGCGACAATGCGGTGAACTATGTGGCGGTTGATCTTTATTCAGTAAAGCGCGAAGAATTTCAATACAAGATCAACAAAAGCATAACCGATAATTTTGCCAAAAATGGCTTGTTGGTTCAGCAGGTGCTGGTCAGGAATATTACTTTGCCTGCAACCGTGCGCGCCAGTATAGAATCAAAGATCCAGGCTGAACAGGAAGCGCAGAAAATGCAGTTCGTATTGCAGAAGGAACGCCAGGAAGCCGATCGTAAGCGTGTGGAAGCGCAGGGTATTGCCGACTATCAAAAGATCTTATCCACCGGACTGTCAGACAAGCAATTGATCTATGAGAGCATTAAGGCGCAAAAGGAAATTGCCCTGTCGCCAAATGCCAAGGTGATCATTATCGGCGGGAAGAATAACCCGATCATGCTGAGCGATAAGTAAATTAGCACTAATTGGTGCGAATTAAGACGAATTTCGCGAATTGGTTTGCTGTTCAGTTTTAGGGGATTAGTTAGCTTTGTGATAACTATCCTTTGAAATCATGAATAATCTCATTATCCTTTCCGGTCCGATTGGTGCGGGTAAAACCACCGTAGCGCGCGAACTGATTAAGCTGCTGCCGCGCCCTACCATTTATATGGAAGGCGATGTTTTCTGGCAGTTTATTGCAAAAGGCTCGCCCCGGCCTGATGAACACCACCACTTTAAAATAACGATCATCGCTATGCTTGCAGCCGCGGCGCAATACGGCCGCTATGACTACGATGTGCTGCTCGATTTTTCCATCACACCGGGCTTCCTCGAAACCATGCAAAAAATGGCAGTGAAAAAGGATCTGCAACTTCATTACGTGGTGCTAAGGCCATCAGAGCAGACCTGTGCTTTGCGCGCCGCCACCCGTTCGGAGGGAATTATTGAGCACTACGAAAAATATCATAACCTGTACACTGCCTTCGACGGGGTACAGCAATATATTGTTCCCGATGATACCGGCGAGCCGCTGGCTATAGCCGAGAAAGTACAGCAGGGGTTGAATGAGGGGGTGTTTTTGGTAAAACAGTAAAACGTTGTATTGAACCGCCTGCGTTAGCATTATCGCCGCCTGTCTCCATTTGTCATTGCGAGGAACGAAGCAATGACAAATTTTTTCTATCGTCGATGTGATAGTTATTAAAACTTCAATCCCAACCCCGCATCGCTCCCCAACACCCATTTCCCGTTTACAAACTCCGGCAGCTGATACGGATTATTACTTGTTAAGAACGGCCCGTCCAGATCGGCCCAGTGGCATTGGGGGGCCAGGGCTGCGGCGGCGAGGGTGGCGCAACTGGTTTCGCTCATGCAGCCTATCATCAGTTTGAGGCCGAGCTCATTTGCTTTCAGAATCATCTGGTGTGCCTCATGCATTCCGGCCGATTTCATCAGTTTAATATTGATTCCATGATAAACGCCTTTTGCCTTTTCAACATCGGCTAAACGCTGCACAGCCTCGTCACCAATGATGGGGATAGGACTGCGCTCGGTGAGCCAGGCGTTGCTATCGGGGTCGGTTTTGAGCATGGGTTGCTCTATCAGTAACACGCCTTGTTCGTGCAGCCAGTGGGTAAGGTCGAGGCTTTGTTCCAGGTCGGTCCAACCCTGGTTGGCATCTACAAATAACGGCTTATCGGTTACCGAACGGATGGTATTGATCAGTTCACGATCACTATCGCGGCCCAGCTTTACCTTAATGATATCGCAATCGGGCGCTTCCTTTACCTTTTGGATAATTACTTCGGGTGTATCGATACCAATCGTAAAACTTGTCGCGGGCATCTTTGCCGGGTCGGAGCCCAGCAGTTGCCAGCAGGGTTTGTTTTGAAGTTTGCCGTCCAGATCATGCAGGGCAATGTCGATGCCGGCTTTGATGGCCGGGTTGCCGGGAGCAATATCATCGAGGTAAGCGATGATCGAACCAAAATCAAAAGGATACTTAAATTGCGTTGTATCTACCTTGTTCAGAAACTGTGTGGCGCTTTCAAAGCTTTCGCCCATATACGGCACCATCGATGCTTCGCCGTAGCCGGTTTTACCTTCGTGCTCAATTTGGATCAGCATTACGGGCGTAGAGGTGCGCGAAAATTTGGCAATGGTGAAGGTGTGCTTTAGCAGCAGCTCGAATGGTTGGTAAGTCAGCTTCATGTTAAATTCAAAGCTAAAATTTTCCGGGCGGATTTGATGCTTATCTTTGCGCCTATGTCGCAACAAATTTATAATCCTTTCAGCTCCTTTAGTTTTGGCAACCGCAATTGTTTTTTAAGCGGACAGCCCTTTACATCGGAAGAGGAAAAGATCCAGGTGTTCCCGCAGTGGCTCATGAGCCGTTACCAGCTGGAAGAAAAGCCGTTCAAAATGCTCGACGAAAGCATGGCCACCTATAAAGACATTAAAATACCCTGCGCAGCCGCCATTAACGATGCTTACCTTGAACCGCTGGAGGCCGAAATAGCCGCCGCCTTTGATACCGGTTATGAGGCAGTTAAGGCTTTGGATGAAATGAAGCTTTTCCATTGGGCAGGTAAACTGCTTTATGGTATTATTTTTAACGAGATCCAGAGCGGCATTAAATTGCAGCATGCCCAAGGCGAAGAATTTAATATTTCGCAATCCATCGTCCACAAGTTCAGCAACCTGCATTTGATGCTGCAAAGCCTGAACCTGCCTGTGGTGTTTGAGGACTTTAAGCCATTCAGCCTGTTTTTGTTTAAAGTAGATAATAACCCTGAGGAGTTTGGCTATCGCGATGAGATCAATACGCTAACCTTTTCTTTACGCATTAAAGATTTCGGGCTGATCCTTTGCTTGCAGGATAACGGCGCCAACTACCGCTACCACGAGGAAACCTACGATAAAATAAAGAATGAACGCCTTCACCCCATTCAATTCGAAGAGTTTTGCGGACGGGTGTTTTATTCGGCTTACCTTTTCAACCGCCTGCCGGAATACAATGTGATGGAAGCAGGCGGCGAGATCTTTATTGAAGCAATGCCTTTACGCGGAACAAGCAACAAACCTTTGTTCGACGACTGGATCAACAAAATTTACGGCCAGGTGCTGGAAAGCTTCTGGAAAAACTGGGGCTTCCTGTTATTAGAGATCATCAAAAACCCCGAACAGCCGATGAGTTTTCTTTTCGATGCTGACGGTAGCTTGATCAGTGAAACCACGATTGAACTCCCGAGGTAACCTGCTCTATAAAGCTATGTACCACATGAGGATTAAGGATAATAGTGATCAGCAACCCGCTTAATGCGCCAAAAAAGTGGGCGTCGTGATTAATGTTACCTATTCCCCTGCGCGATGCGTAGTTACAATAGATCAGGTACAATATGCCGAAAACAAACGCCGGCATATCGATACCGGGTATCAGCATCATCCCCATGCGGCCCATCGGCAAAAATAAAATGAAACTAAAGATCACCGCACTCACCGCTCCTGAAGCGCCAAGACAGTTGTACCAACCATCGTTGCGATGCTTGTAAACTGTTGGCAAGTCGCTCAATATCAAGCTCACAAAATATAAAAGCCCAAATTGCCAGTGCCCCAATCCCTGGAACCCCACTTGCGGAATACCAGCTTCCAGCGTAAATGCAAAAAAGTAATAACTCAGCAGGTTAAACAGCAGGTGCATAATATCGGCATGGATAAAGCCGCTGGTAATTAAGGTATAAACCCGCCGTCCGTGCGCAACCTCCTGCGCGTTCAGTATCATGTTCTCGTAAATGCTGTCGCTGTAAAACGCCCATATCGACGTTGTCAGCGTTATAACAAATATGGCGGAGGCTACCGGGGCCGCCATTAAATATTCCATCATTTCAAATCCAGTTTAGTATCGGCAATTATTCTGCCTACAGGGTAGCGAAGATATGTTTTTTCGAAATAGATAGAGTTGCGGTAAACGAAGTTTAATTGCGCCGCCGCACTGCCTGCCAGTTTTGGGTCTTTGGCTTTGGCGTCGTCCAGTTTCTTTTTCAGTTCCGGATCATTTTTCAGCATTTCGGCGGCCTTATCTTCAAAAACATAATTGCTGAAGTATTCCTTCTCGCCTAAAACCGAATCAAAAAAATTCCAGGCAAAGAACGAATCAACGCCCTGTGGTTCCAGCGTTTCAACAATGTAACGGTTAAGCGCCTGATTGGTGTAAACCACATAGTCGCCCTCATAAAATTTAACCGGCATGGTAACCGGGTTCAGTTTTACGCCACTGTGCAGGTAATGTCCTTCAAATGGTTTTTGCGGCGTTTTATAATCGTCGATATAGTACATCTGCAAGGTGAGCGTGGTATCGTGCGTGAGGCGGTGCATGGCAACACTATTCAGTTTAAACAGGTCGATGATCTTGCCCCAGGCCTGCGGAATTACATAGGCCAGCGGCTTTTCGGCGCTGTCGGTCGCTTTGTAAGTGTTTAAAAACTTTACGGTTTTGGTGTAAGGCTGATTGCGGTCATAATATAACCTGCTCAAACCGCTGATGTCACTGGGTTTGTGTAGGGCTGCATAGCCTTTAAACTCGATGGAATCTACCTTGTCTTTATCAATTTCCCAGTTCAATGCAAAGGTTTTTTGTTTGGCAACTTCCTCGTCGGTTTTGTGCTTCAGTTCACCTATCAGTTTGGCATCGCGTTCCACCAAATCAACCAGATGCTGCTCGAAAGCATAGGTTGAATACACCCGCTTATCGAATGATTTCAGCATGTGCGTTTCAGTAATGTAGCTGATAATGTTGCGCTGGGCGGTATATCCGGTAGCAAAACGCGGCGTTTCGAGGAAGCTCTCGATACCCATATCAGGCAGCCCGCGCTCACCGGCGCCATAAGGGATCATTTCAAAACCGCTCTTTTTCATCCTTTTGTACAGCTCGGGCGTTAAGGTCTCTGCGGTGTATTTTGAAAGGATTGGGTTTTGTTTATCCTTCTGAGTTTCTATCAGCGTCATTATATACTGGTAATCGGCACCATCGCTGGTGTGGTTGTCCAGGAAAACTTCGGGGTTCCAGGTGTTCACGATCTGCTCAAAAGCCAGTGCATTGCGGCTATCGGCCTTAATAAAATCGCGGTTCAGATCAAGGTTGCGGTAATTGCCCCTGAAACCATAAGCCCGCGGACCGTTCTGGCTCACCCTGCTCCAGCTGCGGTTCATGCTGCCATCAATGTTGTACAGGGCTATCATACAGATCACCACGTCTTTCGGCAATGCATTCTTTTTCATCAGGTCGCGCGCAAACATCATGCTGGCGTCGATACCTTCCGGTTCGCCGGGGTGGATACCGTTGTTGATGAGCAGCACGCGCTTATTCTGTTTTTTGATCAAAGCCGGATCGAAAACCTTGTCGCGGGATAACACTACCAGCGTAAGCGGCTTGCCGATATCCGTCGTGCCGTAATTGATCAGCTTCATTTGGGGGTTGGTGAGCGCCAGTTTTTTGTAATAGGCAATCACCTCGCTGTAAGTGGCGGTGTAATTTTTATCCTTACTTAGTTCAAACGGAGTGAGCTGTGCTTCGGCGGTAAAAAAAATAAAGCAGGCAAAAAAGGCTGATAAAAGTGTTTTCATGAAAAGGGCTTTTGACAAATATAATGAGCGCGCGGAAATAACAATGTATCTTATTGGTTACCTGTGATAATATTGGCTAACACGCTCTTTTATCTCCGCCACAACATCGTCAAGGCCTTTGCGCACTTGTGGTTCGACAGGCTCACCATGACAGCCCGCGTTTTGCCTCCGGATAGCATCTTCAGGCCACCGCACATCTGTGGTTCGACAGGCTCACCATGACAGCCCGCGTTTTGCTCCGAAATAGGCTTTTGTTCATTCAAGTTAAATTAAAAAGGGGTCATGGTGAGCTTGTCGAACCACATGCGCAAAGGCCTCGCCAACATGCGATAACGAACTTTACAAATTTCCCCTCGCTAACTCCGTCTGTATCTTTTTAGGAAGCCCCTTCACCACCTCATCATAAGAGTGATCGATCATTTCGCGGAGTTGTTTTTGAGTTAGGGAACCGGTCATGTAAACGGTGTTCCACATCTTTTTATTCATGTGGTAGCCGGGCTGGACCTCGGTGTATTTTTCGCGCAGTTCAACGGCCAGTTCGGGGTCGCATTTCACATTGAAGCGGTCTGCTTCGCTCATGCCTATCAGCAGGAACATCTTTCCGGCCACTTTAAAAACAAGGGTATCCTCGCCAAAGGGCAGGCCCTCGGTCACTGCAGGTTTTTGCAGGCAATATTCGCGCAGTTCTTCAATGTTCATTTAAAAACCGTAATCCCTAACCAGTTTATTGTATGATACCGTGTTGCCGAAGAAATATTTAAAGCCGATGTAAAACTGGCGGTATTGGTCGATTGCGTTGTTCTTAAACTTCGAAGGCGGGTCGTCATAGCCGGACAGCCCCTCGTGCAGCACGATGTAATGGTTGTAACCAACATCTATTGCCCAGCCCGGCTCGTTATAGGAGTCGTATATTTTATATTCATACCCAAACCGAAACGGAACCGAAAAATTTTTCCTGTGTTTAGATCCGGGAAATACGTAATCGGTGGGGCCATTTTGAGGCAGCGGGTTTGTGTCCTGTCTCTGCACAACGTTATTAAGCACAATTCCAAAACCCGAACCTGCGTAAAAATCTTTCACAACATTTAATATCCAGCTATGACCGTAATCAATGAACGACCCGAGGTGTACATCCATGTGCAGGTAAGCCGCCAAAAAGCGGTTATCGAAACTGCGCCCATACCTGTCGAGCGGTGGTAACCCCCCTCCCGAAAACTCGCCTTTTTGAATTTCAAAGGCGATGGGAAGGTAGGGGTTGTAGTTATAAATAAAGCTCCCGTTAAAACCTACGTGATTATTTTGCTGCGGCACGTTAGTATAAGCGCGTTCATAGCTTATTCCGCCTTCCAGTCCAAGTTCGTAGTAGTTATACCCGGCCTGCGCCTGTGCACCAATGGCAGAGATCACTATTGCAAAAAACAAAATGTATCTTTTCAAACGATAAATATTGGGCGATATTTGCAACTTTGGTTCCGGGGCATCTTCTTTCCTCAAAATTAAAAATTTTAGTGATAATTGCTTTATATGAATTTCAATTCGCTCAATTTTACGGTGACCGACAGGTTTTTACGCTATGTAACCACCGACACACAATCTGACCCGGCATCAGCATCCATTCCCTCAACCGAAAAGCAAAAGGACCTGGGCCGGCTGTTAGTTTCAGAGCTGCTTGAAATGGGTATAACCGATGCTCATCTTGATGAATACGGATATGTTTACGCAACGGTTACATCAAATACCGATAAAAACGTACCTGTAATTTGCTTTTGCTCACACATGGACACCGCGCCCGATTGCAGTGGAACAGGCGTAAAACCCATTGTTCATAAAAATTACCAGGGCGCTGATATTGTATTGCCTGATGACACATTGCAGGTAATAAAAATGAGCGAACATCCTGATCTGAAAAATCAGTTAAGGAATGATATCATAACTGCCAGTGGCGCCACGCTGCTGGGTGCCGATAACAAGGCGGGCGTTGCCGAAATAATGGACGCCTGTTACCAGCTACTAAATAACCCTGAAATCAAGCACGGTGATATCCGGATTCTTTTTACGCCTGATGAGGAAATTGGCCGTGGGGTGGATAAGGTTGACATCCAAAAGCTGGGTGCATTTGCCGGATATACGATGGATGGTGAAAGCGCCGGCAATATGGAAAATGAAACCTTCAGCGCCGATGGTGCCAGGCTGACCATACACGGCGTAAGTTCACATCCGGGTTTTGCTAAAGGAAAGATGGAGAGCGCCATAAAAATTGCCGGAGAGATCGTCGCCGCATTGCCATTTGAGCTATCGCCCGAGGGTACTGAGAATATGGAGGGCTTTGTTCACCCTGTAAGCATTGAAGGCCACGTAGAAACAGCTTCGGTCGATTTTATTATCCGTGATTTTGAGGACGATAAACTGGCGGATCATGCAGGTGTGATCCGCAGTGTCGTCGAAAAGGTTTTAAAAAATTATCCGAATTCCTCTTATACGCTTGATGTGAAGCCCCAGTACCGCAACATGAAAAGCGTGCTGGATCAGCATCCCGAAATAGTTGAATATGGTATGGAAGCTATCATACGCGCAGGGCTTAATGCCAAGCTTTGCAGCATCCGCGGCGGAACGGACGGCTCGCGTTTATCATTTATGGGATTGCCCTGTCCCAATATCTTCGCCGGCGAACATGCGTTTCATGGTAAACACGAATGGGTATCGGTACAGGATATGCAAAAAGCAGTAGAAACTATTTTGCATTTGTGTATGGTGTGGGAAGAAAGAAGTTGATGTGCGGATGTGCGGATTTCTGATGTGCGGATTTCTGATGTGCGGATTTTTGATGTGCGAATTTTGAATATGCGGATGATGAATGAATAAAAAAGGCAAACTAATGTTTGCCCAAATCTATTTTACATTTTTCAAATCGTCACATCATCAAATTTTCAAATTCATCATTTATACATCCGCATATTAACTTTTCTCTGCCAGCAAATCCTCCGTCAGCTTATCAAATTCAACAATAAACTCGGTATAATGCTCGCCGGTGCCGGGGCCGTCAAATCCGGTGTGGATCTTGCGCACATTTCCTTTTCTGTCGATGATGATGGTGGTAGGAAAACCTTTAAAGTTTGCCAGCGCAGGCAGGCTCTTTTGCGGATCGCCTTTTACCGGGGTGTAACCTGTTATCAATAGGGGGTAAGGTATCTTGAAATGATCTTTCAGCTGAGCCAGCGTTTTCTGGGACTTCTTAAAGTCCTTCGTGCGTTCATAAGCCAACCCGATGATCTCCAATCCCTTAGGGTGATACTTCTTATAATAGCCGCTGTTGATGATAAAATTAGTTTCGTCCATACAGTTAGGGCACCACGAACCCATGATCTGCACGATCACTACCTTATTCTTAAAACGAGGGTCGCTCAAAGAAACTTTCTTTCCGTTAATGTCAGGGAAGGTAAAATCGATCTTTTTATAGCCGGGTTTCAGAGCTGTCAACGAATATGCATCGGGCAGTTTAGCGTTGGCGTTTTTCACAGCGGTCCATTTGTCGGTACCGGAGTAGCCGCTGTTCATGGTGCCGTCGGTGATGGTTTTATCATTGCTGATCTTCGCGGTAAACAAAAACGCATGGCAACCATCGAAGCATGACAGGTAAAGCTTATCGCCGGACACCGAGCCTTCTAAAAAGCGGTAATCGCCGGTAGTGCTCAGGAAGGTGCCGGTTAATTTGTTACCCGTTTGTTTAAACTCGCCAACCAGTTCATCACGGCCGTCGGTACCTTCGCCAAAAACGGCAGCCCAGCGGCCGGTTACATCAAATGCAGGTTTTTGCGGGTCTTTCAGAAAGCGCCAGCTGGTATTGGGTGTCGCGGCAAATGGCATGGCAGAATCATGATCGCCGAGGTGGCGGATCCAGTTGCCGGTAAGGTCGCCTTTGCTCAATTTCAGTCTGAATTCAGAATCGAACAGCGGCATTTTGATGAAAACCGAGTCGCCTTTGGTTTTCACATCGGGCACTTTGTAATGCTCCGAGCCGTTAATGATAGCGATCTGCTGTCGGCCGGCCACATCTGTCACCTCAAAATTAAAAGGCAACTCCTTGCCCGATTCGGTTTTTAACGTGCCCCGCCAGATGCCTGTAGTAAGCTTTGTTTGTGCCGATGCAACGGCAATTATAGAAAATACCAATAAAATTGATAGGATGAGTCGTGATTTTAGTAACATATTCAAACCTATCAATTTTTATGGAAATTACTTCAGCACTTCTCTTGAAATGACAATTCTTTGAATTTCAAAATAAGGCTTAAACATTCTGAATGTTAATGGCTATGGTTTTTTTGAGATCTCATCAAGCTTTTCCAGAAAGCGCTCATTAAAATTTTGCTGTTGTTGGAATTGTTGAATTGAGACCTCCATAAACTGTTTCAGTGTATTATTGGTCTCAATTATCAAAGCCGTTTGCTTGTTTGATATTTCGATCTGTTTATTTAGAATATCTGTATGCTGATTCAAAATTTCAGTGTGATGATTTAAAATAGATGAATGCTCGTCCAGTTTTTCTGCTTGTTGATCCTGCTTACGCAGCATTTCAGAAATAACAACTGAAAGGTCCTTGTCTGACATATTCAAATTTACAAATACCACCCGACTATTTCAATACCTCTCTCGATATCACAATTCTTTGAATTTCAGATGTCCCCTCATAGATCTGCGTTATTTTGGCATCGCGCATTAAACGCTCCACGTGGTATTCCTTTACAAAGCCGTAGCCGCCATGGATCTGCACCGCCTCTACCGTAGTACGCATGGCAACCTCGCTGGCATATAGTTTGGCCATTGAGCTGGCTTGCGCATAAGGCAGGCCCTGATCTTTTAACCAGGCGGCTTTCAAACAAAGCAAGCGGGCAGCCTCAATTTCGGTAGCCATATCGGCCAGCTTGAATTGGGTGGCCTGCAGGTCGGCTATGGTTTTGCCGAAGGCTTTGCGTTCTTTAGAATAAGCCAGCGCCAGTTCATAGGCACCTGATGCAATACCCAGCGCCTGCGCCGCAATACCGATCCGGCCGCCTTCCAGCGTATTCATGGCAAACTTGAAACCGAAGCCATCTTCGCCTATTCGGTTTTCCTTTGGCACCTTTACATCGGTAAACATGAGCGAATGTGTGTCTGAGCCACGAATGCCGAGTTTATTTTCTTTTTGCCCCACTTCGAAACCTTCCATGCCGCGTTCAACAATTAAGGCGTTGATACCATGGTGTTTCTTTTCCGGATGGGTTTGGGCCATTACCAGGTACGTTGAGGCCGAGTTACCGTTAGTGATCCAGTTTTTTACACCATTGAGCAGGTAATAATCGCCCATATCAACAGCGGTTGTACGTTGCGAGGTGGCATCTGAGCCGGCCTCAGGTTCTGACAGGCAGAAGGCACCAAGTTTCTGACCGCTGGCCAGCGGCGTAAGGTATTTTTCCTTCTGCATTTCGGTACCGTATTTTTCCAGTCCGTAACAAACCAGCGAATTGTTCACAGAAACCACCACCGATGCCGAGGCGTCTATCTTTGATAGTTCCTCTATCGCCAGCACATAGGATATGGCGTCCATACCGCTGCCGCCATATTCGGGAGATACCATCATCCCCAAAAAGCCGAGCTCGCCCAGCATCTTTATTTGTTCGGCAGGAAATTTCTGATGTTCGTCGCGTTCAATTACGCCGGGCTTCAGTTCGGTTTGCGCAAAATCACGCGCAGCCTGGCGGATCATCTTTTGTTCTTCAGTAAGTTCGAAATACATGTGGTTAAAATTCGGTGGTCAAAAATAATATTTATTATGCATGCATAGTAAAATATCTTCAAAAAAAAAGAGAGCTTTTTTGAAGCTCCCTTTCCCCTAATTAATTTAAACTATTGATTAAACCCAAAACAAAGAACAAAAAAACCTCAGCTTGGGCGTCTGAGAAGTCGAGAAAAAAAGTTTTTCTATAGGTAGATGTAATTTATTTGTTTTCATAGATAGTTGCAGGGCTGCGAATCCTTATACAAATGTTAAGCCATAAATCCCGGGCGCATTCAAGGTAAGGGAAAGATCCGGGAGCTCTCAAAAAGTGTTAATTAAACACCAAATAATTAGTATAAGTTAATTAAACCCCGCTTGATTTATAGTAAATTAAGCTAATTAACTATTGGTTTTATTTAGTGAGACGTCTAAAAGTTTCTATGAAAGGTGAAAATCCGGCTTCTTTTTATATTCCCGGCGGTTGTTAATTGTAACACAAATGTTACTTTCATAAAGCATTTACCGCACATCCGTTACAAATTTTGCAAAAAAAATATGTTTTAATTTGAGGTAACGTTGTTTAGAAAGCCAAACACGGTGTACTGTTTTCTGAATTTCCGGATGCGCTGTATGATATTAAATACACCGTATGTATTATAATCGCTACATAAGAATAAATAATGGATAAAAATCTTTTAAAAAGTGCCTATGTGCTGTGCGCCCTGGCTTCTTTAGGCATTTGCTCGTGCAGTAAAAACAAGAGCACCCCTGCAAACGATGTGATTTTCACCGACAGGGATACGACCGTTAAGCCCGGCGACGATTTTTTTAAGTATGCCAATGGCGCCTGGCTGAAAAAAAATCCCATCCCGGCGGCTTATGCCTCGTGGGGCATAGGGAACGTGGTGGAGGAAGAATTGCGCAACCGTTTAAAGAAAATAAATGAAGATGCACTGACCGCCAATGCCGCCAAAGGCTCGAACACTCAAAAGATCGGCGACTTCTACTTCAGCGGGATGGATACCCTAACGATAGAGAAGCAGGGTATTGCTCCCTTAAAGCCCGAACTGGATAAAATTGACAAGGTAACCGATGTAAAAAGCCTGATCGGCGAGTTTGCGCATCTGGATACCATTGCCGTAGAGACACCCATATCGGCGGGTGTTGGGCAGGATCCCAAAAACAGTAACAAGAATATGCTGCAACTGGGCCAGGGTGGTATAGGGCTGCCTAACCGCGATTATTATTTTAATACCGACGCGCACAGCGTGGATATCAGGAATGACTATCAGCAAACGCACCTGCCTATCGTATTTAAACTATCCGGATTAAGGGCAGATGCCGCCCTAGCCGCAAGCAAACAAACATACGCGCTGGAAAAGTTCCTGGCCGATAGCTCAAGAAAACTGGAAGACCTGCGCGATCCATACCGCAACTACAATAAAATGCCCGTTGCAGGGTTAGCCAAACTCGCCCCTGCTATTGACTGGCCCGGCACGTTTGAGAAGATGGGCTATAAGAATGTAGACACGGTTATTGTCGGTCAGCCGGAATATTACCGCGCCTTAAATAAGGCATTGACAACTTATAGCATAGCCGACTGGAAAAATTATCTCCGCAAAAACCTGGTGGCGGCATTCTCGTCGTACCTGAGCAAAGATTTTAACAAGGAATCGTTCCGGTTTTACGGCACCGTATTATATGGCGCCAAAGAACAGCTTCCGCGGTGGAAACGTGTGCTGGATACCGAGAACGGTTTAATGGGAGAGGTTTTAGGGCAGATCTTTGTTAAAGAATACTTCCCCGAAAAAACCAAACAACGCTATGTTGACCTGGTGGAGGCCATGCGTGCCAGCTTTAAAGAACACATACAAAGGTTAGATTGGATGAGCGATGCCACCAAGCAAAAGGCTTATGCCAAGCTGGCCAAGGTAATGCCTAAAGTGGGGTATCCCGATCATTGGAAAGATTTTTCGAGCCTGACGATAGACCGCGGGCCGTATGCATTGAACGTAATGCGCGCCAACACCTTCTGGCATAAATACGATGCTAACAAGCTGGGCAAACCGGTAGATCGCACCGAGTGGGGTATTACGCCGCAAACTTACAATGCTTATTACAATCCATCTAATAACGAGATCGTGCTGCCCGCCGCGCAGTTTATGATTCCCGGAATGAAGGACGAGGATGTGGACGATGCTGTTGTTTACGGTTATGCCGCTGCATCTACCATTGGCCATGAAATGACGCATGGCTTCGACGATGAGGGCCGTCAGTTTGATGCTGCCGGAAACCTGAAAGCATGGTGGCAGCCGGAAGATTCGGTAAAGTTTACACAGCGTGCCCAGATGCTGATTAACCAGTTTAACGGCTACGAAATTTACGGCCTGCACGTGAACGGTAAAGCTACCCAGGGCGAAAACATTGCCGATTTGGGCGGTATAGTAATTGGCCTCGATGCCTTCAAGAAAACCGAACAATACAAAAAGGGAGAGCCGATAAACGGCCTCACCCCGGTGCAGCGCTTCTTTTTAGGCTATGCCTTAGGCTGGCTGGGGCAGGAGAGGAAAGAGGCCCTGTCGAGCCAGATCCTGACCAACGAACATGCGCCCGGCTTTATGCGCGTAAACGGTCCGTTTACCGATGTGCCTGAGTTTTACGAAGCTTTTCATATTAAGAAAGGTGATAAGATGTGGTTGGATCCGGAGAAGCGGGTGAAGATTTGGTAGGCGGGTTTTTAACCGCGGAGGACGCAGACAATAGAGATTTTTTAGAGGCGCAACATATTGCGCCTCTTTTCTTTTTGGAGGGGTGATGCATTTGCATATCGCGCCCATTTTGGCTAAACCATCTTATTGCCAACGGTTCCGTCCCTTAAAAGGGACGGCAATATTTATTTTGCTGACACAGAATTAATCAGTTCTAAAATATTTACAGCTTAGTTAGGGAGAACCTTCGAAGCCAAAAATAAATATTGCCGTTGGCTGAAGCCAACGGATAGCAGCCGCGGCAAGATGGCTTTAGCCAAAATAGCCGGTCCGCCCGGGTCCCTTTTCATGCCGCTTAAACCTTAGTCCACTTTTTATTACATTTGTTTAAACTGCACCTCATGAACAGATCAACCCTAAAGCCTGCTTTATATATCGCAGCTATTGCAACCTTTTCGCTGTGCGCCTACCAGGCCAAAGAGATACTGGATAACCCTAACGATCCCATCAAAAAGAATCTGGATGCATCGGTTAGTCCTGGTACCGACTTTTTTAAATATGCCAATGGCACCTGGATCAAAAACAATCCTATTCCGGCAGCTTATTCGAGCTGGGGCATCGGTAATATCGTTACCGAGGAGATCCGCGACCGCCTGAAAAAGGTGAATGAGGATGCAATGAAGGCCAATGCGCCCAAAGGCACATCGATACAAAAGATCGGCGATTTTTATTATACCGGCCTCGACAGCGCAGGTATTGAAAAGGCAGGCATAACACCGTTGCAGGAGCAGCTGGCTTTAATTGATAAAGCAAAAGATACGCAGGATATTTTAGATGCCGCTGCGATTTTAACCACCACCGGCACCCGCAACTTTTTAGGCAGCCGCGTTGGTCAGGACGAAAAGAACAGCGAAAAAATGATGGTGCAGCTGGGGCAAACCGGGCTTGGCCTGCCTAACCGCGATTATTATTTTAAGACCGATGCCCGCACCACCCGCATCCGCACCGATTATACGGATAAATATTTGCCCAACATGCTGAAGCTATCGGGATGGGATGAGCAGAAGGCTGCAGCCGGTGCCAAAAACGTTTATACCATCGAGAAATTCCTGGCCGACAGCAGCCGCAAGCTGGAAGACCTGCGCGACCCGTATCGCAATTATCATAAAATGACTGTTGCCCAATTCAACACACTTACGCCGGGGATTGAATGGAACGATCTGTTTAAAAAACTTGAATTAAAAGCAGTTGATACGGTGATTGTCGGTCAGCCGGAATTTTATGTGGCAGTGAGCAAGGCTTTGAAAGTATTCCCGGTGGATGACTGGAAGGCTTACCTGCGGGCCAAACTCATTATTTCTTATGCGCCATATCTGAACGATGCTGTGGCCGAAGAAAATTTCCGTTTTTCGGGCAAGGTGCTGCGCGGTCAAAAAGAACAACTGCCGCGCTGGAAACGTGTAATGGATACCGAAAACGGCATCATGGGCGAATTGCTGGGACAACTTTTCGTAAAGGAATATTTCTCCGAAAAAAGCAAGGCCCGCTATGTAGCCATGGTTGAGGCCATGCGCCAGGCCTATCGTGAGCATATTGAAAAACTGGACTGGATGAGCGCCGAAACCAAACAAAAAGCGCTGACTAAGCTCAACGCTATCCACCCAAAAGTTGGTTATCCCGATCATTGGAAGGATTTCTCGACGCTGAATATCAGCCGTGATTCATACGCAGGCAACGTAATCAACGCCCGCCATTGGGCTTACCAGGTTAACGTGAACAAACTGGGCAAGCCGGTAAATCACCAGGAGTGGGGTATGACACCACAAACCTATAATGCCAGCTACAGTCCATCGAACAATGAAATTACGTTGCCTGCCGCGCAACTGCTGATTCCCGGCATTAAGGATGAGGATGTTGACGATGCAGTGGCTTATGGCTATGTGGCCGCATCGGTTATCGGCCATGAGATCACCCATGGATTTGACGATGAGGGCCGCCAGTTCGACGCAAAAGGCAATCTGAAAACCTGGTGGACCAAAGAGGACTCGATCAAATTTACCCGGCGCGCGCAGATGCTGGTGAACCAGTTTAACGGTTACGTAGTGCTCGACAGCCTGCATATTAATGGCAAGGCAACACTCGGCGAAAATATTGCCGACCTGGGCGGTTTGGTTTTAGGGATCGATGCCTTTAAGAAAACGCAGCAATATAAGGAGGGCAAAAAGATAAACGGCTTCACACCCATGCAGCGCTACTTTTTGGGCTACGCTCTGAGCTGGCTCGGCCATCAGCGCGATGAAGTGCTGGCCAACCAGATATTAACGGATGTGCATGCTCCTGCGTTTTTGAGGGTGAATGGCCCGGTTACCGATATCCCGGAGTTTTATGAGGCGTTTCATATTAAGAAAGGCGATAAAATGTGGTTGGATCCGGAAAAAAGGGTACGGATTTGGTAAGGAGAGTCCGGAAGTCGGAAAAGACCGGAAGTCCGAAAGATGGAAGGCTTTTTAGATGGGCAGTGTGATTCCCCTCTGGAGAGTAATAGCCCATCAAAAGGTATAAGTTATCAAACGTTCCGATGGAACGTAATTGAGGTAGATTGTTTTCTACCGGCCAGTCGTTCCGCTGGAACGAGTTTATATTTTTCATCCCGTAGGGATGTCTGGTGGGTAGAAATTGATGCATTTCTGTTTACGTTCCATCGGAACGTTTGGTAAAATAGCCTTTCCGCCTTTTTATGGGCTATTACTCTTTTGAGAGGAGGCAGGGGTGTGTTACGCCAGCGTATAAAAGCTAATGTTATAGCGCTCCTATCTGGCGGTGAACTCACCCAGCCACTACACGGCTCAATGCGCGCCCTCCGGAGAGGGGAATTTAAAAGATTTGCTTTAATAATCGCATGACCTACTTGCTATACGCTTTAAACGACTGGTTTAAACACCAGACAGCACTGGAAATTGCCGGGTTTATTACCGGGCTGTTGTGTGTTTACCTTGCTGCCCGGAATAACATCTGGAACTGGCCTATGGCCATCGTGAGCGTAACACTCTATATCTTCATATTTTTAGATGCCCGGCTGTATGCCGACATGGGCCTGCAGGTGTACTTTCTGGCAATGAACGTTTACGGCTGGTATTTCTGGAGCCGTAAAAAAGTAACTGAAGAAAAAACACCTGTTGCGCTGATCTCTGCGCGCGAGATATTAGTTTCCGCCATTGTAGTTGCTATAATTACACCGGGGTTGGGTTTCACCTTAATTAAACTTGCACCGCTATTGCACTATAAGCCGGCGTCGTTTCCTTACCTGGATAGTTTTTGCACCGCCTGCAGTTTGGTGGCGCAGGTATTTTTAGCACGAAAGGTATTGGAGAACTGGCTGATCTGGATCTTTGTTGACATTATTTACGTAGGCGTTTATATCTTCAAGGACCTCGACCTTACCGCGGTGATGTACGCGGTTTATGTGGCGATAGCACTGATGGGCTATATTGACTGGAAAAAGGAATATAGGAAACAGATTGGTATAATTACCGGGTAAGATTTTGGTACCTTTTATTATGACCATTAAAGGGTATCATCCTGAGGTACTTGAAGGATGAGCGCAAAGACCCCGGCCCAGGAGCATATCAGGCGGCGGCTCTTCGCAGGGCCCCTGCTTATGCTTCGGGAGCCTCAGCATGACGGCCCTTTTGAAAGGGGGCGATACGATTAAATATTAAATGGAAAAAGCTCAATCCGAAATTATAAAAATAGCCGTAGTTGGCCCCGAATCAACGGGAAAATCAAGCATGTCGGCTTACCTGGCCGATCATTACCAAACCGTTTGGGTACCCGAGTATGCGCGGGGCTATTGCGAAAAACTAACCGAACCGCCTACCTGGCAGGACGAGATCAATATGTTTTACGGTCAGCTGGAACTGGAAAGAGAGATCCTGCCAAAAGCCAACCAACTGCTCATTTGTGACACGACTTTCATCACTGTAAAGATCTGGAGCGATCATACTTTTGGCTGTTCCCCCCAGGAAGTTTTAGACGAATTGCCGCGGCACCCTTATGATTTTTACCTGCTGTTAAATATTGATTTACCCTGGGAAGATGACCCATTGCGCGATTTCCCGGAACTGCGCGAGCATTTTATGGCAGTTTGGTATAAAGAACTCGACGCGCTGAACGCCAATTATGTTTTGATAGATGGTACGGGGCCCGGCAGGTATAAAAAAGCGGTTACCGAGGTAGATCGCTTTTTGGATAAACGAAAGCCGGGTTTTTGATGAAAACGGTGCGCGGTGGTGCAGGTGGTGCATAGTGGCGCATGGTGGTGCAACCGGCGCGTGTGGCGCGTAATGCATTAGCCACCACCACCACCTCGCCCGATATTCTTCAACGTTTGTTACCTTTGCCCAATGATCGAGGTTGTATTAAAAAAAGGTAAGGAAAAGGCTGTACTGCACCGCCACCCATGGGTATTTTCAGGTGCGGTTGAAAAGGTAAAGGGCAAGCCCGCCAATGGCGATGTGGTGAAACTGGTAGATGCGAAAGGCGCCTTCATGGCCTATGGCTTTTATAACGACCAATCGCGTGTGGCCCTGCGCCTGCTGGAGTGGGACGAAACCATTGAGGTGAACGAGCAATGGTTCAGGGAGAAGGTTGCCACCGCCGTAAAAAGCCGCGACAGTATTTTGATCGACGGGGTAACCAATACCTGCCGCCTCATCTTCAGCGAATCGGACTACCTGCCCGGCCTCATCGTTGATAAATATGCCGATCACCTTGCCGTGCAGGTGCTTACTTCAGGCATTGAAAACATGATGGCCTGTATCATCGACGAATTGCAGCGCCTGTTGAAACCCGAAAGCATTTTTGATAAAAGCGACGCATCCTCCCGCGGGCACGAGGGTTTGCAAACAAACAATATCGTATTGGCCGGCAGCCATCCGCCGGAAAGGGTTGAGGTAGTGGAGAACGGCATTAAATATAATATCAATATAGCGGAGGGACAAAAATCAGGCTTCTATTGCGATCAGCGCGATAACCGCCGCATCCTGGCCGGGCATGCCCGCGGTAAAAAAGTGCTTGATTGCTTTAGCTACACGGGAGGCTTCACACTCAACAGTCTGCAAAGCGGCGCCGCTTCGGTTACCTCGGTGGATAGCTCTGTATTGGCCATCGATACGTTAAAAGAAAACGTGGTGCTGAACGGCTTCAACACCGGGGCGGTTACCGCCATCCCATCAGACGTAAATAAACAACTCAGAAAATTCAAGGACGAAGGCGAAATGTTCGACATCGTAGTGCTCGATCCGCCCAAATATGCGCCATCGCGCTCTGCACTGGACAAGGCATCCCGTGCTTACAAAGACCTCAACCGCCTGGGCATGCTGCTGCTAAATAAAGGCGGATTACTGGCAACTTTTTCCTGCTCGGGCGCCATGGATATGGAAACCTTTAAACAGGTGCTGGCCTGGGCAGCGCTGGATGCCGGTAAGCAGGTGCAGTTCATTTACCAGTTTTGCCAGCCGGAAGATCATCCGTTGCGGTCGTCTTTTCCTGAAGGTGAGTATTTGAAGGGATTGCTTTGCAGAGTAATTTGATTGAGGGGGTGAAGGGCAAAAGGTTGTTTGACAAGACTACGAAGTTTAATTCGTGTTGTTAGTTTTTAAAGGCCTCATTGAGGGCTATGCCGTTTCAAAACTTCGTAAGTCTGAAAAAGATGCTTCGTAAGTCCGACCTAAAAATATTTTCGCCCGGTGTCCATTAGCGGGAAGCTTATTCGTCATTGAGGTATAAACATTAAAACCAAACATCATGAAAGATTTTCTTTTCGTTTACTGGAACGATTACAAAAACCAGCCAAAAGGATCACCCGAAGAATTGCAGGCTGTAACTCAAAAATGGATCGACTGGATCGGCAGCATCGCAGCACAAAACAAACTGGTCGACCGCGGTAACCGCCTGGGCAGCGACGGCCGTGTTGTTAAACCCGGCAACGTGGTTACCGATGGCCCGTACACCGAACTTAAAGAGTTCATCGGTGGTTACTCGCTGATCAAAGCTGAATCGTACGACGAAGCTGTTGAAATTGCCAAAGGCTGCCCTATTTTCGCTTTTGGCGGCAGCGTTGAGGTTAGAGACATTAACCCCGTTATGTAACCGGGTAATATTGGGCACCGGATTTTTGAATAAGGAACTCCAAGATCAACTTCGATTTTTTGTTCTAAATCCGGTGTTCGATATTTAACCCACCCATTACTTCCCTATGCAGCAACAAGAGCTTATACCACATTTATTCCGAACGGAGTTCAGTAAGATCACCGCGGTGCTGGGTAAGCTCTTTGGATTTGAGCATATAGAAATTGCCGAAGACATCGCCAGCGACACTTTCCTATTGGCTTCCGAAACCTGGGGACTAAAAGGCCTGCCCGAAAACCCGGCAGCCTGGCTATATACCGTGGCCAAAAACAAGGCGAAGGATTATTTGCGGCGCAACAAGCTCTTCACCGAAAAGATCACCGCCGAAATTCAATACACCAAAACCGAACTTCACGAAATAGACATCGACTTGTCTGACACCAACATCATCGATAGTCAGTTGCAAATGATGTTTGCCATTTGTCAGCCCGGTGTTCCTGCCGAGGCGCAGATCGGGTTGTCGCTGCGGATTCTTTGCGGGTTTGGTATCGAAGAAATTGCCAATGCGTTTTTAAGCAACAAGGAAACCATTAACAAACGCCTGCTCAGAGCAAAGGCCAAACTGCGCGAGGAAAATGTAAAGATCGCCTTCCCACCGGCATCAGAAATTGAAAAGCGGCTCGAAACCGTGTTGACCACACTTTATTTACTTTTTAATGAAGGTTACTATTCCCTGTCGCAAAACACTACGGTAAGGAAAGACCTTTGCCTCGAGGCCATGCGCCTTTGCTACCTGCTCACCATTAACGAGTCGACAAACAAGCCCCAGGTGAATGCATTGCTTGCCTTAATGTGTTTCCATGCCTCGCGCTTCGAGGCTCGGGTAGATCAATCGGGCGAACAGGTTTTATATGCCGATCAGGATATCGGCCTTTGGGACCAGGAACTGATAGAACGCGGAAAATTCTTTTTAGACCGTGCGGCTGCCGGCACAACCCTTTCAAAGTTTCACATCGAAGCCGGGCTGGCATTACAGCATACCATCCACAAAGACACTCCTGAAAAATGGGAACGCATACTGCATTTATATAACAAGCTGCTCATTATAGAATACTCGCCTATGGCAGCATTGAACCGCGCCTACGCCGTGGCCAAAGCACAAGGCAAACCCGCCGCCATTATCCAAGCGGAAAAGCTGAAGCTCACCAATAATCACCTGTATTATAATTTGCTCGGTTATTTATATACCGGTATAGATAATCAAAAGGCCATTGGGCATTTGAAAACTGCGCTCACGCTGGCGAAAACAAAAGCTGACAAGGTTACGATTGAGAAGAGTATCAGGAAGATAAAGGGCATTTAACCCAGTCTTCTGTTATTTCTATTTTCCCTTCCTGCCATTTCAGGCGCGAGCGAGAAACCTTAGACGTTATGCATCCCGACTATGCATTGCCGCTAATGCACCGGCGGTAATGTCGCTCTTATAAGATTTCTCGCTTGCGCTCGAAATGACAATGGTGGGGTTAATTACAGTATAAAACAAAAAGCCTTACGAAGTTTCTAAATTTCGTAAGGCTGTAATTATTCTATTCAAAAAATCAGTCCTTATTCAAAATGTACGCCGCCATAGCTGGTATTGATGGTAACCTTAGCATCTGAATTGCCTTTGCCTACGTGCCCTTTATAGTTGCGGGTTGTGCCGATGTGCCTGCTGCCGTCGGGTGGGTTTTTGCTGGTGATGAAAACATTGTTATCATTATAATTGAATCCGCCGTAGCTGGTGGTAATGTCAAAATCGAAGTTGCTGGCCGGGGTAATACCAACCGTAGCGCCTGAATATGAGCTATTAATGTTCAGTCTTTTTACCGAACCGGCGAGCTCACCGATCCTGAAACCGCCCTCGTAAGAGAGATCGAAATCACCCGAGCCGTTTAGTTTACCGATTTTGAATGAACCGTAGCTCAGGTCGGCTTTAAGGTTATTGCACTCGTCCACGTCGACGCTGCCATACGAAAAACCGAGCCTGCCGCCATTCATCGAACCAACCTTGAGGCTACCGTAGCTTCCCTCTATATTATTTGAAGCGTTCGACAGGTTGTGGATCGATGTACTGCCATACGAACTGCTCACCCTCACCTTGCCGTCAAGATCAGGGAGCTCGATAGAACCGTAGCTCGATTCCACATTCAGGTCGGTTTTGGCAGGCATGTAAACGGTGTAGTTAATGGTGAGCTTGTGCTTCTTATCGCTGTTGCCCAATTTGAACAGGCTCCAAAAACCGCTATTATCGTTTTGCGCTATATCAGTACGGAACGACACCTGGTCGTTGCTTTTACTGTCGCGTATTTCCACGCCGTCTAATAATTTCTGCGCATCGTTATCGCTGTTCGCCTCGGCCCTTACTACCACATCAACCTTAACTTCATGCCTCTCCCAGGTGTTAACGGCGATCTTACCATACTGGTTGCTCAGCTTAATGCGATCATTGGCATCCAGCGGGTAGCTTTTGCTGTAATTTTTTGATTTAATTGATGATAGGTTGCTTTCGCTGTCATCATTATCCGCGTCATCCGCCGATACACTGATGTTCAGATTATTAAGCAAATCGCCTAAATCCAGGTCAAATTTCGGGCTAACATCACCATCCGCGTCTGATGTGTTCACTTCGAACTTAAGGTTCGACGTTACGTTATTCACTACGGCCGAAATATTTTTTCCGAGGTCTTTCAGCCCGTCATCGATGCTTTTGGAAAGATTATCCATACTGGCATTGAATTCCTTCTCATTAAAAGACCCCTTTATATTTACCGTGGGCTTACCCTTAACCGAAACCGAGATATTCTGCGCCATACTTTGGCTGCACATTGCCAGCCCCATCAGGGCCAGCAACGCCGGTTTATATACTTTTAATTTCATTTTCTTGTTGTTCCTTTTTCGATTTATTTAACTGCTCAATAACCTGGAGCTGCTGGTTAAGCACCTGTGTCTGGATCTGCAAATTCCGGATCATTGCACGTAAAACACGTTCCTGGTTAGGGCTGTTTTTCAGCTCAGTATTCAGCTGTTTATAGGTCGAATCCATTTTGGCTATTTCGCCGCTGAATTCCTTGTAAAGCTCAGGATCGGTGTCTGATAACGACTTCAGCTCGGTGCGCTTCGTTTGTATCAGCGACGTATAATGCGCCTGCTGTTGGGCGTAAGCCGGGTTAATGGCTGCAAAGTCTATCTTGCTGTCCTTTTTTTCATTTTTCAGATATAAAGCAAAACCAATCCCCATCACCAATATCACCGTTGCGGCTACCCGCAGCACGAAACCGAGGGAAAAGGTTTTCTTTTCCATTTTCTTCAGCGTGGCGCCTTCCGGCGGTAAATGTTTTTCAATACGGCTCCACAGGTCGGCAGATGGTTCCAGCTCGTCAAATTCCTCCCTGTTGTCTCTCATAAACTCCTCAAATCGCTTGTTCATGCTTTAATCCCCCTTTTTTGTAAAATTTCCAGTAACTTCCTCTTGGCGCGCAAAAATTGTGTGCGTGAGGTGTTTTCCGAAATATTTAAAATTTGTCCTATTTCTTCATGGTCATACCCTTCTAAAAGGTATAACGATATTACTAATCTGTAGCCTTCGGGCAGTTCCTTCATCGCCGCCTTAACCCTGGCAGCCTGGTATTGCGTTTCTTCTTCGTCTTCAAACTCCTCATCCGGAATGTTTTCCAGTTGGTCGCCTTCCATGTCAACCAGTTCCAGCCTCCGTTTGCGCAGCAGGTTGATTGATCGGTTCACCACAATTTGTTTTAGCCACAAACCAAACGTAGTATCCTGCCTGAAATCCTTCACCTTGCCGAATGCATCAACAAAAGCCTCCTGCAGCACATCTTCAGCCTCGGCAATATTTCCCACTATCCTGAAAGCCACATTTAACATGGCTTTAGAATACAGTTTGTACAGCTCATAACAGGCC
>DATCQV010000119.1:0-7451 GCA_036569325.1 Mucilaginibacter sp. | reverse complement strand
TTTTTCGCCTGAATACCGAGCTAACGCAAAACGGGTTGCAGGACCTTAAAGGCGGTAATTATTTAAAATCGTCGGTTGCCTTGATGCCGTCAATCAAGCTGGCAAACCGGATAGATATTTTTGCCGGACCATCCTATAATTTCATTGATACAGACACAAAAGAAGGGCGGGACATGCATACCCGCTACACCTCGTCGTGGGGCGGCAAGAACGGGAATGACTTCAAAGGCTTCTATTTCGGATACTTCGCAGGTGTACAGGTTAGCCTGTGATCCGGGAATCACAAAACTTTTTAAAACCATAATTCATCCATTAAAACAATTAGAAAATGAAAACCATTAAATTATTAGCAGTCACCATGCTGTTTACCATCGCTGCTGTCACAGTAAAGGCACAGAGCACCGATATCACCTTTGGCGTTAAAGCCGGTGTAAGCATTTCAACATTAAAAACCGGGCTTAATGCGGTAACCGATAAATCGGGCAAGATTGGCTTCAATGCCGGTATTTTTGCGAGGACAGGCGACAACCTCTACTTTCAGCCCGAGGTGAACTATGCCACCTTCAGCAACAAGTATAATTTTAATGCATCGGCTTACGACGCCAAATTCAGCATGATCAATGTCCCGCTATTGGTGGGGTATAAATTGGTGACTGAAAAAGACATGAATTTCCGCATCTCTGCCGGTCCGGATCTGTACTATGATCTGAAGAAAACCGCAGCTCCGGCAGGCTTCGGCTATAAAAAGTTCAGTGCAGGCGGAGCCGCCGACGTCGGCGTCGATTTTGGCAATTTAACCCTTGATGCCCGCTACAGCCTGGGCTTGAGTAACGTTAATAAAAACCTGGGGCAAAAAGCGAACATCTTCAGCGCTGCAATCGGCTTTAAGTTTCAATAATAACAACAGGCAGGCGAAGAGTGTTGCTGAGCTTTCCGCCCTGCTCAATTTCAATTCTGTATATATTTACTTTTGAAAAGGATAGCGCTTGCTGATGGAAAAAGAAAAAACGCTAAATATAAATTCAGGTACCGAGGCCGGTTTTGAGTATTTGTTCAAGACCCATTTCAGGGAGCTTCATGCCTATGCCTTTTCGTTACTAAAAGATTGGGATACCGCGGAAGAGATTGTGCAGGCAATGTTTTTAAAGCTATGGGAAAAGAACGAGTGGGCAAACATCAACGCGTCGGTAAAATCATATTTATACAAATGCGTATATCATGACAGCCTGAATTTTATGAGAAGGGAAAAGATCCATTTGCGGTATCAAACATTAACGGCGCACTCGCTTAAGAACGAGACCGACGATGCCTCGAACAAACTGAAGTTGAGCCAGGCCGAACATCATTTAAACATAGCATTGAACAAGCTGCCCGAAAAATGCCGGGCCATATTTCACCTGAGCAGGTTTGAACAGTTGAAATACCATGAGATTGCCAGTCAGCTTGAAATATCAATTAAAACAGTGGAAACCCACATGGTGAAAGCTTTACGAATATTAAGAAAGGAAATGCACGAGTTTTTGCCTTTTATAGCGCTTGTACTTATAAATATGTTAAGACCATGAAACAGGATGTAACAGAAGATCAGCTGATCAGGTATGTGCTTGGCGAGGCAAGCGAAAGCGAGATAAAGGAGGTAACTGCATGGATCAATGCAAGCGAAGCCAATGCGCGTCAGTATGAGCAAACCAGGTTCATATTAAAAGCCAGCGAACAACTGGCGCAGGTTAGTCCGCTGACGGAAACTGAAGCCTGGGATAAGTTTAAAGAGAAACGCACCGCGGCGCAAGATGCGATTCCCGTACGTTCCATAGGCCGGCCCAATAACTGGCTGCACATTGCGGCAACGGCGTTTTTAATTATCGGCGCATCATGGGCGGGTTATTATTTTTTTAATCAGCGGAGTAAGGCTCCTGAATTTGTTACGATAAGAGCGAATGACAAAGTGCTTACCGATACGCTGCCCGATGGCTCTGTTGTTTATTTAAATAAGCGGTCTAACATAATTTATGCGTCCAACTTTAAACAACACAGGGAAATAAAACTGGTTGGCGAGGCATTTTTTGATGTAGTGCACAACAGCTCAGCGCCTTTTACCGTGCACGCAGGAAATGTGACCGCGCGCGATATCGGGACATCTTTTAACGTGAACAGCACTGCCAAAAGGATAGAGGTTATTGTTGAGAAGGGAATAGTGGAAGTAAGCAGCAAAAGCCAGTCGCTCCGCCTTGAAAAGCAGGAAATGGTTACCATTGAGCCGGGAGTTGGACAACTGCATAAAGAACAGGTAAAAGACCTTTTATATAATTATTACCGCTCTGATAAATTTATTGCCAGCAACACGCCGCTGTATCGCCTGGTTGCTATGCTGAATGAAGCCTATAACGCAAACATCCGCATAGAAAACAAAGCCGTAGCCAATGCGCCGATAACCGGTACGTTTCCAAACAGCAATACTGTTGATGCTATTTTGAATGCAATCATCCTTTCTACGCCCGAGATTCACATGGAAAAAACAAAGGACGGGATTGTGTTAAAGTAGGGTTTACAACCAAAGGTGTTCAGAAGAAATTTTTTTGTCATTATGAGTTATAAAATCCGGGGACTTTGAAGGTGAAATGACAAAAAATGGGGTGTCGTGGGTAGGTTTTCGAAGCATGAGCGCGGGGCTTGTACGTCATACTTAGCGCGCGGGCATTGGCCTTGCGCACGTCGCCCTTCGACAGGCTCAGGATGACACCCACCTGCACGTTCAATTTAACTTGTCATGGTAGCGAGAGCGAAGAATCTTATTCAATTGATAGGTAAGCGCGCGATAGTTCGCGAATTTGACAGTCGGATAAGATTCTTCACTGCGTTCAAGGGATAGTTCTTTACTGCGTTCAGAACAACAAATTTTTTTCAGTCTTCCGAGGCCCTATGGTTTCATTACAACATAACTTGCAGGCCGCCGGTGAGGCCTATGTGTAATACATTTAAGCCGTCATCGTCAGAGTAACGTCGCAGCACCCAAACGGGGACATCGGTATTGCTGCCCCGGTTAAATGAAGTATAGTTGAGGCTCGGCCCCGCAAACAACTGCAAGGTACGGTTGAGCTTAAAACCGGGCAGCACTTTAAAGGAATTTGTTTGGTACGACTGATCCTTAGCACCAAGCGATGCCTGGAAACCGTATTCGGCATCAAAAGTGAAACGGGGATGGTTTATAATATGAACGCCATAACCAAGATCAAACGCGTATTTTACAGGACTATCGGTAAATTTATAGCCCCCGCCTATCAATCCGTAAAGTACCCTTCCGCCAGAGCGGAAATCGATATGGGTAAACCAAGACTGATCGGTACTTATGGCGATGGTCTTTTTCCCATTTTTGATGAAATTGACCAAGGCTACCGGGTAATCGCTGCTATCGGCCACGTTAAACAGTCCTGCAAATTGTACGCCGTTTACCTTCGGTGCCATATTAAAAATACCTGCTATTTGCGAACCCGTTTTTTCTTTCGAATTGTTAACCAGTCCTGCAATCTGTATTCCTTTTGCGCTTTCGGTGCGATTGAGTAAACCGGCAACTTGTACGCCGTTAAAAGTATTTACTTTATTGTATAATCCGGCAACCTCGATGCCGGCGACATGACCGGCTATATTGATTAGCCCTGCTGCCTGCAATCCTTCTTTAAAATCCTGCACTTTGTTTGCAATGCCAGCAACCTGCACGCCGGTAGCGGTATCTAATACCCGGTTGTAAACGCCTGCCGCCTGGATCCCTTTGGCATTGCCACCAACAATATTAAAAACGCCTGCCATTTGCAGAAAGCCGACATTGGTACGGTTAATATTAAAAACGCCGCCAACCTCGACACCTTTTATACCGGCAGTATAGCCGCCCAATAAGTTCAATGAAAAATTATCGACAACCTGGCTGTTGTACATACCATGAGAGCTCAAGCCCGGCACCAGCGAGACCTGATACGGGCTAAACGCAAAAAAACCACCCAGGTTTAAATTCTGGATAGTTTGCTTTGAACTGATGAACCAGCGTGCAAAGCTCCGGCCAAAGCCACGGTTGTTTCGCTCAACCTCGGGGTAGTATTCGTATTGTTTTTTTAGGGGAGCTGCGGTTATGTTTACATCCTGCAACACAAAGAGCGATGTATCACGATAGTTTTCACGGGTGGCGGTTAGCACAACGGTGCCGTTCCAGTTTTTAAGCTTGAGGGTGAAGTTACCCTGTTCGTCGGTAAGGGTTGATATGAGGAGGTTCTTTTCATAGATACTTACCTGGTTTAGCCGCCTGCCATCGGCCGCATCGCTTACGTGGCCTTTAACGGTTAATTGCTTACCGGGATCGTTATCAACCTCGGCGGTAAGGTATAATTTGCGGGGGGCGTGCCTGAGCACAATGTAGCCCGGCACCTCCTTAAATTCGTAGTCGGCGCCGAGTACATCGTTCAAAAAATTATAAATAGTACCGTGGTAGTTGGTGAGCGAGATGACGCTATCGGCCGGTACGGTTTGGTTGTTATAAACAAAGCTGAAATTACCGGCGCCCGATATTTTTTTTAGCACGCTGCCAATTTGCTGATGGTTAACGTTACCAAGCGAAACCACCTGCATTAAATTGCCCTGGGCGCGACCTGCCGCATACGCGCCAAAAACGAACCATACGATTAAAGGGAATAACTTAGATAGAAATTTGAAGCTCATTATATTATAGCTGCCCGTTAGGTTGAATGTTATTATCCGTAAGCTGTACGGATAACGGCGGCGGCAACGGCATGACACACTCATCCAACCTTTACCCTTACTGCAATTATACAAATATTGCAAAAAGATGTACCGGGCACGCTGTAATAACAATGGCTAATAAAGAATTTCGCAATACTGGCCGTGATTGTTCAGGAGCTTGATAACGGTTTCCGGCGAAAAACCGGCGCTCTCCACCCGCAGAATCTTATCACAATCTTCCAGGTCAAAATTAATAATGCCGCCCGGGATCTTTCGCGTGAGCTTGTTGATGAGCAGTTTTGACCGTTCTATATCCTGAACGTCTGTTTTAAAAACTTCAATCATGTTATCGAACATTTTCGTAAAAGTTAAAACCGGTAATTGATGCCCGATTGTATGGCAATACCTGTTTTGTCTATCTCGGTGAGCGGTATCCTTTTGTTCAGGTCATTGAACGGTACCAGGCCTACTTTTTGATCTTTATTATACAGATCAAGCTTTTGCGAAAAATTGTAACCTGCGCTCACCTGCATCGAGAAGTTTTTGGCGAATGCATATTCATAGAATAGGCTGCTTCTGATCTGCTGCAATTGAAAATATCTGGAATCCATTTGTTTTGATAAGCGGTAAGAGCCGCCGCCTATGCTAAAGTCGTTACTAACGCCGATGGCGCTTTTGCCGGTTGTGTATTTTAATTTTTCGGAGATAGGCAGGGTGCCGCTCAGTGACCAGTGGCCGCTGATATTCCAATCCACGCCGATAACGGGGATCAGCACATTTCCAAAAAACTGCCGGGAATAGGCCGCTCCCAATGAGTACGAAAACTTCTCCGACTTTGTGATCCTCATCATAACGGCGGCCGAGTACAGCATATCATCGCCGGACAGGTCTTTCAGATCAGAAGAAAGTGTTGGTATAAAAGACGCGATAAGCGCATACTTCGGAGAAAATGATTTCTGAAAAGTAAGCGGCACCGAAATAGAACTGAAGCGCGTACCGCCAAACCGATTGCCAACACCGGAAAGGAATAATCCGTCATATTCCACACCGGCGAGCAGGAAATCCAGCTTGTTATCTTTAAACGTGTAAATTACGGGCAGGTTAATGGCTGCTCCGGCCTGTTGGATATCTACCCGGTTACCATTAATTGTTAACGGCGAATAGCTATACTGTGCATTAAACGAACCTAATTGCAGCGCTGCAGGAGCTTTTTCAGCCTGCTGCGCCTGCGCGGCCGATCGTAAGGTAAACAAAGCGATCGCAATAAAATAAACCTTTATTTTCATGTTGTTGTGGGTTAACATTGTTGTTAATTCCACATTGAAACACACAAATCGGGGTTTACCCTTACCCCGTTATCAACATAAGTATGCACTCAAAAAATTAAAAAAGCATGAGCTGACCAGAAAATCCGGCAGATTGAAAAAGGAATGATTTAGAAGAAATGTGCAGGATTATAAAAAATGCCGGCCATGAAATTTTGTGAATGATTTTATGAAAAGCGCTGTTGAAGCATATTTAACAGAAAAAGCCACCGTTTGGTGGCTTTTCAGTGATCCCGCTGGGGTCCTTTTGGACCCTCACAGACTCAATTTAATATGCCATTAGGTGCTTTAAATGCACTTTTTATCATTTTTTCATCAAAACAGGACATCACTTTGGGCACCAGTTATATTGACGTGATTTGGGTAGTTTTAAAGAACGATTCGTAGTCCGAATTCGAAATTAAGTAAAACTTTTCTTGATTTCAAATGGGAAACTTCAGTATTATAAATTTGTCAATCACGCTGAGATAAGTATGTATAGCCATTGATAATAAATAGTTATCTTTTGTTGAAGCGGACTGATTCACTTCTGAGTTTAAAATGAGGACAATTAAACGCAAAAACACTTAATAACGAGATAGGATGCACGTCTACACGATATTTACCCCATTGACTTGCAAAGCCTGGAAGAAAGGCGCGTCAATATTAAAAAAGCGGCCAGCGTGTGATAGATAAGACCCCGGATGACAAGCAGATGAGATATGATGTTAACGGCCGGATACCGAAGCTGTATTACAGCAAGTGATCCCCAGCAACAGCTTTACCAAACGCTATTGATGCAAAAAAGCTTGTTAAAAAGCGTTTGTGGTGCTAAATTTTTCATGGACGCGGAATACCTCGAAAAAGTAAAAATTTATCTGCAACAGGGAATGCCTAACTTTGATACGGATATTTGCCTGGTATGGTAGGTGCTGGTCTTCCGGGTGCCGGCGAGGCAAAGTGTTTCAGGCCTATTATGATTCAGTTTTCGCTGAGGTGACGAATTGTATCACGCGGATCCGTAACCGGGAACCAGCTCTGGATTTCTTGGTCCGGTCGGATTTTCAGGAACGGGAGTTTGCCATTCATAATGAACGGTCTTCGAGGATATCACTAAAGGATTAGTAAATTTGCAGATGTTTTATAGGAGAAAGATCATATTGGCCATGCTGGAATTATTCGACGGGAAACTCGAAAAACTCCGGTTGCAGAAACTTTTGTTTCTGTTTTCTAAAAGCCAGACCAACCCCGAATATGAATTCGTTCCCTATAAATTTGGGTGCTTTTCTTTTTCGGCACAGGCCGATTTGACGACAATGATTCAAAAAGGCTCATTGATCGAAGAAGAAAACGGCCTTATAAAAAAAGATCCCGCTAAATATTTAGCCGGTTTAAAAGAAGCGGATAGAAAAGCGCTAGTAG
>DATCQV010000118.1:0-51920 GCA_036569325.1 Mucilaginibacter sp. | reverse complement strand
GGCGACCCGTGTTGATGAGATGTACGATGTTGTAAATTATATCGCTGTTGATACAAGTGCAAGATATAAAGTAGATGAACACACCTACTGCAATATATACGCCTACGATTATTGCTATTTGTGCAATACTTTTTTACCACGTGTGTGGTGGACGGATAAGGCCTTGCAGGTAGTACTCAGCGGCGGAAATGTAAAGCCAATTTACGAATCGACCGTGATAGAACTGAATGCCAATGCCATTTTTAAATGGCTGGAAGACTGGGGCGATAAATATGGGTGGGTGCGCACTTATGACCTAACCGATTTACAGGACAACGTAAACCAGGGAAAGGTGGGCGTTATCAGCGGACCAAACGTAAATCCACGCCGAAGCGGTCATATATGCTGTGTGATACCAGAAAAGGATGGTTTTAAGGCCATGCGATCCGACAATACGGTTACCATCCCGCTCTTATCACAAGCCGGGGCTAAGAACATAAGATTTTACAACAATAATAAATGGTGGGTGCTGCCGCAGATAAAGGAGTTTGGCTTTTGGTATAATAACAATACCCAGTAATACAGCCGTGTTGTTATAAAGCTGACATAGATATTAATATCACATCAAAACATATTGGTATACTTGTCGCTTTATAACCTTACAGCTATGCAAACTAAAGAAAGCTACTTTTCAGATGAGATAACCGACACGGACGCCTTTGTTGAAACATTGATGTTTAGCGGTGATGACGACTTGCTTAACGATAGATGGGACGACGAGGAAGATGAATCATTCGACGATATGGCCAATGATCGCGAAGACCTGCATGAGATCATCGTTGAGGAAGATCTGAACGACGAAGATGACGACGATCATCTGCCCGAGGAAGATTAATTATTATTCGTTTTATTCATTTTTCCCTCGATTGTTTTTTGGGAAAAATTGGCAAAAATATTGCCTTTAAATACAAATCCCTAATAGCCAATAAATTAGACCACTGAAATAAAATTGTAAAATTACTATTTCAGAAAACCGCCCTAATTTCAACTTCGTATGTACTTATTTATGAACATCATTTTTAATTATGGGATCGGCGAGCGATTTAAAAACAAAAGCAATAGTTTCAAACATCAGAAAGATCAGGGAATTCAGGAATTACACGCAGGACTATCTGGCCGCAAAGCTCCGGATATCGCAAAATGCGTACAGCAAAATTGAGCTTGGCTACAGCAGCATTACGCTAAACCGCCTTGTAGAAATTGCAGACATACTGGAAATTGAACTTGCAGACCTGATTTGCGCTGATGGCGACGAGCTGATTCAATTAAAATTGTCGGCCAACAGTTACAAAAAGAGCAGCTGATCATAGTTTATTCAGTTCCTCCGCCAGTATTTTAGTCATTTCATTAAAATACCTGCGAACACCGAACCCTATCACACTTTGTATACCGCGGCCCGCGTTGGTTAAAAAAACCTCCTCGGCTTCGTACAATATATCCGGACTGATCTGCGCTTCAGTAACCGGGATGTTAATGCTTTTGGCAATATTGATCACCACCTGCCGCATTACCCCCTCCACACAACCTTCGCTCAATGCAGGTGTGTATAAATGCTTTTGATACCAGATAAAAATGTTCGAGCTGCTGGCTTCGCACAGGTTACCGGTTTGATTCAGTAAAAACACATCGTCCAGCTTATTCTGCGTTTTATAAAGACCCGCCATTACGTAGATGAGCGAGTTACAGGTTTTGATGGTTGATAGGTAATTGGTAGGCTTGGGCAGATCGGTAAACACATCCATTATCAGTCCCTTTTCATTCAAAAAATAGCGCGGCTCATCGATGGGCTGCAATTCCAGGCACCAGCCCATCTTATTTTGCGATGGAGTATAAAGTCCGCCTGCATCCCTGTAAACCGTTAAGCGCAGGCGCGCATGTTTGGCCTTATTGCGCCGGGCCAGATCGGCAGCCTTTTCTTTCAGGAACCATGCATCCATCTGCGAGTAGCCATCAATCTTTAAAGCCTTCATTCCACGCTGCAAACGCTCAGCATGCAGTTCAGGAAATTTCAGCTGTCCCTTCATCATCCGCATGCTCTCAAACAAACCGTCGCCATACTTAAAGGCACGGTTATTTACCGAAACCAGTTTGGTATCTGCCGGAACTATTTCTCCATTGAAGTTGATGAATATAGGGGTCATGGGTAGATGTAGTTGTAAAGTTAAATGTTGAAAAGTTGTGATGTTATTTTTCTTCTTCGGACTTCCGGACTTTACTGACTTTCGGACTTAACGTAGCGCCTCCACTTATTCAACACCGCATCGAAATCTTCGGGCAGCGGGGCTTCAAAGTATAAACGTTTTTTTAAAGTTGGATGCAAAAAACCTAACGATTGTGCATGGAGTGCCTGCCGGGGTATCAGCTCGAAACAATTCTCAACAAACTGCTTGTATTTGCTGAACACGGTTCCCTTTAATATTTTGTCGCCGCCATAAGTAGCATCGCTGAATAAGGGATGCCCTATGTGCCGCATGTGGGCGCGGATCTGATGTGTGCGGCCGGTTTCCAGCTGGCATTCTATCAGCGTAACATACTCCATGCGCTCCAGCACCTTATAATGCGTAACAGACCATTTCCCTTTTTCCGGATCATCATAAATGCTCATCACGCGGCGGTCGGCTATACTCCGGCCAATGTAGCCGGTTACGGTGCCGTCGTCCGGCAAATCGCCCCAAACCAGCGCCAGATATTTACGGTCGATGGTATGCTCAAAAAACTGGCGCGCAAGCCAGGTCATGGCTCTTTCGTTCTTGCTGATGAGCAGCAGACCGGAAGTATCTTTGTCTATGCGGTGCACCAGCCCCGGCCGGCCGTCGTTTCCCGGCAGCGTAGGCAATTGCTGAAAATGATAAACCAATCCGTTAACCAGTGTACCGGTATAATTGTTATAACCGGGATGCACTACCAGGCCGGCAGGTTTGTTAACTACCAGTACATCATCATCCTCATAAACAATATCCAGCGGGAAATTTTCCGGGTAAACTTCCGTATCACGCGGAGGATGCGGCAACACAACGGAGATCACATCCAGGGGTTTTACCTTATAGCTTGGTTTGATCTGCTTATCATTAACCAGCACATTGCCCAGATCAATGGCATTCTGGATGCGGTTGCGCGATGCATTTTCAACGCGGTGCATTAAAAACTTATCGATCCGTAATAACGACTGCCCCTTATCAACCACTATGCGCAGGTGCTCGTAAAGGTCTTGTTCTTCCTGTTCAATAAAACCGGTTTCTTCAGTCATCGGGCAAAAGTACTCGTTTTTTCACATATTGATTAACCGGAAAACATGCTTCGTTAATAAACGTTACTTTAGCATTATGAAAAATACAGGCTTCTATTTGGCTGCAATTTTTGCAATTGCCTTGTGTTCAACTGTTCAGGCACAGGATGCGCTTTCCGGGCTGATCAAATCGGCGCCCGACGATGCCACCAAACTGCTTAATGCTTACGCCACGCCGCTGTTTAAAGGCATTGGTACCGGCGCCAACGGCGGGTGGACCAACACTGCCGAAACAAAAGGCCTGCTGCATTTCGATGTAAGGTTTACGGCGTCGGCTACGTTTATATCGTCTTCTGATAAAACTTTCGACGTTACGAAACTGGGCTTGCGCGATGCAACGCCGACAAACCCCAACCAAACCATTACCCCAACCTTTGGCGGCCAGAAGAATATCGACGGTGTCACGCTCGATATCCGCGACGATAACGGCCACAAAGTGGGCACTTATACTTTACCAGGTGGCGTAAGTTCGGTGATCCCCATACCACAATTGCAGGCAACAGTCGGCCTGCCTGCAAATACCGATATTACCGTCCGCGCTATTCCTAAAATCAAAATAAGCGACGACGTGGGCAGTATATCTATGATAGGCGTAGGTCTGAAACACAACATCATGCGCGATATTGCCGGTAAAACTGCCGATAAACTGATCCCGTTTGATCTGGCAGTAGTGGTTGCCTACAGCCATATAAACATGAATAAGCCGCTCACGGTAAATCCGGATAACGGCGCGCAGCCGAAGGATAATCAGCAAAGCACCGATTTTTCAAACCAGCACCTCAACGGCAATTTCAATACCTTTCTGGGCGAATTAGTTTTATCGAAAAAACTGCCTGTTATAACGCCGTTCATTGCAGTTGGCTATAACCTTGGCCGTACCAACGTTACCGCAGTCGGTAATTATCCTATAACTACAGGCGCTACCCTCACACATGAAACTTATACCACATTTACCAACCCCATCAATATACAGAGAAATAACGTGGATGGTGTTCGTGCCGACATCGGTTTTCAGTTGACTTTAGGGTTTTTCCGTTTATATGCATCATACAGCCAGGCGCAATATGCTTCGGTTAATGGCGGCGTAGGCTTCGGTATTTAAGAGATTTGCTGCATGGAGATCAACCTCGAAATTTTCAGCCCCGTTCAACAGATCAATGATCTGTTGTTTGAAGAGAAGGGTATTGAGGTTTTTATCAAACGTGATGACTTGATCCACCCTATTATATCAGGCAATAAATGGCGTAAGCTTAAATATACGCTTAAACGTGCACAGGCGGAGGGTAGGAATCATCTGGTAACCTTCGGCGGCGCTTACTCCAACCATTTGCTGGCTACAGCGGCAGCGGCAGCAAAATTTGGTTTTAAATCGACAGGCATTGTACGTGGTGAAGAAGTACAGAACGACACGCTTTTCCTTTGCAAGCTGCACGGCATGAACCTCATTTTCACCGACCGTGAAAGTTATCGCGATAAACCTGCGTTATTCACCAAATATTTTGGAGATGATAACGAGGCTTTCCTTATTGATGAAGGCGGCACAAGCACCGAAGGAGCCAAAGGCTGCAGTGAATTGATCGCCGAACTACCCCAAAACTATCATCACATTTTTTGCGCCTGCGGCACAGGAACAACGGCAGCAGGAATTATCAATGGCATCCGGCAGCACAACTTAACAACCCGCTTCAATGCTGTACCCGTATTTAAGAATGGTAATTTTTTAAAAGATGAGATTGATAAGCTATTAATTAATCCAACTGATTACGACCTGCACACCGGCTATCATTTTGGCGGCTACGGAAAGGCTGATGATAAACTCACCGCCTTCATTAAAAAGTTCGTTGCCCAAACCGGCATCCTCATCGAGCCTGTTTATACCGGAAAAATGCTTTACGCCGTGTATGATCTTGCGGCTCAAAACCACTTTGCCGCCGGCAGCCGCATTCTTGCCATTCACAGCGGTGGTATCTGGGGCTTATTGGGAATGAAAGATAAATTTACTTTTTTGACGTGAGCATGGACGCTTGTAACATTAATGGTTCAAGCCTCCACGCTTACTTATACCTGAACAAACCTGGCTCTAAAATATCCAACTAAAACAATATATTAGGCCTTATAAACCAGATTACATCTTATGAAAAAATACCTGCTTCTTTTAGCCTTTTCATCATCTATCATAGCCGCTAAAGCGCAAAAACAGGATAGCGTTAGTTATTTCCTGCATAAATTCCAGCAAAACATTGGTAAGGAATCTTATACCATCACAAAATCGGCAGATGCTATTACCTATAGCGTTAATTTTAAGTTCGTCGACCGCGGTTCGCCGGTGCCTTTAAAGGCGGAGTTGAAACTAACCAACGCATTCGAACCGCTCAGCCTTAAAATAAAAGGCAGCACCTCGCGCTCATCAACCATTAACGATACCATTGCTGTTTCTGGCACACTGGCACGCATTAAGGTGAATGATTCATCGTACCAACAACAATTGACCACGCTTGCTTTTCCGGTTGCGAGCTATGCGCCGGTTACCGTGCAGCAAATGCTCATTCAATATTGGAAAAACCATCATCAGCCGGCAAATATCAACACGCTCCCTTTCGGCTCGGTACAGATCAAAAAGAACGGCGAAGATGCCATTCCGTTCAACGGCAAAACGCTGCAACTCGACAGGTATACTATTGGCGGCCTGATCTGGGGTAACGAAATTTTGTGGACCGATAAATCCGGGCAATTGGTGTGTTTGATTACCAACGATGCTGAAGCCGACAAATTTGAGGCTGTACTCCAACCTTACGAAAGCCTGCTACCTCAATTCATCGATAAGGCTGCCGTTTATGGCATGGAACTTTTTGCCAGATCAATGCCAAAAACCGCGGCGGCTGATAAAGTGATTGCCATTACCGGTGGCACGGTTATCGACGTGATCAACGGAAAGCTTATCCCGAACGCAGTTGTACTGGTTGAAAACGGCATCATTAAAAAAGTAGGCGAGGTTGGTAAAGTACGCATCCCGGCAGGTGCGAAGATCATCAACGCAAAAGGCAAAACCGTGCTGCCCGGCCTTTGGGATATGCATGCTCACTTTGAACAGGTGGATTGGGGACCGGCCTACCTGGGCGCGGGTGTAACTACCGTACGCGATTGCGGTAATGAGTTTAGCTTCATCAATGCGGTACAAACGGCTATAGATAACGGCAAAGGCATAGGCCCTAAGATCTTAAAGGCAGGCATCATCGACGGCAAAGGCCCGATGGCACTCGGGATTATCCAGGCCGACAGCAAGGAAGAAGCAATAAAGGAAGTAGACCGCTACAAAGCCAATGGTTTTGTGCAGATCAAGATCTACAGCTCGGTAAAACCGGCCATAGTAAAAGCCATTTGCGACGAAGCGCATAAAGTTGGCCTCACCGTTACCGGTCACATTCCTAACAACATGACCTTGCAGGCAGGCGTTGATTCGGGCATGGATATGGTGAACCACGTGCAGTACGTGTACACCATTATGAAGCGCAACAAGGACAGGTCGATTAATTTCGACGACTCTGTAAGCAAGGCTGCTATTAAATATATCAAAGACCATCACGTGGTAATTGACCCGACAGTGGGCGTTTTTGAATTAAGCTTTCGTTCGCTTAATGATAAGATCACCGATTTGGAGCCAAACTTTGATACCTATCCGCTGCCGCTGCAAAACATCTTAAAGAATACAGGTTCAGAACCTGCACTGGCCGCACGCTTCAAACCGATTAACGACAGCTTTATAAAAATAGTAAAAGTACTGAGCGATGCCGGCGTCACCATTGTAGCAGGTACCGACCAGGGGTTCCCGGGCTACGGCATAGACCGCGAAATGGAATTATACGTACAGGCAGGCCTAACGCCTATCCAAGCCCTCCGCACAGCCACCATCACCCCTGCCGAAGTAATGAAGATGGATAAGGAAACCGGCTCTATAACCGAAGGCAAAAATGCCGACCTCATCATCGTAGATGGCGACCCGCTGACCAATATCCGCGATACCCGCAAGGTGATCACCGTTATTAAAGCAGGGAAAATTTATGATCCGGTAGCTATGCATCAATTGGTAGGGTTTAGTAGATGAGTAGCAGTGGGGAGTGGCTGTTTTAAAATGAGTAGTAGTGATAGTGGGGAGTAGCGGTAATTTATTTTTGTCTTCGCAGGGACTTCTGCGAGAGTGCCTGCGACGTATGAAAAAATGTTTCAGGTGAAACAGCAAAATGGCTAAAAATGGTAAAATTGAGGCTATTTTTGTTTCATACTGTTTCAGGTTGTTTCACACCAAGTGGTTAAGTTATTGATTATCAGTATAGGCTGTTTCAACTGTTTCATTTTGTTTCAACTGTTTCATGTTTGTGTGAAACAGTGCGACAGATCCTGATCCACCCAATTAACTTAATCAACCACTCACCACAGATTAATGCAATTTAATGACATTGTTAATTAAAAGTTTTAACATTAAAATTTTAACTTTGCGGCCTCAATACCAAGCATGAGCGATTCGATCAAACATGAATGTGGCGTGGCGTTTATCCGCCTTCGGAAGCCTCTTTCATATTACCAGCAGAAATATGGTACGGCCCTTTACGGCCTCAACAAACTTTACCTTTTAATGGAGAAACAGCATAACCGGGGCCAGGACGGCGCGGGCGTTGCTACCATTAAACTGGATATTGAACCGGGCAAACGCTACATCAGCCGCCACAGGTCGATGGCATCCAATGCCGTAGCCGATATCTTCGAGTACATCCAGAAAAAGTTTGCCGACATCCAAAAGGAAATGCCCGAAAAAATGGCCGATGCCGAATGGCTCAAAGAGCACGTAAGCTTTACCGGCGAAGTTTTATTAGGACACCTGCGCTACGGTACTCACGGCAAAAACAGTATTGAAAACTGCCATCCCTTTTTAAGGCAGAACAACTGGATGACCCGTAACCTGGTAATTGCCGGTAACTTCAACATGACGAATGTTGACGAGTTGCTGCAGCAGTTATACGATCTTGGTCAGCACCCGAAAGAAAAGGCCGATACCGTAACCGTACTCGAGAAAATAGGTCACTTCCTCGATACCGAGAACCAGGGCCTGTTCGATCAATATAAACGCGAAGGATTGGACGATAATATCCAGATCAGCAAGCTGATTGCAAATGATATGGACGTGGCAAAGATCCTTCGTAAATCAGCCAAGAACTGGGACGGCGGTTATACCATTGCGGGCATCATGGGTCATGGCGACGCTTTTGTAATGCGCGATCCGGCCGGTATTCGTCCTGCTTTCTATTATTATAACGACGAGATTGTAGTGGCCGCTTCAGAACGCCCGGCACTGCAAACCGCTTTCAATATCCCGATGGAAGACATCAGGGAGATTAAACCGGGCCACGCATTGATTGTAAAGAAAAATGGCAAGGTGACCGAAGATATGTTCAGCGAACCGGTTGAAAAGAAAGCTTGCTCATTCGAACGCATCTATTTCTCACGCGGCAGCGACGCAGCCATTTACCGTGAGCGTAAACAATTGGGCCGCCTGTTGTGCAAACAGATCCTTGATTATGTTGATCATGATGTAAAAAACACCGTTTTCTCATACATTCCAAACACTGCCGAAGTTGCGTTTTATGGAATGGTTGAAGGCGTACATAAATACATTAAGCAGGTTCAACGCGACCGGCTTCTGAACCGCGAGGATAAAATAAGCGAAGAAGAATTGTCTGAAGTGCTTGCGATGGCGCCTCGTGTAGAAAAGATTGCCATTAAAGATGTTAAGCTCCGCACCTTTATTACCCAGGACGCCGACCGCAGCGAAATGGTAGCCCACGTTTATGACACCACTTACGGACTGATCAAAAGAGACACCGACACGCTCGTTGTTCTGGACGATTCTATCGTACGCGGTACTACCCTAAAGCAAAGTATCTTAAAAATATTAGACAGGCTCGGTCCTAAAAAGATCGTGGTGGTTTCATCGGCGCCGCAGATCCGTTTCCCTGATTGTTACGGTATCGACATGTCGCGCATGGGCGAATTCGTTGCATTTGAAGCTGCGATAAGTCTGCTGAAAGACGCCGGGAAGGATGATATCATTCTTGATGTTTATCAAAAATGTAAGGACAGCGCCGGTTTACCTAAGGAAGAAGTAGAGAACTACGTAAAGGCCATTTACGAGCCATTTACCGATCAGGAAATATCCGACCGCATTGCGCAGATCATCACTCCCAAAAATATCAAAGCCGAAGTAAAGGTAATTTACCAAACCCTCGACAACCTGCACACCGCCTGCCCCGATCATAAAGGTGATTGGTATTTCTCAGGAAATTACCCAACCCCGGGCGGCAACAAAGTTGTAAACAAAGCGTTCGCCAACTGGATGGAAGGGAAGAATACCAGGGGATATAATTGAGTTAGTCATTAGGCATTCGTCAATGGTCATTGGTGAGCTTCATTAATGACCATCTGCTTTTTTAAGACGAGCAGTTTCCAATGACTGATGACCAATGACGTAATGACTGTTTACGTTCCTGGCGGCGAAAATACAAAGTTGGTAACCAGCTTATCGAACAACACCAGTGCCGCAATAATCAACGCTATCCCTGCAATTTCATTCAAACGGTGTACGAACTTCACCGAGATCCTGTCGCGCAGCTTATCAGCATAAAAGGCCTTCGTTGTATCAAGTCCGAACTGTACGACCAGGATGGTGAGGAACATAATGCAGATCTTCAGCGCCCGGTTAGGGACGCCTATCTGGTAAATGGTACTGGCGGCGGTAATCACCATTGTCCAATGGAAAAGTATGGTGGGATTGAAAATGCACATTAAAAAGCCTTTCAAAAAATACTTCAACCGGTGCAAACGGTTGGGCACCTGCACATTAGTAGTAGCGTAATTTGTTTGTGCTTTTTTGAAGATGTAATAAATACCGATGGCAAGCAGAATAATACTACCGATAATACCCGCATAAACCTTATCGTGAGGCGTAAAATCAATATACTGAGAACCGAAGAGAATAGCCCCCACAAAAACCATATCGCTGCACACTACGCCAAGTGCCAATGCAACGCCTGCATGAAAGCCTTTTTCGATACTGGTTTTTATTAATGCAAAAAAAACAGGGCCTGTTAAAAACGTGAGCACTAACCCAAATCCAATACCCGAAATAATAGCTTCTATCATTAAATTAGGCTTAATTGCCGATTAAATTTAAAAAAAGGCGACACGAATATGCGATTTTATATGGTAAACAACCAAACTTAAAATTGTGATTTATTTAAATAAAAAAATGTACCAGAAATATAAAAAATAGCTATGTTTAGTGTTTTATTAATACCTTTTTGTAAACCTGATTAAAAACAATGGAACAAACTAACAACAAAAATTACGGTACTGCCTTGTACACAATCATTACCGTATTTTTCTTCTGGGGTTTCCAGGCCGCCTCCAACGGTATCTTCATCCCCTTTTGTAAAGCACACTTCAACCTTTCACAATTTGAATCACAATTGATCGACTATACATTTTACGGTGGTTACTTCATCGGTTCGATAGTGCTGTACGTTGCTTCTCAGGCCAAAAAGGTCGACTTCATGAATAAGCTTGGTTACAAAAACGGTATTATCCTGGGTTTGGTGCTTTCGGCATTTGGTGCTTTATTAATGGTACCGGCTGTAAATTCGGGCGCATTCGGCTTTATCTTATTCGCCGACTTTGTGATCGCTTTAGGTTTCTCACTACAGCAAACCGCAGCCAACCCATTCGTTATTGTGTTAGGTACGCCTGAAACCGGTACTCACCGCTTAAACCTGGCTGGTGGCGTAAACAACTTCGGTTCTATCTGGGGACCGGTTGTGATCAGCCTCATCCTGTTCGGAAGTGCGGCTAATAACACCCCCGCCGCCGATGTTAAGATCACTGCTGTAAATAACGCTTACTATATCCTTGCCGGTTTATTCATAGCTGTTGCTATCTTCTTCTGGCTTAAAAAATTACCAAACGTAACCAGCGATGAGCAGATCGAAACAAGTAAAAAGACTTATGGTCCGCTTTCTTTTATATTCCTGGCTTTTATATTGATATTCCTTGCGCCGCCAATCAGTGATTTTGTGGCAAAGCAGATGACACACAATCCGGCGGTGTTAAGTGTTCCGAAACTGACAGAAATGAATTCTGAAAGTGTGACCACGCAAACCTTCTCGAGTCCGGAAATAAAAGCCGGCGTTGAGCAATACGTTCACCAGGTTAGCCTGATCAAATCATACATCGTGTACTTTGCATTAGTGGTGATCCTGGCTGCGCTGTTTATTTCGCTAAAATCGGCAGGTAAGAAAAAAGAAGGCTGGGGCGCTATGGCGTATCCGCAATTGATCTACGGTATGATCGCTATCTTCACTTATGTGGGTGTTGAGGTAACCATACAAAGTAACATGGGCGCACTGCTTAAAACTCCTGAATTCGGCAGCCTCGGTACCAATGCCATTACACCGTTTATCTCGTTATACTGGGGTAGCTTAATGATTGGCCGCTGGACGGGCGCTATCGCTGCATTCAACCTGTCAAAAACCACCAAAACCATATTAACCATTGTGGTGCCGTATATAGCGTTTGCAGTAGTATTACTGGTAAATCACATCAGTGGTCAAAAAGTTGATAATTTTTATATCTACGCGGTATGTATCGCGATATTGATCGCTGGCTTCTTTGTAGGTCAGCAAAAACCGGTGTTAACCCTTACCATTTTCGGCTTATTAGGCGTATTGTGCATGATGGTTGGCTTGCTTACCACAGGAACAGTAGGTCAGCTTGCATTCCTGAGCGGCGGTCTATGCTGTTCTATCATGTGGCCGTCTATCTTCGCGCTGGCAATTACCGGTTTGGGTAAATACACCAGCCAGGGCTCCGCATTCCTGATCATGATGATCCTGGGTGGTGCGGTTATTCCGCCGCTGCAAGGTATCATGGCCGATACTGCTCAAAACGTTGTTCCGGGCATGAGCGGCATCCACGTATCATACATTATTCCTGTACTGTGCTTCGCTTACCTCGCGTTCTTCGCATTGAAAGCCGGTTCAGAACTGAAGAAACAAGGCATCGACGTAGATCAGTTGTCTGCTTCAGGAGGGCACTAAAAAGTCATTAGTCATTACGTCATTGGTCATTAGTGAGCTTCATTAATGGCCAATGCCGTTTTTACTAAGACCGTTTCACCAATGACCAACGACTAATCCACCAATGACAAAACTCTCCTTCGATCATATTTTCATGAACCTTGCAACCGACCTGGCTAAGCGCTCACACTGCGTTAAGGCACAGGTTGGGGCGGTTCTGGCTAAAGATACCCGTATTATTTCCATAGGCTACAACGGCCCTCCGGCACATACCCACAACTGCGATGAAGAATGGCCCGGCGTTGGCTGTGCCCGCGATTCAAAAGGCAGCTGCTCGCTTGCTCTCCATGCAGAGGAGAACGCTATACTTTATGCGGTAAAAAACGGCGCCAACCTGGAAGGTGCTACGTTGTATACTACGCTGTCTCCCTGCCTGCCCTGCGCAAGGCTGATCTATTCGGCAGGGGTAAAGAAAGTATTTTTTGATAAATCGTACGCTGCTTATAAAGGGCTTGCAAGCGATGAGGGTGTAGATTTTCTGAATAAGTTTGGGGTGAGCGCTATTAAATTCGAGCCAACAGAAGAAGAGGCCAACAGATAGTTCAAATATTGCCGTTGACTTTAGTCAACGGGCTAATATCCGCTCTCCGTCCGCAAATCTCCGCCTTTCATTACCGTTTCAACTTTTTCCAATGCAAAATCTAATTGCTGCTCAGGGGTGAGGTCGGTGTTATCCAGTATAATGGCATCCTCAGCGCGTGTTAGCGGACTTTCTTTACGGGTGGTATCCTGGTAATCACGGTGGGCCAGATTCTCGAATACTTCCTCTAAAGTAATATCCGGATTTTTGGGAAGTAACTCTTTATAACGGCGCTCGGCGCGTACTTTCGGGTCGGCGGTCATGAATATTTTAACGGGCGCATCCGGAAAAACCGCAGTACCTATATCACGGCCATCCATCACAATGTTTTTTGATTTTCCCATGCGCTGCTGCTGCTTTACCATCTCGTGGCGCACCTCGCGGATAGCAGATACCGCGCTTACCGTTTCAGATACCGGCATCTGCCTTATCTCGTCAGAAACCTCTTCGTCGTTCAGCGTAATATGTGTCTGGTAATCGCGTGAATGAAAATTCAGGTGGATATTTTTCAGCGCCTCAACTACCTGTTCGGTATTGTTAAGGTCAATGTTGTTTCTCAGAAAATACAGGGCTACAGCGCGATACATGGCGCCGCTATCAACATAAATAAAGTGAAGCTTCTTTGCCAAAGCCTTTGCCAATGTGCTTTTCCCGCACGATGAATAGCCATCAATGGCAACTACGATGTTCTTACTCATGAAGTAGCTAAAGTAGTTAATTTAGTTGATTTAGTGAGTGGTTGATTGAGTTGGATTAAGTTAGATTGGGTTGATTAGGTTAGATTAAGTTGATTTGGTTAATAGATTATAAATCATTCCCACTTAACCAATCACTCACTCAATCAACCCAATCTAACTTAATCCAACTCAGTCAACTATTCACTACCTTTGCGCTATGAACTTCACAAAAGCCGACCTGCAAAAAGAGGTGGCCTATAAAACATCGCGCAGCGGCGGCAAGGGCGGGCAAAACGTTAATAAGGTAGCAACCAAAGTTGAATTGCTGTTCCCGGTAAATAATTCAGTTCTTTTCACAGACGAGGAAAAAGAACGTATCAATGGCAAGCTACAATCGCGGATAAATAAAGACGGACTGGTGCAAATAGTTTGCGATGAGGAACGCAGCCAATACCTCAACAAGGAGAAGGCTTTAGAACGCTTGATCATATTGCTAACCAAAGCCCTTCACGTGCCGAAAGTACGCAAGGCGGTAAAAGTAAGCAAAGCCGCGAAAGCCGCCAGATTGGAATCAAAAAGATTAAATTCTGAAAAGAAAGAAAGCAGAAGAAAGAATTTTGAGGAGTGATATTGATGTTTAATAAATGCCTGTCATTTCGAGCGATAGCGAGAAATCTTAGAAAAGCGATATTAACGCCAATGCATTAACGCTAATACATAGTCCGGATGCAGGGTGTATAAGATTTCTCGCTATCGCTCGAAATGACAGCGGGATATTTTAAAATTTGCCACTGCTACTCCTTCCTACTACCCTACTTAAATCTGTACAACGCCGTAACGCTTCCCCACTGTTCGGAACGCACCATTTCCTTAGTTTCTTTGGTATGGAAAATCGCCGCCGCGTTTACAACAAACCTGTTGGTGGTAAACGCAACTCCTAATTCATTGCTAAAAATAAAGGGCTCTTTGTTTCGGGTTATCTCCAGGCTATTGGGGTCATCATGACTGGCAAACAAGCCACCTTGTATAGTTGCGTCGTAAGCAACGTAGTTGATCAGCGGTTTATAATAGAAAAATATTTCATGCGCATGCAATGGCGCTACAGTCTGCTTTCTTATTGCAGTACTTTGGGTACTCACCGAATTGAAAAGCTGGTTAAACGCGCCCGCCCTTATCATCGGGCCAACGCCTGCCCCCGTAAAGCCATTACCTAAATTGGCATAGCTGGCCAGCGATAAGTCGATCCATGAACCCCTTGCCAATAGCCTGTTATAAACAGCCGATAAGTTCAGCTGTGCCTCATTATGGATCTGGAATTCCCAGCCATCCGGATGATAAAAACCAAAATGATCATGCACGTAGTCCTGCACCTCTTTGCCAAATGCGCCCGGACCAATAATGCCCGCCTGTGCACCAAGCTTTAAATTGCTTTCATCTTTATATAAAAAGTTCAGCGTCGCTCCCGCATATAAATATCCGGCAAACGGACGATCAACCAAATAAGCCTGATCTGCATCTTTGTAAAATACGCTGCCGCTTTGCGGGTTGTATATTTTCTGGCCTATTTCAAATCCCAATACTTTATTGGCAAGGTTACTTTTCTCGTCCACTTTAAGCGCATGGCGGAAATAAAAATAAATACCATCAGTATAATACCTGTCCGACCCTTGCAGCAGGTACGAATCGTTATCAGTTTGAAGGCCTATCTCGTTGGTGTGGGTTTGCGCAAAAACATTTACAGCACAGAAAAGGCTGACAAGGAAAGTTAATACTTTAATTCTCATCCGGTTTTTGGGGATTTAACCGTCTAAAATAGTAAAAGCCCCGGTAATTCAGGGCTTTTACAAAAATATTTTAATGTGCGTTAAAAGGTATAGCCAATGCTGAAACCGCCCTCGGCCAAAAGGCCTTCATCATACCAAACCGGCACAAAGCCAATACGGAAATTTATACCCCCGTTATCCTGCTGAAAGCGGTAACCAATGGTTCCTGTGGCAATAAACCCTGTTATGTTGTCAAACTCAAAGAAAGTTCCCCTGTTACTGCCCTGTGACCGCACAAACGTTGTACCTGCACCAAACTCGATAAAACTGCTGGTACCCTGACGGCCCAATCCATACAGGTAGTTTAGCTGCAACGGCACAGATGCTACCCAATTGGCGCCGGTATTATAGTAGCCTGCTCCTACACGGTAACCCCATTTATCACGGTTTTCCCCAAAACGGGTGTCATAATTTAAGGTAAGCGCCAGGCCCGGGCCGCCGGCTTCAATAAATACAGTGCGGGGCCTTTGAAAAGTAACAACGGTAGTATCTCTTTTGATCGGATTTTCTTCAAGATTCTGAGCCTTCAGGTAAAAAGACGAAGTGATAAGTAAAAATAAAAAAACAGCTTTTAAGGTAAAAGTTCTCTTCACTTTGGTGGTTTTTGGGGTTTGTTAACTATTATCATAATTAGTTTATAATTACGATAATGCGTATTACGCTGAAGCCCGGCAAAAAGTTTCAGCGCAATAAAAATCAATAGCTATAACATTTAAGGCCTGGTTAAACCATTTTCTTAACTGCTATAGCTAATTTATTAATAAAAGCGGATTTATTTTGAAGAATGAGCAGGTTCTTCCCTGATGGTGAGATCAAGGGGATCGCTTACTTTTTCGTCGAGGAGGGCCAGTTCAATTACCTCACGCATTTCTGAAACGTAGTGGAATGTCAGATCTTTAATATAGTCTTCCTTTATCTCCAGGATATCTTTCCTGTTCGATTGGCAAAGTATGATCTCGGTAATGTTAGCGCGTTTAGCTGCCAGTATTTTCTCACGGATTCCGCCTACCGGCAGCACCCGGCCCCGCAGTGTGATCTCGCCGGTCATGGCCAGGTTAGGTTTAACCTTGCGCTGGGTAAATGCCGAGGTCAGCGCAGTAAGCATAGTAATACCGGCCGACGGACCATCCTTTGGCGTAGCGCCTGCCGGAACGTGCACATGCACATCCCACAAATCAAATAATCTTGGGTCGATATTGAAAGTAGAAGCATGCGCACGCAGATAAGCCAGCGCAATGGTTACCGACTCCTTCATTACATCGCCCAAACTGCCGGTAAGTGTAAGTTTGCCTTTACCGGGACTCAAACTGGCTTCAATAAATAATATATCGCCACCTACCGATGTCCATGCCAGCCCGGTTACAACGCCGGCAACATTGTTACCTTCATAAAGGTCTTTATCGTATATCGGGGCGCCCAATATCTTTTCAACGTCCTTTTTATTGACAGTTGGATTATAAGGTTCTTCCAATGCTATATTCTTAGCCACGCCACGTACCAATGACCCGATCTTCTTTTCCAAAGCACGTACGCCCGATTCGCGGGTGTAGTCAACCACCACTTTTTCAATCACCTCCGGTTTCAGCACCACATCTTTTGCTTTCAAACCATGAGCCTCGCGCTGTTTAGGTACAAGGTGTTGTTTGGCAATTTCAACCTTCTCTTCAATGGTATATCCGTTCACCTCGATGATCTCCATGCGGTCGAGCAAAGCAGGCTGTATGGTGCTCAATGAATTTGCTGTCGCGATAAACATTACGTTCGACAGGTCGAAATCCATTTCTACATAGTGATCATAAAAGGTACTGTTCTGTTCAGGGTCGAGGACTTCCAGTAAAGCTGACGATGGGTCGCCCCTGAAATCATTACCCACCTTGTCTATCTCATCCAGAATGAACACCGGGTTAGCTGCCCCTGCTTTTTTCACCGATTGGATGATCCGGCCCGGCATAGCGCCTATGTAAGTTTTACGGTGCCCCCTGATCTCAGCCTCATCGCGAATGCCCCCCAAAGCCATGCGCACATATTTACGGCCCAAAGCCTTGGCAATTGATTTACCTAACGATGTTTTACCCACGCCCGGAGGCCCGACCAGGCAAAGGATAGGCGCCTTCATATCGTGTTTCAGCTTCAGCACGGCCAGGTATTCTATAATACGCTGCTTTACCTTATCCAGCCCGAAATGGTCTTTATCCAATACCTTCTGCGCACGTTTCAGGTCAAAGTTATCTTTGGTGAATTCATTCCACGGCAAATCAAGCAACAGTTCCAGGTAATTGATCTGTACCGAATAATCAGCTGCCGCAGGGTTGGTGCGCACCAGCTTTTCAAGTTCTTTGTTAAAATGATCTTTTACCTCTTTAGCCCATTTCTTTTTCGATGCACGAAGTTTCAGGCTGTCTATTTCCAGATCGGGCGTGTTGCCGCCCAATTCTTCCTGTATGGTCTTTAACTGCTGATTCAGGAAATAGTCGCGCTGCTGTTTATCCAGGTCCACGCGCACCTTGCTTTGGATCTGGTTTTTCAGTTCCAGCATCTGCAAATCAAGCGTTAAATGCTCCAGTACCAGGTTAGCACGGCTGCGCAGGTTGGGCTCTTCCAGCAGTTGCTGCTTGGCAATCATATCGGCGTTCATGTTGGATGATATGAAGTTGATCAGGAACGACGTGCTCTCGATGTTGCGGATGGCAATGCCTGCCTCGCTCGGAATATTCGGCGAAAGCTGTATAATACTCATGGCCATGTCCTTAATCGACGAAACCATGGCCTTAAATTCTTTATCTTCCTTATGCTTTACCTCTTTAAACGGATCGATAGTAGCCTTTATATAAGGAACGCTCTGCACTTCCTCCTTTAAGATGAAACGCTTCTTGCCCTGTAATATCACGGTGGTATTACCGTCGGGCATTTGCAGCATCTTTACAATCAGCGCAATGGTGCCAATTTTGTTCAGTTGGGCAAAAGTTGGGTCTTCTATCGCCACATCCTGTTGAGCAACTACCCCAATCATACGGTTGCCCCTGTTGGCATCGCGTATAAGCTTAATTGATTTATCGCGGCCTACGGTTATCGGAATAACCACACCAGGAAATAGTACAGTATTGCGTAACGGCAGGATAGATAACACTTCCGGCAGTGCCTCGTTGTTCATTTCCTCCTCATCTTCAGTCGACATGAGCGGAAAAAACTCCGAGTCTTCATTTATAACCGGTAAAGCACTTTTAAAATCGAATGGATCAAAACTCATCAACTACCCTTTTATGTTTTGTAAAAAACGTCATAATGTCAGCCTGTAAAGATACAGGCTATTTCGCACAGGTTATATACGTATAATCTATACGGCGAATATATGTTTCAAGAGCTATGCCAATATAGGCCAATGCCCCGCTTAAAACAACCTTTACACGTAAATAATTGATAATATGACATTTACGAACGCGATATGCATTTGTCAAAAAAAATAAAATTATTGTTAAAGATGAAAAAAAGTCATAGTATCGCATTCTGTTTGATAAATTATTAGAAATATTCAGGCAAAAAAAGCGCCGCTGGCATAATATTTTCATACTATATCAGTTTATAATTATACTGTTTTGCTAAAAAATTATTAGCCCTTGATGAAGTTTTCGGTCATAGTATCTTTTCTTATCATTTCTTCTATCGAAAGCTCTGTAGCCCAAAACTCTTACGTTAAACTGGGACAGCAAGCTTTGATGGATGGTGATTTTAAAGCAGCGGTTTTGCAGCTCGAAAAGGCATGCCTTATCGATTCCACCAATTCTACGGCATTACTGATGCTGGGCTACTCTTATTACCATAGCGAGAACTACAAAAAATCCATAGCTACCTATACCAAAGAAATTTCGATAAACCCTACCGATGCCACAGCTTACTATTACCGTGCGCGGGCTAAAGGCTATTTAGGGAAAGACGTTTCGCTTTCTTATGCCGACCGGGAAAAATACCTGTTAGGTGCTATTTTCGATCTTACCAAAGCCATTAATATAGACCCCGATGATACCCGGAACAAATATTTCCAGGTAAGAGGCCTCGCCTATCGCGAGTATGGTTGTTTCAAATTACAGGGATTAACACATAACGATAAGGTACGGGGCATTAACTCCCTGAGGGCATCCATCACCGATCTGGAAAAAGTACTGGCAGATAACCCCGGCAGAACCGATATCTCCACACAAATAGATATTTCGAGGCAAAAATTGACCGAAGCAACAAATCCGCCATCGGTTACGGCAGCCCGCAAACAATAAAAATTCAGTGCTGAATTACACCTGTTATAGTGTACCTGTTTCTCCCCATCAGCCTTACTCTCTGATCCTTTTTGATCACATACATCGAATCGGGGTAATAACTTAACTCTTCTGAAGTTTGGTAGAGGATATTTTTTGTGAAAGTGTAGATAAAAAACCATTTGATTTGAGCGCCATCCCTTTTGATCAGGATCTCGCGTACCTTCAGATCTGGTTCTTTAGCGCGGTACGAGGTAATACCATCGCTGGTTTGTATGGTGTAGCTGTCTTTCCATGCCGGGCGATTGATATCGGCTGAGAAGAACATATCCAGTTCCTGCCCCCAATTCTCAATATTAACCTTTTGGATTTCGCCAACGCCATTGTGCTTTACCGTCTTGATAACCATTTGGTGCTGCTTGTTAAGCCGGGCGGTATCGCTGGTAAAATATCCCTTCAGGTCGAAATATTTCAACGCACCATCGGGTTTGGCATTACCCGGACGGCATGCTGCTCCCAAAAGCAGCATGCCTCCAAATACTATGCTTTTAACAAATGCTTTCTGCTTACACCAATACATTACCACCCATTTGTTCAGGAATTGGCACTCCCATTAATTTCAATACGGTCGGCGCTATATCGCCCAGTTTGCCGTCTTTTACCTGTTTAACATCCTCGTCTATAATTATACAGGGTACCAAATTGGTAGTATGCGCTGTGTTTGGCGAACCATCCTCGTTGATCATATAATCGGCATTACCATGGTCGGCAATAATGATGAACGAGTAGCCATTGGCCAATCCCGCCTCAACCACGGCCTGAGTGCAACTGTCTGCAGTCTCCGCAGCCTTAACCACCGCGCTGAAAACGCCGGTGTGGCCTACCATATCGGTATTGGCAAAGTTCAGTACAATAAAGTCGGCCCAGCCGCTGTTCAGTTCGGGAATAATAGCATCACGAATGCCTTCCGCACTCATTTCAGGCTGCAAATCATAAGTTGCCACCTTAGGCGATGGCACCAACAGGCGCTTTTCGTTATTAAATTCTTTTTCACGTCCGCCCGAAAAAAAGAACGTTACATGCGGGTATTTTTCAGTTTCGGCAATGCGTATCTGGTTTTTACCTGCATCCTGCAATACCTCGCCAAGCGTTTTGGTCAGGTCTTCTTTATTGAAGATCACCTCTACATTTTTAAAGGTCTCGTCATAAGGCGTCATGGTGATATAACGCAGCGCAAGCGGGTGAAGATTATATTCAGGAAACGCCTTTTGGGTTAAAGCAACGGTGATCTCACGGCCGCGGTCGGTCCTGAAATTGAAACAGATCACCACATCACCTTCTTTTATCACCGCCAGCGGTTGCCCGTTTGTATCAACCTTTACTATCGGCTTAATAAATTCATCGGTAACGCCCTTCAGGTACGATTCCTTTATCGACTGGATAATATCTTTTGTCGGTTCACCGGCCCCGTTAACCATCAGGTCGTACGCCAGTTTTACGCGCTCCCAGCGGTTATCCCTGTCCATGGCATAATACCGGCCAATAGCCGACGCCAGTTTTACATTGGTATTTTCTATATAATTCTCCAGCTCGGTAATAAAACCCTCGCCCGATTTTGGGTCAGTGTCGCGGCCATCCAAAAATGCATGAACATATACATTGTCCAGTTTATAAACCTGGGCGGCATCGCAAAGGCCCTTAACGTGTTTAATGTGCGAGTGCACACCACCGTCAGACACTAAGCCTATAAAATGTACATCTTTATTATTTTGCTTTGCATATTCAAAAGCATTTCTAACTACTTCGTTCTCGGGCAATTCGTTATCATCAACCGCCTTATGGATACGGCCAAGTTCCTGGTAAACCACGCGCCCTGCACCCAGGTTCATGTGTCCTACTTCAGAGTTTCCCATCTGTCCGGCAGGAAGGCCCACGGCGGTCCCCGATGCTTCAAGTTTTGAATGCGGATACTTTTCCAGCATCGAATCAAAGAAAGGCGTATTGGCGGCAAGTATAGCGTTCGATTCGTCGTTACGGCCGTAACCCCAGCCATCGAGAATAATTAATGCAATTTTTTTTTGTTTTTCCACAATGCAAATATAAAGGCAACGTTGTTAGATATATAAATTATGTTGATTTAGTTACCAGGGAAGCGGTTGCTCACAATCACCGCTATACCCCTCCCTCAAAAACTATTTCAACCTTGCCCGGCCCAGGCAAGCTTTTTGATAAAACATTTTGCTGCACTTTTTGCTCTTTATTTAATATCAATCTGTATTGTATGAAGCCACTTTACCTGCCGTTTGCTATCATTTTCTTCCTCATGCCATCACTCATGGCTACTGACACCATCGACAAGGTTGCCGAGTTTATCCGCCAGGGTAACGTATCCGAACTGTCAAAATTATTTGCGTCGAATGTGGAGATCACCATACAGGATGAAGAGAATCTTTATTCTAAAGTGCAGGCCGGTTTGATACTGGATAGGTTCTTTGCTCAAAATAAACCGTTATCAATAAAAATATTGCATAAGGTTAATTCCAACCCGAGTTACCGGTTTGGCGTACTGATATTAAATACGCAAAAAGGACCATTCCGCGTAGCTTACACCCTTAAGGATACCGATGGCCGGCCTGCAATTATCGAGCTTCGTATCGAAACAGAAAAAGTGAAGTAGGTTTTGAAGTTCATAGTTGATGGTTCATAGCTCATAGCCGAAAAAAACTTAGCAGCCGGTTAATAAAATTTTCGATACGATTTTGACTTAACTTATCTTGCAAAGTGAAAGATGTGAACTGTGGGCGCTGTCATTGCAACTGCTACTCACCGCTGCTACTGCTACTTTTTTCTATGAACTATTAACTATCAACCATCAACTATTATTACTTTTGTCACTTCATAAACCCCCACGTTTTGGACAAACAACTTATCGATCAGTTCATATTAAATTCCCTTAACGAAGATGTTGGCGATGGCGATCATACCTCACTGGCAACCATTCCCGCCGGCACACAAGGCAAGGCAAAACTGCTGGTAAAGGACGAAGGCGTTCTGGCCGGTGTTGAGCTTGCGGTGGAAATATTCCGCATGGTTGATGCAGATTTGAAGGTGGATGTTATTTTAAATGATGGTACCCGCATTAAACCGAAAGATATTGTATTCACCGTTGAAGGCGATGCGCAAAGCATTTTGAAGGCCGAGCGGCTGGTGCTCAACTGTATGCAGCGCATGAGCGGTATCGCAACCGTAACCCGTAACATCGTCGATCTGCTGGAAGGCACCAATACCAAAGTTTTAGATACCCGTAAAACCACACCGGGACTGCGTTATCTCGAAAAATGGGCGGTACGTATTGGCGGCGGTGTGAATCATCGTTTCGGGCTTTACGATATGATCCTCATCAAAGACAATCATGTAGATTATTCAGGCGGAATACACCAGGCCATTGAAAATACGCAGCAATATCTCCAAAAACAAAACAAAAAGCTGGCAATCGAAATTGAAGTAAGAAACCTCGACGAGTTACAGCAGGTTTTGGAAACAGGAGGGGTAAACCGTATTTTGCTCGACAACTTTAATTTTGATGACCTGCGCAATGCGGTCAGCATAATTAACGGCAGGTTTATTACCGAAGCCTCGGGCGGCATCACTATCGATAATATTAAAGAATACGCCCTGTGCGGAGTCGATTATATTTCGGTAGGCGCGTTAACTCATTCTGTTAGAAGCCTGGACCTGAGTCTGAAGGCTATGGAATAAAATTTAAGCATTTAGAGACTTGAGGAATAAGGAAAATACAATAAGATCATAAACCTGTATTTTTTTCTTCCGGACTTCCGGACTTTCCGACTTTCCAACTAAAGTATCGCATCAAATTATTAATATTGCGGTGAAATGATAACTGTCTACTCTGTTTCAGCGCTTATTCTGGCATATTTTTGCGGCTCCATCCCCACGGCTGTTTGGATAGGTTTGGCATTTTATGGCGTTGATGTACGCGAGTACGGCAGCGGAAACGCCGGTGCCACCAACACTTTTAGAGTGTTAGGCAAAAAAGCTGGCATCCCTGTTATGCTTATCGATATCTTAAAAGGATGGACAGCTACCAACCTGGCCTATTTTATAGGCGCTTCTACTACGGGCGGGCCACATTCAAACTACATAAGTTATCAGCTGGCCCTCGGCATTGCCGCGGTAATGGGCCATTTGTTCCCGGTTTTTGCAGGTTTTAGAGGCGGAAAAGGAATAGCCACACTATTTGGAATGGTTTTGGCTGTGAACCTGGATGCCGCATTGTTCTGCGTATCTGTATTTATCGTTATTCTGTTAATTACACGATATGTATCCCTCAGTTCAATCACGGCCGGCTTTGCTTATCTTATAGGCGTCACGTTCTTTTTTAACAAGTATACCAATAACCTTGTGGTTATTTTCGGCATGCTTATCTGCCTGCTGATACTGGTTACACATCAAAAAAATATAGAGCGTTTGCTAAAGGGTAAAGAGTCAAGAGTTAACTTATTCAAGAAAAAAACTGCCGTATGAAAAACATCCTTTCCTTGTTAACAGCATTTGTTGTGCTAATTACCGTTTCGTGCTCAACCGTTCCGTTAACCGGCCGCAAACAGCTAAGCCTGGTGGATGATTCACAGATCAATCAATCAGCTGCCCAGAGTTACAGTCAGCTTCTGTCTGATCCCAAGACGGTAGTTATCAATAACACTACCGATGCACAGCGTGTAAAACGTGTAGGCTCGCAGCTTGCGGCTGCTATTGAAGGCTATCTTAAAACCAACGGGTTAGCCGATCAGTATAATTTTAAGTGGGAATTTAACCTTATAAAAAGTACAGAAGTAAATGCATGGTGTATGCCCGGCGGTAAGGTTGCCGTTTACAGCGGACTAATGCCCCTGGCTAAAACCGATGCCCAACTGGCCACTGTAATGGGACATGAGATAGGCCATGCCATAGCACGTCACTCTGCCGAACGGGTATCGCAGCAAATGGCGGTTCAGGGTATAGGCGGAGCGGTTGGCGTTGCTTCAAACACACAAAGCCAGGCCACGCAAACCATTATCAATCAGCTTTACGGCGTAGGCGGCAACCTGCTGCTATTGAAATACTCGCGTAACCAGGAATCGGAGGCCGATCGTTTAGGTCTGACTTTTATGGCCCTTGCCGGCTACGATCCGCATGCCGCGCTTACCTTCTGGCAAAACATGTCGGCGCAAAATAAAGGTGCTGCCCCGCCTGAACTGCTGAGCACCCATCCCGCCGATGCCACCCGTATTGCCGATATCCAAAAACGGATACCTGAAGCTATGAACTATTACAAACACTAAATATTTATCCCGCCCCGGCGGGATTTTCTTTTTTATGAGCAAACGTAAATTCCTCGAAGCCCAATGGAACGACCTGTTGATGCTGAACTATGAGGTTGATCCCCAAGTGCTCGAACCTTATTTGCCGCCTCACACAGAACTGGATCTGTGGGAAGGCAAGGCGCTGGTAAGCATGGTTGGTTTTATGTTTTACGAAACGACGGTACTAGGCGTAAAATGGCCATTCCACGTCGACTTTGAAGAAGTCAACCTTCGCTTTTACGTAAAGCATTTTGATGGCAACGAATGGAAGCGTGGTGCGGTTTTTATCAGCGAGATCGTCCCGAAGGCGGGCATTGTACTCATTGCCAATAATCTTTATAAAGAACATTACAGAGCCCTGCCTATGCGTCATGGTAAGGCAAAGTTAAATGACGAGCAAACCGAGTTCAGCTACGAATGGAAACTTAAGGGGCGATGGAATAAGCTAAGTGCTATTGTAAGCAATACTTATGAAGACATTCAGCCGGGTAGTCAGGAGGAATTTATTTTTGAGCATTACTGGGGATATAATAAACTTACGTCTTCCAAAACCATGCAATACCAGGTTGAGCATATCTCATGGCAAACAGCAAAGGTGAGCAGCTGCATTTTTGATGGTGATATTGCTGAATTGTACGGAGAAGCGTTTGTGCCGTTTTTGAGCGGAAAGCCTTATTCGGCTTTCTTTGCGAATGGTTCGGAAATTAATGTGAGGATTGGGGAGAAGATATTGTTTGCCCCAACACCTCCAGAATTGCCTGTGCCTTAAGCAAGCATTCTTCATATTCTTTTTCTGCGTCGGCGTGATAAGTGATGGCACTGCCCGCATGAAATGAAAGGTATTTATTCTCCGCATTATAAAGCAGCGTGCGGATCACCACATTAAAATCAAAATCCCCATCCGGACTAAAATAACCCAACGCTCCGGAATACACACCACGCCTGCTGTGCTCAAATTGTTCCATTAACTGCATAGCGCTGATCTTAGGTGCGCCCGTCATGCTGCCCATTGGAAAAGTGTTTTTAATAGCCTGCACCGCACTTACGCTTTCATCCAACTCACACACTACCGTCGAGATCATTTGATGTACATGCCTAAAGCTGTAAATGCCATACAGTTCTTCTGCAGCCACGGTTCCCTGTTTGGCCGATCGGGTCAGGTCATTTCGCACCAGGTCGACAATCATTACGTTCTCCTGTAATTCTTTGGTATGATTTCGTAATTGTTGGATATGCTGTTCGTCCTCTTCAAGCGTAAGGCCGCGTTTGGCGGTGCCTTTTATGGGCTGAGATATCAATTTATTATCCCGCTTAGCTAAAAACCGTTCGGGAGTGGCGCTGATAATATATTTATCCTTCGACTTAAAAAATGCTGCAAAAGGATTAGGGGAAATTTCGTTAAGTTTTAGAAATACATCAAGCGGATCGATAGCCGCATCTGCTGCAAAAAATTCCTGGCAAAAGTTGGTGACATAAATATCGCCGCGGTTAATGTGTTCCTTTATTTGCTCAACCTGCGCAATGTATTCCGACTTACTGAAACGGGATTGGATATTAATTGCAGATGATTGTGTTGTTTGAGCTGGTAGTTGTGCGTTAATTTCATCTAAAATGTGTTCCGCGTCATCAGTAATTACTTCAACTTCATTCCCGTTAATGATAATGAGATACTGCGGGACGAAAAAATACAGATCAGGGAATTGAAGATGGTCTGGATTTTCAGAGGTTAAATTTTCTACCTCATTTTTCAGATCGTAGGTAAAGAAACCCATTATCCAGCCCTGATGCTTTTCCTTGAATTTTCCAAGTTCGTCAAAAGCAGTGCCCGCATTGATCTTCAATTCGGCTTTCACACCAGCCGCTATCAGCGTATCAAACTTCGAATAGGCATCTTTAAAGTCATTCGAATCCAGGTAACAGCACACATCAAATCCGGCTGCCCACTGCAACGCCTTAGCCTTAAATTCTTCCGGATTGTCGACTTGAATGATCACGCGGCAAAAATAGCTTTAAAAATCAAAAGGCCCCGTTAACGGAGCCGCTCAAATTAATTGCATACTTGTCATAATTTCGAATTATTTTTTTATTAATAAATTATTTGTAATATTAAAAAACAAACACCAAATCTTATCGCCAAAAATGGACACTAATGACTCACATCATTTTAGTAAAAAACTTAACAGATTTATTCGTGGTGGGTTCAAATGGGTAATTTACGCTTATTTTGCTTTAATAGCGGCTTATATAATATTTTTTGTTCTGTTAAAAGAATGGACAATTTGCAAATTGGAAATGCTTGGCACGGGCTTTGGGATATCGTTTTCCGCCTCGCTATTTGAAGATTTACTGGTATTTTTATTTTTGGGTGTCTTGGGAGCAATTGTCCCTGTGGCCTTTCAAAAACTTCCAAATGAAGAGTCTTATCATGATAGGATATTAGCTTTAATGAATGGCGATAATGTTCAGCAAAACCCCAGCCTAATTAAGCACTTAGAAGCCGCATGTGCTGATCTATTAGCCTTTAATCGATACTTTACAATTAGGATAAAAATATTGAATTATATTCCATCGACTAAAGTATTTAAGTTACAAACTGAACTGAAACACATTACAACGAATATGTGCAACGATATAGAGTTTATTCCCAAAGACCCTAATATCATAGTATATCCGGATGTCGCTGTTGATGGAAACAAAGGTTATGTAAATTACATTGGCACCTTTAAACCAAATGAACCGGATAAATTTGACGAGAAGCTGAATGGGAATCATCCAATTCCCGATCCGCACTTTAAATATAAATTAGGCCTTAAGATCCCTAAAAATGGCGAACTGGGGTGGTTAACAAGATTTGTAATTTGGAGTCGATTCGAAAAAATTGAAGAAACAACCTCTTGGTTTAGTGTGTTCGCGGATCGATATACACAAAATGTTAGCTTAATTATTGAAAATTTACTCGACGAAGACGTTAAATTGGATTATAGAGTGTATCTTTATAAAGATGATACAAGAGATCCCGGAACAAAAGATATAATATTGCATTCGCAAAAAACAGAATTAATCGATACAAATATTGAGCTATTTCCTAATGACAAATTTGAAATATTTCTACACATCTAAAATTAACATAGAAATGAATAGTATTGAAACAGGCGGTGGCGGTGGCTCGAGATAGAGTTAGAGTTGCACTACATTTTTTAACATTTATATTTGATTACAAAAGGGTCGATTGAAAAATCGACCCTTCTATTTTCTGTAGAAATACTAATGCAACTCCAAAGTTTGTTTCCTATCCGGACCAACCGATAAGTATTTGATCGGCACGCCTAATTCCCTTTCCAGGTAATCAATATACGATTGCAGTTTGGCAGGGATTTCCGAAAGTTCGGTGATGCCAGTGAGGTCTTCGTTCCAGCCATCAATTTCTTTCAGTACAGGCACAGCTTCTACTCCGCAGATATCGTATGGCATATAGTCGATCTGCTCACCCTGATATTTGTAGTGGGTGCAGGCATAGATCTTTTCAAAACCGCTCAGCACGTCGGCTTTAGTCATTACCATCTGGGTAACGCCGTTTAACATGATCGCATATTTTAAAGCTGGCAGATCGATCCACCCTGTACGGCGCGGACGACCGGTAGTAGCGCCAAACTCGTGACCAATTCTGCGTAGCTCCTCACCTGTTTCGTCGTTCAGTTCAGTGGGGAACGGCCCACCACCAACGCGTGTGCAATAAGCTTTAAAGATGCCTATTACATCGCCAATTTTATTAGGAGCTACACCCAAACCGGTACAAGCGCCGGCGGTGGTGGTATTTGATGAAGTAACAAACGGATAAGAACCGAAGTCTATATCCAGCATGGTTCCCTGTGCACCTTCGGCCAAAACCTTTTTACCTTCTTTCAGGTAGTTGTTTACCAAATGTTCCGAATCAACTAACTGGAATTTATTGATCAACTCAACTGCTTCAAAAAATGCAGCTTCACGTTCAGAAAAATCAGGAACCTCGCCATATAACGAGTTCAGCATCGAAACATGTTTATCAACCAATTTCTGGTAACGTTGTTTAAAATCAGGTAAAGTAGTATCGCCAACACGAAGGCCATTACGACCGGTTTTGTCCATATAAGTCGGACCGATACCTTTCAACGTTGAACCGATCTTACCTTCGCCCATTTTCTTTTCAGAAGCTGCGTCAAGCAACTGATGGGTAGGCAATATCAGGTGTGCTTTTTTAGCGATCATCAGGTTGCCTTTGGCTAACAGATCATGACCGGCATCCTTCAGCTTGTCAATTTCCCGTTTCAGGGTGATTGGGTCAATTACCACACCATTACCGATCAGGTTCATGGTATTTTCAAAAAATATACCCGAAGGGATGGTGTTCAGCACAAATTTCTTCCCGTCAAATTCAAGCGTGTGCCCGGCGTTTGGGCCGCCCTGAAAACGGGCAATCAGGTCATAACCTGCGCTTAAAACGTCAACAATTTTTCCTTTACCTTCATCGCCCCATTGGAGGCCTAATAATACGTCAACAGCCATTAATTTTTTATTTTACCGCCAAAGCGGTAGTTATTGATTCTAATATTTTATCGGAAGTTTCTGATTAGCTTACTGCACTCTTCTGTCACAAAAACCGGCACGCAGTTTTTCGCAGTTGCCGTACAGGTTCAACGAGTGGTGCTTGATCTCGAATTTCAGCAAATCGCCCATCATGGATTGAATCTGCTGGATACGCGGATCGCAGAACTCAACTACCTTGCCGCAGTCGATGCAGATAATATGGTCGTGCTGTTTATAGCCATAAGATTTTTCAAACTGGGCCATGTTCTTTCCGAACTGGTGTTTGGTCACCAAATCGCATGATACCAGTAATTCTAAGGTGTTATATACCGTTGCGCGGCTTACGCGGTATTTTTTATTTTTCATGTGGATGTAGAGCGATTCTACATCAAAGTGGTCGGTACGGGAATATATTTCTTCGAGTATCGCAAACCGCTCGGGAGTTTTCCGGAGGTTTTTATTTTCAAGGTACGCCTCGAAAATCTTTTTAACCATCGCTATGGTTTCCTGTTGAGACATGTTTATGTATTAAAGGACAAAGTTATTGAAAAAGAGCCAAGAATCAAGAGTCAAGATACAAGAATTAGAGACAAGAAATCAAGAGTCAAGAATCAAGACAAAACATCAGTGCCTTCAATTTTAAAATCTTGTCTCTTGACTCTTGACCTCTCGGCTCTCTTCTAAGACGCTTTCTCAATCACCGAATCGAAACGATTAACGCCGGTTACGCCTTTTACAGTTTTCAGTTTGCGGATCAGGTTATCCAGGTGGTCGGTATCGTTCACGTAAACCATTATCTGGCCTTCAAAAATTCCATTGTCACTGTCAACCGTTATCGAGCGGATATTCACCTTAAAATCATTCGAAATAACCGTAGTCAGTTGGTTGATCAAACCCACCTCGTCGATCCCTGTAATACGCAACCCGGTTAAGAATGCCAGTTCCTGCTGGTTTGTCCAGCGGGCTTTTACAATGCGGTAACCGTAATTGGCCATTAGTTTTGCCGCGTTAGGGCAATTGGTACGGTGGATCTTGATGCCGTCGCTCACGGTAATGAATCCAAACACATCATCGCCGGGAATAGGATTACAGCAGTTGGCCAGTTTGTAGTCTATCTTCTGCATGTCTTCGCCTATCAGCAATATGTCGCTGTCTTTGGCTTTAATGCTGCGCATCAGGCTTTGGACTTGTTCAGCCTCTATCTTGTCCTGCGGCTTATTCTCAATTATCTTTTCCGAGGCCTGGTATTCCTTTAGGCCCGACATATCGATCAGTCCCTTCGCTACATTATAGAAAAGGTCTTGTGTTGATGGCAGCTTAAAGAAATAGCTCAGTTTCTGAATATTTTCGGAGTTGTATGTGATCTTCAGCGATTTCAGCTTACGCTCCAATATCTCCTTGCCATCTTCCGCAATCTTACGCTTTTCTTCCTTCAGGGCCGACTTGATCTTGGCTTTCGCTTTCGCGGTAACCACAATGTTCAGCCAGTCTTCCTTCGGCGTTTGCTTGCTCGAGGTGATCACCTCCACCTGGTCGCCGTTCTGCAGTTTATGGCTCAACGGAACCAGTTTGTGATTTACCTTTGCGCCTATACAGCTTGCACCTACATCAGTGTGGATCTCGAAGGCAAAATCAAGCGCTGTGGCATTCAGGGGTAGTTGGATCAGTGCACCTTTGGGAGTGAAGATGAATATCTCGTCAGAGAAGAGGTTCATCTTGAAATCGTCCAAAAAGTCCAGCGCGTTCGAATCCGGGTTTTTCAGCATATCCCGCACCTTTTGCACCCATTGGTCGAGGCCGCTATCTGTCGATGATTCCTTGTATTTCCAGTGTGCTGCGAAACCTTTTTCTGCAATTTCATTCATGCGTTTGGTGCGGATCTGCACCTCTACCCATTGTCCTCTCGGACCCATTACCGTGGTGTGCAATGATTCATAGCCGTTTGCTTTGGGCGATGAGATCCAGTCGCGCAACCTGTCGGGGTTAGGCCGGTACAGATCGGTAACGATAGAATAAGCCTTCCAGCAGTCGGCTTTCTCATTTTCAATGGCGCTATCCAAAATTATCCTGATGGCAAAAAGATCATACACTTCCTCAAAAGGTATGGCTTTTTTCTTCATCTTATTCCAGATGGAATGGATAGATTTCGGGCGGCCAAACAGATCGGCATGCAATCCCTGCCCTTCCAAAACCTTCCTTACCGGCTCGATAAAATCCTTAATAAATTTCTCGCGCTCGGCTTTCTTCTCGTTCAGTTTATTTTTGATGAACTGGTAGGTTTCCCTTTCCATGTATTTCATAGAAAGATCTTCCAGTTCCGATTTTATGGCATATAAACCCAGCCTGTGGGCCAGCGGTGCATACAGGTAGACCGTTTCCGACGAGAGCTTCAGCTGCTTATCGCGAGGCATAAACTCCATCGTCCGCATGTTATGCAGGCGGTCGGCCAGTTTGATCAGGATCACCCGCACGTCATCGGCCAACGTCAGCAGCATTTTGCGGAAGTTCTCAGCCTGCAGTGAGCTGTTGGTGTCAAACACGCCCGAGATTTTGGTGAGGCCATCAATGATCATGGCTACCTTTTTACCGAACTCCCTTTCAATGTCGTCCAGGGTCATATCGGTATCTTCCACCACATCGTGCAATAGGGCACACACAATAGATGTGGTACCGAGGCCAATTTCTTCGGCAGCTATCTGGGCAACGGCTATCGGGTGATAGATATAAGGTTCGCCCGATTTGCGGCGCATATCTTTATGACTTTCCAGCGCCATCTCGAATGCCTTGCGGATCATCCGTTTATCGCCCTTTTGCAGGGTCGACTTCGAGGCGCGCAGCAAGGCACGGTATCTTTTTAAGATCTCATTCTTTTCGGCTTCAACATCTATCACTAAATCCTTCATTAGGTCCCCTTTATTCTTTTATCCGGCTAAAAACCACGTTCTTGCAATAAAAATTATAATTGCCGGTTATAATAATTAGCAAAAAAATTGCTTTATTTTTGTTCTACGTAAAAATATGAAATTTATTGGCTTAATGCTGCTGTTTTGTTGTTTAATGGGCTTCCGAGCGAGAGCCCAAACAACTCCGGCTGCGCCATTAATTCTTGGCAAAAATGATACCATCCGCACTTATCTAACTGTAGATAGCGGCGTCATGATGCCCTGGATAGTTTTATATGAAGTTCATATTAACGACCACCGCATTTTTAAAAGCCAGGCCGATCTTGATAAATACCGCCGCCTTCGCTATAATGTGATGAAAGTAATGCCCTACGCACAATTTGCGGCCAAAAGGTATAACCAGCTACAGCGCGATCTGGCCCTGACCGGTGATCGCCATAAGCAAAAGGAACTGATCAACAATTGCGAAACCGAGATCAAGGCCTTATTCAACAAAGAGATCAAAGACCTGACAATTAGTCAGGGCGAAGTATTAATAAAACTCATCAATCGCGAAACCGGCAACACCAGCTATGCAATGGTACGCGAATTGAAAGGAGGCTTCAAGGCCTTCCTGCTGCAAAGTGCAGCGCGCATTTTTGGTCACGATTTGAAAGAGACCTACGATCCGGAAGAACAAAAAGATATCGAAGCTATCCTCAGCCAGTCGGGATACGTTTCATCTAACAACTAATAATGGTTAATAAAAGTATTTACCGGTTTAACGTTCAAAAGTTAGACGGTGAGGAAGTAGCCCTGTCTGAATATAAAGATAAGGTGCTGCTGATAGTCAATACCGCTTCGCAATGCGGCTTTACCCCACAGCTTAAAGAACTTGCCCAGTTAAAAGACAATTTTGCCGGAAAGGATTTTGAGATACTGGCATTTCCTTCAAATGATTTTGGCGGACAGGAACCGTTGCAAGGTAAAGCGATTGCCGACTTTTGCGAAGTACAGCGCGTAAACTATCCCGTATTTGATAAAATCAGGGTACGCGGCCCTTATGCACATCCTTTATACCAGTTTTTTGCTGATAAAAAGGAAAACGGCAAATTAAGTATCGTGCCCCGCTGGAATTTTCACAAATTCTTGATCGACCGCAACGGCCTTGTGGCCGACTTTTTTTTCCCGTTCACCAAACCCACTTCATCTAAAATTAAAAAGAAGGTTGCCCGTTTGCTGGCACCCGCTAAATGATCAGAATCTACCATGCTTAAATTAGATATTTTAGTATTATCCGTACATCCCGACGATGCCGAACTTGGCTGCGCCGGCACTATCCTTAAACATAACGCCCTGGGCTACAAAACCGGCATCGTCGATCTTACCCGCGGCGAACTCGGTACCCGCGGCTCGGCAGAGATCAGAGATAAGGAAGCTGCTGAATCAGGTCGTATTTTAGGACTGGCCGCTCGTGAAAACATTGGCATTCCCGATGGCTTTTTCGAGAACACCAAAGAATACCAATTGAAGATCATCGAAATGATTCGCAAGTATCAGCCCGAGATCGTGATCACCAATGCCTACCACGACCGCCATCCCGACCATGGCCGGGCCAATAAACTGGTTGAAGAAGCTGCATTTTTAGCCGGCCTCCGGAAGATCGAAACCACTTACGATGGTAAGACGCAGCAGGAATGGCGCCCCAAACAGGTACTCCACTTTATACAGGACAATTATATAAAACCTGATATCCTGGTAGATGTAACTGATTTCTGGGATAAAAAGATAGAGAGTATCCACGCTTTCGGTTCACAGTTCCACAACCCTGAATGGGAAGATGAACCCCAAACGTACATTTCTTCGCCCGAATTTATTCAGGTTGTGGAAGCCCGTGCCCGCGAATTCGGCAAAAGCATCGGCGTAAAATTTGCCGAAGGTTTTACTTCGAGGAAGATACTGGGTGTAGATAATCTGTTTGATCTGCGTTAGAGATTAGTTAATTGGAGACCGGAGATCAGGAAAAGAACTGCTATGTCGTTCATCTTCCTAATATCTGATCAATTAAACAGAAAAGGGGACAGGCCAAAAACCTATCCCCTTTTGTATTTCCTAATCTCTGATTAACTAACCTCTAATCAACTAATCACGCTTTCACATACTCGAAGCGATTATTCTCGTTGCTTCTTTCACGCCTGAGTTTGTTTTCGTTAGCCAGTTTCAAAAGTATTCCCGATAGTTCGGAGGTTTTGAAATCTGAATCGAAGTTTTCTTTGCAATACTCGGCTATCGACGAGATCGAATGGCGGGTATCAAAAAAATCGGTCGATAATAGCTGGTTTAAAACCTTGGTAGCGCCGGGTTTTTTAGCCCCTCTGAAAGTGTCGTAATGCTGCCCGTTCTCTCTTGGCTTATAGTTCCGTTTGCTGAATATTTCAGGCGTTTCACCCTCCCCTTTTTCCATCTCTATCATTACGTCTAACAACCTGTCAACAACCCTTACCTGTACCGCTTCCGACTGGAATGCATTAACAACTTCAGAGATCTCTACCAGTTGTTTTTTTAACTTTTCAATGTGCTTACTCATGTTACTTACTACCCTGTTAAATATTAACCGCGCATCTATACTTTCCGCCGCAATAATAATTCTAATATTGCCTCAATTGGCGAAAAAATAGTGAATGTTATCCCGTTAATATTCTACTAACGGCATTAAAACATTTTATTGCTGAAATCATGGGAAATATGGCTAATTTCCATGAAAAACAGGTTTTTGTATCAATTGTTTTACATTGAACTTACAATACAGCACATATTTTTTGGAGTATTTCGAGGCCTTCATCAATATGTTTTTGCCCGATAATAAGCGCCGGTCTGAAGCGGATAGTTTGATCTCCACAACCCAAAAACATCACGTTCTGCTTCATGCCTTCCTCAATGAATTTGTCGCGCGTCTTTCTGTCCGGGAAATCAAAGGCCGTTAACAAACCTTTACCACGTACATTGCTTACAAGCGGATTTTTCTCTGCTATCTTTAGCAGGCTGGCTTGCAGATATTCACCCATCGCCGCTGCGTTATCGCAAAGGTTGTCCTCTTCAATGATCTCCATAATTTTAGCCGAACGCACCATATCCACTAAACTTCCGCCCCATGTGGAGTTAATACGAGACGACACATGGAACACGTTACCTTCAACCTCGTCAACCTTCCGTCCTGCCAAAATACCGCATACCTGCATCTTTTTGCCAAAGGCCAGAATATCCGGACGTGCCTTTTCGCCAAAATGCTCATGACACCAGAATTTGCCGGTAAGGCCTACACCGGTCTGCACTTCGTCATAGATCAGCATCGCCTCGTTCTCGTCGGCCAGTTCACGCAGCTTCTCTAAAAATTCCTTGCGCACATGATTATCCCCGCCTTCCGATTGGATCGGTTCTATGATGATGGCACACACATCGTCTTTATTCTCCTCGAACGCCTTTTTAATCTGGGCGACCGATAATTCTTCCCGGCGCAGCAGATCCTCATGGTTGGCATCGCTGTAAGGGAAATTTATTTTCGGAAGCGAAACCCGCGGCCAGTCGAACTTGGCAAACCATTTGGTTTTTACCGGCTGGGTATTGGTTAAGCTCAAAGTATAACCAGAACGACCATGAAAAGCGCTTTCAAAGTGAATAACCTTAAAACCAAGTTCCTTAGTGTAGCCCTTTGCAAAGTTTTTCTGCACCTTCCAGTCCATAGCAACCTTCAGCGCATTCTCTATAGCCAGCGAACCGCCTGCAATAAAAAACGCATGCGGCAGGTATTCGGGAATCCCCACCCGGTCGAAGGTTTCTACAAACTGTGCATATTGCGTGGTATAAATGTCCGAGTTAGACGGGTTGGTCAGCGCAGCCAGCATCAGGTCTTTTTTGAAGGCTTCGTCCTCTGTCATTTTAGGGTGATTATAACCTAACGGAACCGAGGCAAAGCAGGTAAAAAAGTCGAGCAGGGTGCGGTCATACTTCGCGTCGTAAATGTAAACGCCCTTACTTTTTTCCATGTCGAAAGTAAGATCGAAGCCATCGGCTAATATATGCTTCTCTAAAGAAGCTTGTACATTTTTGGGTGAAACAAGCAGGTTGTTCATATAATTTGGTTTGTACCAAAATTACCCAAAAAGGCCCCAAAATGCAAATTTAGGCGGTTTTTGAACCGATACGCCAAAAAGTAACTTTAAACAATTTAAAGTTACTTTTTGTACCAAAGTCGATATTGGTTTTAAGATTTTGATTAAAAAATGGCGGGAGGAAACGCAAAAAAGATGCGCAACGGCGGCCTAAACCGCCCGTAAAAAGATGAAATTGCAGAGACGCGATGCATCGTGCCTCCCCGTAGAACAAGGCCGACATTATCGGCATAAATGCATTACGGAATATCAAACGGTAGACACAATGTATTGTGTCTCTACGGGAATTTACAATTTTTCCCCGTGCTGGCTGATATCCAAGCCTATCTCCTCCTCTTCAGCCGACACCCGCAAAGGAGAGATCATGTCTGTGATCTTTAACAACAACATCGACCCGAAGAACGCGAAAACCGATACGCCAACCAAAGCGATGAGCTGCACAAAGAATAAATGGGTATGACCGAAGAAAAGACCATCGCCTGTGGTATTGCCGGCGTTTACTTTCTGATTAGCAAACACGCCTGTCAGCAGCATACCTACCATACCGCCCACGCCATGGCAAGGGAAAACGTCAAGTGTATCGTCGATAGCAGTGCGTGTACGCCATTCAACCACCAGGTTACTTACCACTGCCGATATGATCCCTATAGCCAGCGAGTGCGGAACTGTTACAAAGCCCGCCGCAGGTGTAATAGCAACCAAACCCACAACTGCTCCGATACAGGTACCCATAGCCGATGGTTTTTTGCCGCGCAGCATATCGAAGAAGATCCAGGTAACGCCGGCAGCAGCCGATGCGGTAGTACTTGTAGCCAGTGCCGTTACGGCCAGGTGATTTGCTCCAAACGCCGAACCTGCGTTAAATCCAAACCAGCCGAACCAAAGCAGGCCGGTACCTATCATAACATAAGTAATACGTGCAGGCGCATGATTAGCCTCGCTCCGTCCTTTAAGGTAAAGCGCGGAAGCCAATGCAGCCCATCCGGCCGACATGTGGACCACTGTTCCGCCTGCAAAGTCGAGCACGCCAAGCTTGCTCAAAATCCCATCGGGATGCCAGGTCATGTGCGCCAGCGGTGAGAAAATAAATATGGAGAACAGACAAAGGAATATAATATAAGAGTTGAACCTGATACGCTCGGCAAAGGCCCCTGTAATAAGTGCCGGGGTGATAATTGCGAATTTAAGCTGATACATGGCAAAAAGCAGCAATGGAATGGTAGGCGCCAGTTTCCAGGTAGCGTTGCCCAGCATTCCCTTCATCATAAAAAAGGTAGATGGATTACCGATGATGCCGCCAACGCTGTCACCGAAGGCCAGACTGAAACCCAATATGCCCCACATCACCGTAATGATCACCATACATACAATGCTTTGCAGCATGGTTGATATTACGTTCTTTTTATTCACCATGCCGCCATAAAAAAAGGCAAGGCCGGGCGTCATGATCAAAACAAGCGCGGTCGACATCAGCATCCAGGCAATATCGCCGGTGTTAAAGTGAGGATCAGCTCCGTTTTTAAAATCTACCGAAGGAAAAAGGAACGTTAAAACTAAAATAAAGGCAATAAGCGCGAACGGAAAATATCTTTTCATGCAATTTTTTATATCGATAAAAATAATCGGCGTTAATAGGTTTAAAACGTGCGTAAAATTGATAAAAAAGTTAAATATTTAAATAAATCATTAAAAATTTAACAAATTATCATAATTACATATAAAAAATTAAAAATTCAATACATCAACACCTTAAAAGAAATGATCAAATGAGATATTGATAATTTATTTATCAATTTGAGTTAATTTTCGCAATTAAGGGAGGATAAAAATGAAGAAAGTCCGGCATTGGCGGGCCGGACTTATCACAATATAGGTTTAGAAAGGTTATTTGCAAAAGCCTTACTACTTTTTCCAGCACCAGCCGTTAAAGGGATTTCGCTGAAAAAGTTGCTGAAATTAGATAAAAATCTAATAAAAACAAATAAAATGGTATTAATTTCTAAAAAAGATATAGCACAGGCAAGCTTTTAAAAGAATTTGAATAGCACATTTGGCCATATCCCAAGCATAACCATTAAAAATGACAAGATTATACCTAAAACGATAATGTTTTTAGAATTTATGAGCATATTTTTAATAAATTCAGTTCTTTTTAGAAAGAGATTCAAAGGCACCTTGATGTAGTAAAATAAGGATACAACTGTAGTAAGCGCACCTGTTATCATCAGTGCCAGCAGCCAAACGTCATGACTCTGCTGGTAAACACTATAAACCGACGAAAACACCAATACTTTCCCCGTAAACCCTGCGCTGATGGGTAAACCGGTAAGCGAAACCAATACGATCACAAAACAAACTGAAGCAGCCGGATATTTCAGCCCGAGGCCTTTATAATCGGCCATGGTATCTGCATCAAGGGCATTGGCAAAATAGGTAGCCAGAGCCAGCGCGCCAATATTGGCCAGGCCATATACCGCAAGATAAAAAGTTAATGCCGATAAACCGGTGGAGTTATAAGTTACTATCGCCATCAACGCAAAACCGGTATGTCCTATACTTGAATAAGCCAGCATGCGCTTTACATTTTTTTGCAGCACCGCCGCAAAATTGCCTGCTATCATAGTGATGATACCGATTACGCTCAGCACCAATCTGAAGTCGAACGCATTCCACTTTTCAAAATAAATAAAGGGCCTTAGAAAATTCACCAATAACGCAAATCCTGCAATCTTCGGCAGGGTAGATAGCCAGGCCGTTATTGGCGTTGATGCACCTTGGTAAACATCGGGCACCCAAAAATGTACGGGCACGAACGAGAGTTTGAAGCCGATGCCTATCAGCACCAACCCTAACGCAAATGAAACTGCAACAGGGTTAGCCTGTATGAGTCCCGGTAATAAATTCCCTGTGAACAGGTTAAGCGACCCGCTGAAACCATACAAGAGCGAGATGCCATACAGCATCATTGCCGATGCAGCCGCGCCGAACAGCACGTACTTTAGACCCGCCTCGATACTAAAACCACTTTCAGAACGGTAAGCCACCATCAGGTAAGAGGCAATGGATACCATTTCTATAGCCAGGTATATCGACAGCAGGTTCACCGCCATCGTCATCAAATGCAATCCCAGCATCGAACCGATCACGATGGAATAAAGATCCGACAATCCTTTTCTATGATTGGTTAACCGGTTATCCCACTCAAAATAAAGCACCAGTATAAAGGCGAGGGCATCTATGATGAATTTAAAATCAATGGCAATACGGTTAAGCAGCAGCATTTCATCAAACACGAAGAGGCCGTTAGCCCTTCCCGAAATGAACAGTACCTGAATTTGCTGGTAGTCCTTGTGGAGTACCAGCAAAATTCCGGCGCAGGCGATGATCCTGCATAATTTTTCAGAGTTACGGCCAAATAACAGGTCGGTAACCAGCACTACCACAAATAATACGGTCAGGTAAATTTCGGGCAGGAAGAATGGGATACTGCCCAAAACATTGGAAACGGAGCCGGGTATAAATGGTATCAGGTCGTGCATTTGTGGTTACTGAACTATTACTGATTGTATCTTAGGATATTTAACCTTGTATCGCAACTGGGTCTTTTTATCCTCCTGCGAATTTAAGAGGAAATTCCATGAAACCTTGCCTGTTAATGGGTCAGGCTTTACACCACCCGATTCCTGCACCTCAACCTCAATCGCCGAGTTCTGTGAGACGGGCACCTGATCTTCCACCAGCAGGTTCACTTTTTGGTTCTTGCGATTTTTAACATCTATCAACCAGCTTTTGGTTTCTTTTTTATTCGAGCCGAATATCTGTTTTTCGGTCAGGTTTTTCTGTAGCGTACGGGTCACCACAATGTTTTTATCTGTTCCCAAAGAAAGATTTAATGTGTCAGCGGCATTATGCGTATCTATCAACGACTTACCAATATATGTACCTTCAAAATATAAATTGGCCTCGCCCGATAAGAAATTGTATTTGTTCCAATCGGTCAGCTGTGCTGTCAGGAAAACATCAGTACTCAATTTGGGAGCGACGTAGTATTGATAACCTGCGTCAACCTCAACCTGGTTTATCTCCACTAAGTATTGTTTGCCGTCGCTTGGGATAGAATAAGGGTTCTCAATGTTAAATTCGATATTGGTTTGATTCTCTACCTCATTCACGCCAATAGGGATGGTTTGTACTCCCGCAACTTTATCATTTAGTGAATCGCTAACTTTATAGGAAGATTCTGTTCCAGAAGAAATTCCCCGTATGACTACCACTTCATTTAATTGCTGAGCACTCGGAGATAATGAAATATTCATATAGTTTCCTGTAACCGGCAGTTCCTGGGCCTGATAGCCAATATAAGCAAACCTGATAATTTGTGCACCGGTAGGAATTTGCAGCGTAAAGTTACCATTAACATCAGTTTGGGTGCCAATGGTCGAACCTTTGATCGTTACCGACGCCCCCACAAGTGCCTGGCGAGCATCGTTACTTATCACATGCCCGGTAACCCGGGTTACGTCGTTGGCAGCGTTGGTATAATACATCCCCAATCCCAGATAATAAGGAGTTAGCTCAGGCTTATTGCCGCTTACAGTTGGGTTTCCGGTAGAAAGGGTAAGTTTAATATTCTTCCACTCCTCACCGCTCTGCTGACTAACGTTTGCTTTATAGGAGATATTTACAGGGCTATTCACATTTTTCGCCCTGATATCATAAGTTGGATACCAGCCTGCATTTTTAATCACATAACTCAAAGTAAACTCCGACTGTAGCGCACCCTTTGCCGATACCTTTACCAATATGTTACTTGTTACCGTACTGCGGCCACGACTAACTTCGGCTATCTGCTTGTCGTATTTTTGCAATTCTATATTCAGCGCAGCAATCTGATTGGTGATAGACTGCTGTTTTTCTTTTAGGGAAGTGAGGCGTTGCGTCTGGAAATCTAACGCTTGCTGAAGCTTCACTACGTCGAGCGTTAAATTATCGGCTTTTACTACCTGGTTTTTGCCCAGCATGATCTCTTCCTGCTGATAAATGCCGAGCAAACTGTTTTGCAATTCTATTTTATCCCTTATCGCCTTTTGCTGGGCAATCAACTGCTCTACCTGTTTAGCCTTAACTTCTTCGCCCAAATAGTTCAGCTCGTGCTTTACTGAAAGAATGGTAAACTCGCCACCCGAATGCACCTGTATGCTTTGCGGATCGATATTGGGAGAAATATCGCCGAAGATCAATTCGGATGTGCCTGCGTTTATATTTACCATTGCCGTGCGCGTAATCTGTGCACCTTTTAAAAAAACTGTTACTTTCTGCACCTTCGATGCTACCTTTTGCCCTTCGTCGGCTTTTACTGTAGTTACCGCTATCATGGCGAATACAGCAATCAATAATCTCTTAAACATAATTCTGATAGGTTAAATAAATACTCCTGTTAGTTGAGCCAATTAGGCTATTTACTTACAGGATGCAGGCGCCGGTGCAATTCCACAAGGCGGATGCAATTATTTATTTAAGCTGCAGATACTGTATAAATGCAACTACCGAATCATTGATCTTTCCAAACACAAGCGATGGCATGATGCCTAAAGCCAGCGCCATCAATGCCAGCGGCAACAGGGTTATTTTCTCGCGGATATTCAGATCGGTCAGGGCTGTTTTCCATACGGAGCCACCCTTTAAATTCACCGGACCAAAAAACATCCGTTGCAAAGTCCATAGAAAGTAAGCTGCTCCAAGCAAAATGCCAACCGAACCGCACACCGGCATCCAGTAAGGCAGCAAGCCATTTACCGATGGCGATTTAAAAGCTCCGGTCAGCGAGAAAGCTTCGCCAATGAATGCCGAAAATCCCGGCAATCCCAATGAAGCAAAGAAAGCGATCACTACAAAGGCGGTATATTTAGGCATAATAGTGGTCAAGCCTCGGAAATGGGTGATCCCCCGGTCGTGCACACGGTTATAGATGGCACCGGCCAGGAAGAACAACATGGTTGATAAAAAGCCGTGGCTCACCATTTGCATCATTGCGCCGCTCAATCCTTCGGTAGTAAAAGAGGCGATGCCCAGCAACACGAAACCCATGTGAGATACCGATGAGTAAGCTATCATACGTTTTAGATCCTGTTGGGAAAGTGCGTTGAAGGCTCCGTAGATAATGGAGATCACACCTAATAGCCCCAGCCAGTAAGCATCGGCATGGGCAATTTCGGGGAAGATGCCTACGCAGACCCTGATGATCCCATAGCCACCTACCTTCAGCAGTACACCTGCAAGGATGATAGAAACGGGAGTCGGTGCCTCTACGTGCGCATCGGGCAACCAGGTGTGCAGCGGCACTACCGGCACCTTAATGGCAAAGGCGACAAACAACACGATAAAACCCACAGCCCGCGCCGGGAAACCCAATATCGTTTCATGACTCAGTACCGAGAATACGGCTCCCCTGTCATAATTCGCCGGGTTCATCATCTGGACGATGTTAAAAGTATGGTTACCGGTAGCGGGATCTTTGGCCGACAGGTAAAGCCCGATCATCACCAGCAGCATAAACACCGAGCCGAATAACGTATAAAGGAAAAACTTAATGGCCGCATATTCGCGCCTTGCTCCTCCCCACATTCCTATCAGGAAGTATAAAGGCAGCAGCATCAATTCATAAAAAATATAGAATAAGAAGAAATCAAGCGAGCAGAACACGCCGATCACCGCCATATCGAGTATCAGGAAGAGCACAAAGAAGCCCTTGAGATTACTCTTGATCTCCCACGAGGCCAGCGCCGCAATCACCATTACCAGCGAGGCCATTACCAATAAGGCTACTGACAGGCCGTCTATCCCCACAAAATAATCTACCTGCATTTTGCCCATGGCACCCAGGTCGAGGTTTATCCAGGGTAGTTTCTGGATAAATTGAAATTTGGCCTCTTGGTTAACACCGCCGAAAGCAACGCCATTTTTAAAATTGCAATAGATCCAGATGCTCATTCCCAACTGCATTAAAGTAGCCAGCAGTGTAATAAACTTAAAGCTATTCCTCCAGGCCGATGGCAGCAGGGCAATGATAAGTCCAAACAAAATTGGCGTAAATATGAGCAGAGTGAGAATGTTCATTGCAGAAAAATATTAAGAGTTGGGATAGAAAAAACGGCATCGGCAAAGAACCTCTTGCCTTTTTCCTTTAAGCTTTCACCTTTCCCCCTCATATAAATGTTTTTAAAATAAATAATACTAATATAATAACCAGCATACTGTATAAGTAATACTGCACCTTGCCCGATTGCCAGCGGCGCGCAAAATCACCGATAGATTTTACGGCATCGGTTACCAGATGAAGGAAACCGTCTATAATATGCTTGTCGGTCCACGCGGCGGCTTCAGCCAGGACCATGCCAATGCCGGCAATAGCATGTATAAATCCATCGATCACCCGGCGGTCTATCCTGAAGGTAGTCCGACCGACGGATTGCACCGTGCGCACTACGTACCTGTAATAAAACTTATCAATATGCCATTCATTGAACGACAATCGCCATAATGCATTATTCTGTTTGAACGGATTTGCTCTCTTCCCGGCATAGATCACATAAGCACCGTAAATAACCAGCAAGCTTAAAACATTCACTGCCACAGGCACCACATAATGAAATATAGTTTCGGGCTGCGCATTACCGCGGGATAGCTCATGGAACAGCCATGATTCCTTGTAGCCGAAAGGATTTAACGAAAACAGCGGAAACAAGCTTGCAACAGCTAAGAAAACTAATGGCAAGGCATATTGCCAGCCGCCATCATCAATGTGTAAAACCGGCGAAGAAATATTTGAGGTAGCGCGCAAATCGCCAAAAAATACTTTTACAATCAAACGGATCACGTAGAAAGCCGTCAACCACGTTGTCAATAAAGCAAATACCGGGATGATCATAAATACGCCGCCTTTTTCTTTCGACCAATCAAAAGCCTGTATCAAAATGCCGTCTTTGGATAAATAGCCGGACGTAAACGGCAAACCGATGAGGGCAAGTCCGCCAATGAGGGCGGCGATAAACGTAAGCGGCATCTTTTTGCGGAGGCCGCCCATGTTCAGGATATTTTGCGGATCGATATCGAGTTTGTTGTCATCCCTGATATGCGCCATCTGATGGATAACGATACCCGCAACCAAAAACAGCAAGCATTTGAAAAACGCGTGCGTCACCAAGTGAAATAACGACGCCGAATACGCCCCTACACCCATAGCCATCACCATATATCCTAATTGCGAAATAGTTGAAAAGGCCAGTATCCGTTTCAGATCGTTTTGCGTGAGGGCGATGGTTGCCGCCATGAATGCTGTAAAACAGCCTATAACTGCAAGGATCGTTAGTTCAGCGGGATTGAACATGGGATAAACTCTTGCCAAAAGAAACACACCTGCAGCCACCATGGTAGCAGCGTGGATCAGGGCCGAAACAGATGTAGGGCCCTCCATTGCATCGGGCAGCCAGGTATGCAGCGGGAATTGCGCCGACTTAGCCGCAACCGCCAGGAAGATCCCTGCAAAAACCACATACATCCATACATCGGGTAAATGGTACGATAAGCCGGGGATGGTATAGTTATTCACGATAGGCGAAAGCCAATGCCCCTTGTTCAAAAAGGTAACCGATTGCACCACCGAATGCTCACCGAAAAGGATATTGATATCGAATGTATGGAAAACGGCATACAGGATCAAAATAGCCGTCAGCAAGCCAATATCGCCTACCCGGTTCATAATAAAAGCCTTCTTATTAGCCTGCACCGCCGAGATCCGCGTAAACCAGAAACCAATGAGCAGGTAGGATGAAAAGCCCACCAATTCCCAGAATATATAGAACAGCACCAGATTATCAGCAACCACCAGCGCCAGCATACTGAAACAAAAAAGACTCAGATAGGCAAAGTAACGGTTGTACCCGGCATCATGTTTCATGTAAGCCGTTGAATAGATATGCACAGGCAACGCTATCAGGCTAACAAGCAGCAGCATCAGCACCGAAAGATTATTCAGCAAGATGCCCGAATAGATCCTGGTATCTCCAACGGTAAACCAAAGCACCTGCTGATGTACCGTATGCTGCGTGCCCCAAACCTTGGAGAACACCATTGCCGATAATACGGCGCTTGCCAGTATAGCAATGACAGATATAAAACCGGTGATCTTATTTTTCTTACCGGGGATGGCAACGTTAATAACAAAGGCAAGCAAAGGCAGCAACACCGCGGCGAGGGTGAATTTAATGGTGAGCGTATCTATTGCCTGTAAAAAGTTATTCAATTTTATTTTTTTGTTGTGATGTTTACGGTTGTAACCTTGTCTTTTACTAATAACTTAACTTTGCTTATTTTATCTTTAGGCAATTTATATAATTCCAGCGTGCCGCTGTTACTTTTGTCGCAGCTCTTGCCGTCTATCCGGTATTCTAAATCTGTATCATCGGCACTGCGACCGTCGAGATATGATTTGTAGGCCGTTGAAAAAGCGCTTAATTTTTTTTGATAGTTTCTTATCGCTCCGGCCCTTGTGGTCACTACTACCACAATGTTTCCCAAACCACTCTCGGAAAGCCGCGAAGCCCTATCCTGATTTAACACATCTACAGATAAGATATTATTAGCTGCTATTCCATCCAGTTTCTTACCTGATATCACACCATCAATCACATACATGGCGCTATCAGGAAATGCCTGATAGATCGAATCGCGGTTGGCGTGATTGTAAATATTTTTATGACCTCGTGTGGTTATAAAGATGATGCCGTTTTCTGCTGCCTTTCCATATAACTTAATGTAGCGGGTATCTCTAGTTACGTTAACTTCGGTGATGTTATCAGGCAAGATTGCTTTCAAGTCTCCTTTATAAACTACCCCATCAAGCAGGATAAGGGGCGCCGCATGGGGCGTTGTCATATCAGCGTCTATCATTACACCCGGCGTTGCCGTATCCTTGCGCACAGTGTCTCTCTTCTGTGCCGAAACACAGAGCGATAAAAGTAGCAGCAAAACAAAATAACCTGACTTCATTCTTTAATCCCTCAATTTATCAATTTCGCCCGGGTTTATGGTTTTATACTGCTTGTAAACATTCAAGATAATAGCCAGCGCAACCGCCGTAGTTGCAGCGGCCAGTACAATGGCAAACAGGGCAAACATTTGTCCGCCATTGTTAAAGCGGTCGTACTTGCCAAATGCCACCAGGTTTAGGATCGCTGCATTCAGCATTAACTCTATGCCTATCAATACCTGTATAGCGTTTTGTTTGGAAACGATCATATACAAGCCTACACAAAACAGGATGGCCCCAACTATGAGAAAATCGGTCAGCGAAATCATACGCCTTTTCCCTTTCTTGATAGATGTGCTGAACCTATCAACGCGATCATCAATAAAACCGAGATCGCCTCAAATGGCAGCAGGTACTTGGTCATTAAATTTATGCCGATATTTTCAGTCGTCTGTGAATTGGGCATCACGATATTTTTTGTAACGATGGCCTTCTTTATCCAAACTAAATTATTGGCATCTATCTTAAACATCATATTCACCAGCACTATCAGGAACAAACCCGATAGCAGCAAAGCCGGCATTTTATTAATATTGATGAATCGCCCCTTTTGCCCGCCAATGGCGTTGAGCGTTTCCTTGCCCGATAGCATAAAGGCAAACAGGATTAAAACCAGGATGCCGCCTACATAGATCACGATCTGTGTTATAGCCACAAAATCGGCCAGGGCCAGCACATACAATCCTGCCAGTGCAAACAGCGTGATAAAGAACATAAATATACTGCGCACCAAATTCTTGGTGCTTGCCACAAATACTGCCGAAGTAACTGCTATTAAGGCCATCAGGTAAAACAGGAACTGCACCAAACTCATACGCCGCCCTCCTTCTTCTGCATAGCAGCTAATTTGGCTGCCTGCCGCTCGGCCTGTTGTTTGTCAAATTCCGCCCGCTTCTCCGCCGCCATTTCAGGCGACATATCTGAAAATTGGTAAGTCAGATCACTTAATTGAAAAACACTTCTATCATATTGATTGGTCATCACAATGCATTCCGTTGGGCATACAATGGTGCACAGCCCGCAGTACATACACTTGGCCATATCGATATCAAACTTGGCGGCATACAAACGTTTGGTAGTACCGTCTGACGTTTGGCCGATAGCCTCCGTCGCCTTGATTGATTCGATATCGATACAATTTACCGGGCATACCTTTGCGCAAAGATCGCACACAATACAATCGTCAATCTCCACATCCAGCTGATACCGTCCAACTTCGGGTATCGGCAGCGACTGCTTAGGATATTGTATGGTATTGGTTCCCTCCAGCTGCTTAAAATAATTGGTGTCACTGGCCGGCACGAGCTCCCGCTTTTTGTGCGAGGCAAACAGATGCCGCAGGGTAATTCCCATTCCCTTTAAAGCCGTAGTAAAACCTTTTATCGTATTAGTCATTAGTCATTGGTCATTGGTCATTGGTGAATTAGTCATTGGTCATTAGTAGCACGGGTATCTCCCCAATTTTCTAATGACCAATGACTGATCTACTAATGACTACATCAGCCACACCCGCCATATTCCTGATATCAGCATGCAGGCAAAGGCCAGCGGTGTTAATACCTTCCAGCATAAATTCATCAGCTGGTCAACCCTGAAACGGGGCAATGTCCAGCGGATCCACATCTGTACGCCAACCAGCGCCAGTGTTTTTAATATGATCCATAATATGCCCCAACCCGTGCCGGTTGTCCATATTGCTAATTGCACCGGGCCGATATTGGGAAGCGGCGTATTCCACGCTCCTAAAAACAAGATCACCGCCACCATCGATACCAGGAACATCATCGAATACTCAGCCAGAAATACCAGCGCAAACCTTAGCCCGGTATATTCGGTATGAAAGCCCGCCACCAGTTCCGATTCCGCCTCCGGGATGTCAAACGGAGCGCGGTTACTCTCTGCCAGCGATGCGATAAAATAGATTACAAATGCAATGAGCAAATGCGGCGCCCGGAAAACATTCCAGGCAAAAAAACCACCTATATTGGATACATCCCAGAATCCTGAAAATTGTACAGGCTCGTGTGATAGAATACCTTGCTGTGCGGCGATATCCTGCAAATTCAGCGTTTGGGCAATCATTACAACCGATATAATTGCAAATCCTGCAGGTATTTCATAAGAAATGATCTGCGCGGCCGACCGCATTGCACCTAATATAGAATATTTATTGTTCGATCCCCAACCGGCCATTAAGATGCCAAGCGTCTCGATAGATAAAATGGCGAAGATGTAATACAGGCCTAAATTGAGCTTAGCTGGTGCCAGTCCGGGTGCCCAGGGCAGCGCGGCAAAACCGAGGTAAACAGCGATAAAAATAATGGCAGGGGCTAAAATAAAGAGGAGTTTATCAGCAGCCGCAGGAGTGATCAATTCCTTTTGCAGCATTTTCAGGATATCGGCAAAAGTTTGCAGGGTGCCGTATTTCCCGGTCTCGGTTGGACCAAGCCTATCCTGTATAAAGGCTGACACCTTGCGCTCGGCGTAAACGCCAAACAGCGCAAATAAGGCCGAAAACCCAAACAGTCCTATCGCTATAATGAAATATGTGAGATAAAAGTTCAACCCCTTAAGTTAAACTGCAAACTTAGTGATTTTTGCTTGATTAAGTTACCTCGTGTTGAATAGTTGATAAAGTTGATAGGAATTATAGTCCGAAAGCCGGGGGAAGACCGAAAAGTCCGGAAGAATCAGGTTCCCCCTATGCCCCGGCCTGTGTCTCACTGGTCGTTTGGTTGGTGGCTTTGAAGACACAGCCAACGGATAGAAAGACACAGCCAACGGATGAGTTAAATCGTATCACACCCCTTCACCTCCGCATAAGCCGATTTTACTGGCGCCGAAAAGAATAACTCCGCATAATGATCAAAATCGGCAGTATCGTCAGTAGTTGTAAAAAACTCCTGCGTTTTACCGCGGCTGATGCTTTGTTCCATTTCAGGATGACGCTTCAGGTAATCAACCAGGCTATCGGCAACTATATCGCCCTGCGCTACCACCTGGATATTTCCGGGCAGGTATTCTTTTATCTTTTCCTGTATCAAAGGATAATGGGTGCAGGCCAGTAACAAAGTGTCTATGTTCTCTGATTTTGCCGTTACCTCGTCGAGGTATTTTTTCACAAAATAATCGGCACCAGGCTTATCATATTCCCCATTCTCTATCAGCGGTACCCAAAGCGGGCAGGCCTGCTGGTGCACTTTCACATCAGGGAAAAATTTTTCGATCTCTATCACATACGATTCCGATTGCACGGTACCCTTTGTGCCCAGCACCCCTATCTCCTTGTTTTGGGTATAGTTGCCTATCACTTCTGCGGTAGGCCTTATCACGCCAAGTACACGCTTTGCCGGGTCTTCATTTTTCAGGTCCAGTTGCTGAATGTTACGCAGCGCCTTGGCCGAAGCGGTATTACACGCAAGTATGATCAATGGGCACCCTTGCTTAAACAGCCATTGTACGCACTCCCATGTATACTGGTGTATGGTCTGGAATGACCTGTTACCGTAGGGTGCACGCGCGGTATCGCCTATGTAGATGTAGTCGTAATCAGGTAATTTTTTGAAGATCGATTTAAAAACGGTTAGCCCGCCGTAGCCTGAATCGAAAATACCAATTGGTGCCTTGTTTCCCATTTCAACAAAAATAAAAAAAGCGCCCTGTAAAAACAGCGCGCTTTGTAATAGTTACTTTATGGTTATATTATTTGATACCTAATTTAGCTTTTACTGCTTCCATCAGATCATCAGCCGGCGGAGCAATTACAAACTGGGTTTGTGCCGAGTTAATAACGTATGTGTAGCCTTTTTCTTTAGCCACAGCTTCGACGGCAGTGTGCGCTTTGTCCGACAATGGTTTGATCAGCTCCTGCGATTTTTCATCAAATTTTTGCTGAGCTGTAGTGTTGTAGTCTTGCATACGTTTCTGAATATCCTGCAATTCGGTTTGTTTCGAAGCACGAACGGCATCGGTCATGGTTGCCTGAGTTTTTTGGAACTCTTGTCCTTTGGTTTGCAGTTCAGTTTGCATTGCTGCAAGTTCGTCAGTAAATTGTTTTGAGTAAATATCAAGCTGCGACTTTACAGTTTTAGCTTCAGGCATCTGGCCTATCAATGCATCGAAATTAATATAACCAATTTTGGTTTGCGCTTTTGCAAAGTTGCCAACCGATAAAAATAATACCGCAACTAAAGCAACTTTAAATAGTTTTTTCATTGTGTTGTTCTGTGTTTAAAAATTAATGGGGTTAATATATTCTTTATTAAATTTATTTCGCTGGGGCGGCACCTGTTTTCAGGCCTAATTTAGCTAAAACATCGGCACTTTTATCATAGCGTGGATTTGCGTATAACATAATTACCTCGCTGTTCTTGTCAAATATCATATCCAGGTTATCGTTCTCTGCAACGGCCTGTATAGCTTTTGCCATTTTATCCTGAACAGGTTTTATAATAGCGGTGCTTTTTTGCGCAAGCTCGCCATCCGGACCAAATTTCTGACGCTGAAAATCTTTTGCTGTTTTTTCTTTATCGGCAATCTCGGCCTCACGTCTCTTTTTCATGTCCGCAGTCATCAACACCTGATCTGCCTGGTAGGCCTTATACAAGCGGTCAATCTCCTGGTACTTCTGGTCAACTTCCTTTTGCCATTGTACCGAAAGCGATTCTATCTGTTTTTGCGCCGATGCATATTCGGGCATGTGTTTCAAAATATACTCCGAATCAACATACGCAAACCGCTGTGCAAACGCGCTTGTGAATGCTATGAACGTAAAACACAGTAATAAAATTGCCTTCTTCATTACAATTAATTAAATCCGCCATTTAAGCTCTGTGAGATCGAGAAGTGGAACTGGCCTCTGTTAGCATCCGGTATACCCGGAATTTTATCAAATCCATAACCATAATCCAAACCAAGCAAGCCAAAAATAGGTAAAAATATTCTGGCTCCAACACCCACTGAGCGTTTTACATTAAATGGATCAAATTTATTAAAAGAATTCCAAACATTACCACCCTCGGCAAA
>DATCQV010000117.1:0-2845 GCA_036569325.1 Mucilaginibacter sp. | reverse complement strand
CTGTTACAGTCAACAGTTTTCAAGACTGCCGCAATCGACCACTCTGCCAACTCTCCGGGGTCAAAAGTACAAAACCGGGCCGAATTGGCAAATCTGAAGTTGAGATTTTTTAATTATTATATAACGTTCTGATTACTTGTTGGTTGAATTGTATTTTTGTGACGATTGTAGCGCCTTTTTAACTGTTCGGGTTCTTAACATCTGTTAAAAAGCGTCGTAAAATCGGCCCGGCAAGCGGAAAATTTGGCTAATGAACCGGCTTTTGGCGGAAAGTGTTAAACATCGGTTTAACCTCTTTGATGTTCCGCTTGGAATACTCGATACTGGCATTCAGCTCGAAACCGATCAGCAGGATCAAACAGTTCAGGTAAAGCCACAACATCAGGATGATGAGCGTTCCTATCGACCCATAAATTTTATTATACGATGCGAAATGATTGATGTAATAAGTAAACCCTACCGATGACAGTACCGCCAGTATCGTCGCAATTACCGATCCCGTGCTTAAAAATGCCCACTTTTGCTTATTAGCCGGACCGTAACGGTATAACATGGAAATGGTAAATAAAAATATCGTGACCACTATAAGCCAGCGCGACAGAATCAGCATATAGATCCAGAAATGGCTTTTTTCGCCAATATGCGCCTGCAACATTGATATCACTGCTTCACCGCCCGTCATAATGGTAATAGCTACCAGCAATGCCACGCTGATCACCAGCGTTAAGGCCAGCGCTATCCTGCGCCGTTTAAACCACGACCGTTTTTCGACGATCAGCGATGACCGGTTAAATGCCTGCATCAGATTGGTAATGCCGTTAGTAGCAAAATACAATGCCGACAAAAAGCCCACCGACAACAACGAACCATTGTGGTGCTTCACAATATCTTCAATGGTAGCCTGAAAGGCCATATAGGCGTTATAAGGCAACAGGGTAGAGAGGACGCTCAGCAACTGCCCCTGGAAGTCTTTGATTGGAATGTAGGGGATCAGCGTGAATAAAAAGATGGTGCCCGGAAAAAATGCGAGCATAAAGTTAAACGCCAGCGCTGATGCTTTATTTAATAAGGTACGTTGCTGGATCTCATGCGCAAAAAAAGATGCTACATCATACAAAGGCAGCGGATGGAACCCCGGCAGGATATACCCCTTCGACCATTTGATGAACCTTTGATAAAATTTAAACCGTAATAAAATACGATGCGTCCACTTCATTAAGCGTAAACTTACTCAAAAAATGGCTTTAATTCATTACGAAGATTCTCGGGTGCAAGGCACGGACGCCTGGTCGTCATATTGATAAACACCAGTAGCGTTTCGCCGATATTGATGAGTTCCTGCTTCTCGTTATAAAGCTCATACCGGAAATGAATCCGCAGGCGCGGCATTTCGGCCAGGATAACTTTTATGGTGATCTCCTCATCGTACAGCGCCGGCTTCAGGTACTTGCAGTTTAGCTCCACCACAGGCATCATTACACCCGATTCTTCCATCGCGCTATAGGTAAGGCCCAGGCTGCGCAGCATTTCCACACGGCCAACCTCGTAAAATTCGGCATAATTGCCGTAATAAACGTAGCCCATCTGGTCGGTTTCGCCGTAACGAACCCGGATTTTGGTTGTGTGCTCGAACATTATTTCTTAATATTCCTTTCGTTCAGCGCTTCCTGGAATTTATGAGCATTCACCAGATGGTCGGCTACGTTGGTGGCAAATGCATGGTAGCCCGAAAAATCGGCTTTGGCACACATGTAAATGTAATCGCTCTTCTGGTAATCCAATACTGAATTGACAGCTGCTACCGATGGCATCATGATAGGACCCGGAGGCAAACCTGTATGCAAATAAGTATTATATGGCGAATTAATAGACAGGTAGCGGGTTAATACACGTTTAATGGTAAAATCGTTCTCAGCGAAAATAACGGTAGGATCGGCTTCCAGCTTCATGCCTTTTTTGAGGCGGTTAAGATATAGGCCTGCAATGGCCGGCATTTCATCATCATGCAGGGCCTCGGCATCTACTATCGATGCCAGTACAGAAACCTCAACCGGCGTCAGGTTAATAGCAGTGGCTTTTTGTTTACGCTCCGGTGTCCAGAATTTCTCGTAGTTGGCATACATTCGCTTGAAGAATTTGTCGGGCGTAGTATTCCAGTACATCTGGTAGCTGTTAGGCATAAACATAGTGTACACGTTATCGGTAGTAAAGCCGTACTGCTTCACATAACTGGCTGAATCAAGCAAGCGCAAAATCGAAACTGAATCCGGTTCGATATGTTTTGATACGAACCCCGCAAAGTCCTCCTTTAATCTAATGTTGTGGAACGAGAGCGTGACCGGCTCCTGTGTGCCAGATGCCAGCATGTTAATGAGACGGCGGTTGCTCATCCCATCGCGCAGGTGATAGCGGCCCGGTTTTACACGGGTTACGTAATTCATGTTCTGTGCTGCCGATAGGAAGGATGCAGTATCTTTCACCATACCCTTATCCTTTATGGTCTTATATACATCGTTAAAGTCTGCGCCGGTGTGTATGAACAGGAATTCCTGCGTATTGGTCACGTTCGGACTAAAATATTTTAGGTAATAATTAAGGCCGGTAAAACCGATGCCTATTATCAGGATGATCACCATCGCCACGATAAACTTTCGTAACGTATTGCCTGATGATGCTTTCTTCGTCATCATTTTGTTGAGGGGTTTACTGTTTTATTTTTTGGAGGCCGATTATGCCTCCGGTTAAGTTTCGTGCATTTAAAAAGCCATGCTGCTGTAAAATGGCGGTAGCCGTTTCGCTACGCAGGCCAACTTTGCAAACAACGATGATCTCGTCAGTTTTGTTA
>DATCQV010000116.1:0-102806 GCA_036569325.1 Mucilaginibacter sp. | reverse complement strand
TCTGCCTTTGTTGCGCAACATTTCTGATTCCCGGGAAGCGGAAGGTGAAAAGTTGCTTCGGCCGACGGACCAGTTTTTTAAGGATTCGGGGGTAAGTTTCCGTTCTGTGATCTGTCTGCTCTTAGGCGGTATTTATTATGTGGTATTACACGCCACGACCAATGGCAGCAGTGTTTGCAGTGTGGATATCAATGTGGCTGAAGAGAGCGAAACGCTTTGGCAAACCATCGGCCAGATCATCGATTGGGCATTTGACGCTGCGGAAAAGGCGACATTAGCCAGTTAAGTTTAACCTTAAATTTTTACCTTTATGGCACCAAAATTTGAAATAAGAAACAGTAAAGTCAATTAGACATATAGCTTATTATAGCATTCACGATCTTTTGGTTCTTGCAAAACCGCTAATTTTAAAAGGACAACCAAAGGCAAGTGCAATGCCCGCAGAAGTGCGGGCGTACTTGTGTTGCGTTGTCAAAGGTTACTTAGCGGTACCTGCAAGAGCGTGACCAAGGAAACCCGCTCTTTTGCTTTTTCTCTAAAGCTTTTTTATTTACATCTATCTTCCTGGAAATATGCTACTGCTATGGATCGTGGCGGGATTGACGGTTGTTGGTTTGTTGATCCTGAATATTGTATTACTGAAAAGAAGCCGTGCTGACCGTCGCTCGCGCGAACTAAAGGAAATTCTGGATAAGGAACTCCTGTTCTCGCAAAAATGTGCGGACTACCGGTTATCGGCCCGCGAAGTTGAAGTCTTACGTCTCATCCTGGCGGGGCACACTTACCGTTCAGCTGGAGATATTCTGTTTATTTCTGAAAATACCGTTGACGCACATCTGCGGAGTATTTATTCAAAGACCGGCGTCAGGAACAAAGTAGAACTGGTCAGAAAGTTTTATAGCTGACGGCGATTGGGCACTCTCCCAGTTTGCCTTTTTTAGGTTTTCTCCCTATTGTTTTCCCTCTTTCGATTCATTCACCTTTGGTTAAAATAATTGCCTATGGTGAAATTATACCCATTTCTGCCGTGGTGGCGGGATACTATTTAAACACTAATACACTATGCTGAAGAACTATGTTGAAGAACGCTATGCGGCGTTCCTGAGAGAAATGGACGGGATCATCGAAGAAAACCCGGATGGATTTGACCGGCTGGCGGCGATCATTCTTTGTGTTCGTAAGTATTTAAAAGAACTACGGGATCATATTGTCCAGTATGGCTTTAAGGATGACACCGAGGAGATTTATTGTTTTAAAGAAGCTAAGCCTAATTTTTTATCCTGGTATATCTACCATACGGAATGGTACCATATCATGCAACGCGTGCCGGCCGGGTCGGCAGAAGTGACCAACGCTTATTTTTTGGATGAGATCAGGAGTATTGATCGTTATCTTGATCAGATAGGTTTTTTCCGCCGGTATTATGACGCAAAAGCCACTGAGTTAGATAGTTTATGTTTTATCCGGGGCAAGTCAATGGACACCTTGTTAATGCCTGAATTGGTCGAATATGACCCGGAGTTCTCTACCTATGCCGATCACACTTTTGCGAAGATTATTGCTTATGAGCGTTTGCGCGATGCTTTAATGGAAGAGGTACGGCTGCCGGATTTGGGTGTAAAAGGGATCGATCTGCGCTGGACGGGCGATGCCTGCAACCTGGTAGAGTTGATCTACGGCATATACGATACAGGGCAGATCAATCATGGCAAGGCTGAGCTACAGGATATTGTCACATGGCTGGAAGATGCGCTCAAAGTAAATCTCAGCCGTTTCTATCGCCGGTTCACAGAAATCAAAGAGCGCAAGATCATCAGTCCGACCAAATACCTGGATTCGATGCGGGACGCGATCTTGCGCCGGATCGATGACGACCTGAAGCTGAAACCGAAAAAGAAATATTTTCCGGAATGACTAAATAAATCTTTCCGCACCGGTTCCGGCTTTGGTTTTGGGCTCTTCCAGGCTAACCAATTTTGCTTCACCTTCGGTAATGGTGCCGGAGACTAAAGCAAATTTTATGTTAATCTTTCATTCATTTACCTGGCAGCAATTCCTGATCACTGCACTGGTGCTGACTGTGGCTTGGTACGCTGTAGTCTGGTTCCTGTATTTCCGAAGAAAACAAGGAGTTAGCCAGCAGAAACCAGTTGCAGACGAGCCGGAAACTTCCCTGATGGGTGCTGCCAAACCCGTAAACGGGCTGAGCGGACTTTCCACCGAAGACTTTGTCTTTCATCGCATGGGGGTGATACCGGATATCCTGGAGGAATTAAAATCCATCTTTTTCATCCTTGACCGGGATAGCGGCGGGAAAGCGGAGTTTATTTCCTTATTCAGCCTGGTCGGTGCCAAGTATCCGCAGATCAAGGGCAGCCCTGACCAGGACGCGCTGAACGACTACATCCGGGAGAATTTACCATTTGAGATCACCGAAAAAGAACTGGAGGAATTATGGCCATGAAGAACCCTTTTATCACACCCAAACTACAGCTCATTGGCAAATGTCTGCTGGCACTGCTGATAGTTAATTGCTACCTGATACTTGCCGATGCGACTGATGCGCTGGCGCAAGACGGTTCGGCAGGGATCAACCAGGCTACCACCATGGTCAAAGGGTATTTTGATGCGGGTTGTAACCTGATGTACGCCATCGGCGCGGTATTGGGCATTGTCGGTGCTATTAAAGTCTATCGGAAATGGAACGAAGGCGAACCGGATACCAATCGTGTCGCTGCTGCCTGGTTTGGCTCCTGTATTTTTTTGGTGGTCGTAGCTACCGTTATTAAATCATTTTTCGGCTTATAATATGGCATCCGTTTATTCGATCAATAAGGGCATCAACAAGGCCATCCAGTTTAAGGGCCTCAAAGCGCAGTATATAACATACCTGGCCGTAGGTTTGGTCGTGTTACTTATCGTCTTTGCGGTGCTGTATATCTGTGGCGTGAATACCTATATCTGCCTGATCCTGGTCGGCGGTTCAGGTACCACATTGATTATGGGCGTATTCCGTCTAAGTCATCGATACGGGGAGCATGGCTTATTGAAGCGAAACGCCAGGCGCAGCCTGCCTGATTATATCCAATTTCGTTCGCGGAAAGTATTTACTCATCTTAAAACTAAGCGCAATGGTCACTATTGAAAATATCCTGCCGATTTATAAAGTCGAACATGATATCCTACTCTCCCGCCAGGGCGATATTACTATAGGCTGGCAATTGATCCTGCCGGAAATCTTTACCCGTTCTATGCAGGAATACGAGGCCGGTCACCAGGCGCTGATCAAAGCTATCAAAATTCTGCCGGCCCATAGCATCGTCCACCAGCAGGATGTGTATATGCAGGCGGTTTCAGTCGGTAACGGGGAACTGGACCGGTCTTATCTCGATCACCGTTGTTATTTGTACCTGACGAAAAAACCATCAGGCAGGAAACAGGCTTCGAGCGGCTATTCGACCTTGATGCGTAAATCACCCGTACCGGCCAGCACATTGGATGCGGTTGTTTACCGGGATTTTCTGGAGAAGGCCGGCGCTTTTGAACGCATTCTTTCCGATGCGGGTACAGTGATGAATCGTTTAGGCGATGATGAGTTTGCCGGCACTAAATTCAAGCCCGGCGTATTGGAACAGTATTGCTTTTTGCAGCGACCGGAGGAAAGGCCCGTAATCAAAGATGTACGTCTCAAAGACGGTATCCGCATTGGTGATGAGCTGCTACAGGTGTTTAGCCTGGCGGATGTAGAGGATCTACCGGCGCTTTGTGGTAGCCGAATCGATTATACGCCGTACTCGACTGACCGGACGCGGTTTAGTACAGGTTTTGCCGCGCCGTTGAACTTGTTGCTCGATTGCAATCACATCGTCAACCAATACATCTTTATCGATGACGCGCAGAAAACCCTCAAAGCGCTGGAAAAGAAAAGGCTGCGTTTGCAGTCTCTTTCGGGTTACAGCAGGGAAAACGCGATTGCACGGGATGCAACGGCGGATTTTCTGAACGAAGCCATCAGCGAGCAAAGATTGCCAGTGAAGGCGCACTTCAACCTGATGGCCTGGTCGAATGATCCTCTAAAAGCTCAGGATATTAAAAATAAGGTCAGCGCAGCGATGGCGCAACTGGACGCAACCGCCAAACTGGAAACCGATGGTGCGCCGCAAATCTGGTGGGCTGGCCTGCCGGGTAACGCAGGCGACTTCCCGATGAATGACAGTTTTGATACTTTTCTAGAGCAAGCCACCTGTTTTTTGAATGTAGATGGCAATTATCGCTCCGACGAGCAGGGCTTGCGTTTAGCTGAGCGGCTATGCGGCAAGCCGGTATGGGTGGATTTGTTTGACCGTCCGATGAAGAACGGGACAATTACCAACCGCAACCTATTTGTCTGCGGCGGCTCGGGTGGTGGTAAATCGATGTTGATGAACCACCTGTTACGTACGCTTTACGACCAGGGTACGCATTGCGTGACGATCGATATCGGTAATAGCTATAAAGGTTTATGCGCAAGGCTGGGCGGCTACTATTTCGTCTACACGGAAACCAACCCGATCCGTTTTAATCCCTTTTATCTGAGCAAGGGTGAGGTGCTGGATACAGAGAAAAAGGAAAGTCTGAAAACCCTGCTCATCAGCCTTTGGAAAAAAGAGGACGAAAGTTATACCCGTTCCGAATATGTAGCGATATCTAATGCGGTTACGCTGTACTATGTACACCTGGCAAAAAATCCTTCCGTATTTCCGGGGTTCAATTCCTTTTACGATTTCCTAATGCAGGAATACCTACAGGTATTGGAAGACGGCAGGGTGAACGAGCGGGATTTTGATATGGCCAACCTGCTGTATGTGCTGAATCCTTATTACAAAGGCGGCGAGTACGACTATTTGCTGAACGCCACCGAAAACGTCGATCTATTACAGGAACGCTTCATTGTATTTGAGCTGGATAATATCAAAAATCATCCGATCCTTTTCCCGGTGGTTACGATCATCATCATGGAGTTATTTATCTCTAAAATGCGTAAACTGCAAGGCCAGCGTAAGATTTTGGCGATAGATGAAGCCTGGGTCGCAATTGCCAAATCCGGTATGGCCAATTTTATTAAATACCTCTACAAAACGGTTCGGAAGTTCAATGGCATCGCGGCCTTGATCACCCAAGAGGTAGATGACCTGATCAGTTCTCCGATTATCAAAGAAACGGTCGTTAACCTTTCCGATACGAAACTGCTGCTGGATATGCGCAAATTCATGAACAAGTTCGACGCCTTGCAAAGCGTATTGGGCCTTTCCGACAAAGCCAAAACCTTGCAGCTTTCGGTGAACCGGGCCAATGAACCGGGCCGCAATTACCGTGAAGTATTCATCGATCAGGGCGGACAGCTCATGCGCGTTTATCGCAACGAACTGAAACTGGATGAATACCTGACCTACACCACGGAGGAAAGCGAAAAACTCCAGGTCGAGCAATATGCCGAACGCTATGGCAGCTATGAAGCCGGCATTCAAGCTTTAATTCAACACCTTAAAAAAACGAAACCATGAGAAGAATAATCGTAAGTATTTTAGCTGTTGCCGGCATTTTAACCGCTTGCCACAGCATTAACAGTCGCACAGTTGCTGGCAATTACATCAACCATGCGCAGAGCCAGTTCAGTATCGCAGACGATACATTGGTCATCGAACCCGCAGGCGCAGAAAACATTTACCATGTTACCCGCAAAACCGGTTACCGGCGCATAATGAACGGCGAACTGGATAGCCTGCGGCACCTGCTAAAAAAGATGACGGGTACCTGGGATGAGTCCAAACAGCAAATGGTCATCCTCCAAACCGGTAGCATCTTCACGTTTACGCAGGACGGTAAACACCTGCTTTACGGCGAAAGCGATTACACCAAACAGTAGGCAAATCAATTCACAGGTTCTTAAAATTTCATTTCCGCTTTTAGCGGGAACAGGAACGCTTTATGAAAAAAATTATGGAAACAGCTAAAAAGTATATGGTCATTTTACCGATTTCCGCGATGACCATATTCGTGTCGATACCGAAAGGTGCAGATGCGCAATTTATTGTCGGTTCGGTCATTTCCTCGACCGTCGGCAAGGTGATCCGCGCGATTGACCTGGAGGTGCAGCGGATGCAAAATCAAACCATCTGGCTGCAGAACGCGCAAAAGGCGCTGGAAAACCAGTTGTCACAACTCAAACTGTCGGAAATATCCGGCTGGTCTCAAAAACAAAAGGATTTGTTCAGCCAGTATTACACCGAATTGTGGGATATCAAAACGGCCATTGCCTATTATTCCCGGATCAGCGAACTGACCCAAAAGCAGGTTGCCCTGGTCAATTCCTATAACCAGGCCTGGGCACTGATCAAAAACGACAAGCATTTTACTGCCAGTGAACTCAATTATATGAGTAACGTGTATTCGGGTATTCTCAAAGCATCTGTCAACGACCTTGACCAGTTACTTAACATCGTTCATGCCAGTAAAACGCAGATGCCAGACGCGAGCCGCATGGCTATCATCAATAAAACAGCTGACCACATGGATGAGAATTACAACGATCTGCAAAGGTTCAATGCTGAAAATGAGTTGCTCAGTATCAGCCGCGCCAGTGATGAAAACGAAGTGCTCACCTTAAAACAATATTATGGCATCCAATAAATCAAAATTTCTTTTATGTCTTGGGCTTTTTGCTTTCTGCTTTCAGCTTGGCAAGGCGCAATCCTTTTCTTTTTCCGATTTGTTCGACCAGGGTGCGAAGGACATCAAGAATATGGAGGCTCAGATCGCGGCGCTCAATGCTTTTGAAGCTTCCGTCCGGCAAGGTTACAATATGCTACACAACGAATGGACGGCCATCGGCAACTGGAAAAATGGAGAGTTCAACCTACATCAGAATTACTATAGCTCTTTAAGCACGGTTAACCCTGTAATCAAAAACAGCCTGAATGTAGCCGATGTCGAGACCGAGCAGCGAAGCATCATTACGCAATTTAATAACCTGAACCTTGTTCGGGGCTTGCTTCCTGCTGAACGCACTTATGTATCAGCCGTCGCTCAAAATGTGGTCAGCCAGTGTAACAACGATTGGGATGAATTACAAAAGGTACTGAACGATAGCGTCCTGCAAATGGGCGATAACGAGCGCCTCAAGCGCATTAGCCAGTTAACCGGCAGCATAAAGGATAAGTATTTGTTTACCTGCCATTTCTGTATGCAGGTCCAATTACTAGCCGCTGCACGCTTACAGGAAACAGATCAAATCGCGACAGAAAGGAGTTTGTATGGCATTCATTAAGAAACTGCCTTTGCTTTTTATGGGCTCTTGCTTCCTGGTTCTTTGCTCCGCGAAACCGAGTGCCGCCCAGACCTCCACCGCACAGGATATTCAGCAGTTGATTTATGACATTGAAAAACTGACCCAATTCAAGGCCATTCTTTCCGATATGCAGACCGGCTATTCTATCCTGACACAAGGCTATGGCGAGGTTAAAAGCCTGTCCGAAGGCAACTTTAACCTGCATTCCGCCTTTCTGAACAGTCTAATGGCGGTTTCTCCGGTGGTACGGCAATACGGCCGCGTCGCCGATATCATTGCTGACCAGGCCAGTATTGTTTCGGAATACAAAGCCACCTGGAAAATGGCCAAGGCTTCCGGTCACTTGACCGCGTCGGAGTTGGTGTATGTGAATAGTGTATTCAGCCAATTGCTTACGCAAAGCGTCGATAATCTGACCAATCTCACGAACATTCTGACGGCCAATACGCTGCGGATGAATGATGCAGAGCGCTTGCAGGCCATTGACTATATCTACGACGATACTCAAAACAAGTTGAGCTTCCTGCGCAGCTTTGATAACCAGGTAGCACTGCTGGCCCTTGAACGGCAAAAGGAACAGAATGATACGCAAATGCTCAAAAACCTTTATTAGTATGTATAAGAAAATCATTTTATTATTTGGCCTGGTGCTGTTTCTGCCCGTGCTCAGCCGGGCCGACGGGCTGGCCAGCGACCTGCAAGGCATGCAGCCGGTGCTGGACAATGTCTATTCCCAAATGATCCCGCTTTGCAGCCAACTCATCGGTGCAGCGCAGGGCATCGCCGGATTTGCCGCCTTGTTCTACATTGGCTCCCGGGTCTGGTCGCAAATTGCACGGGCGGAACCTATTGACTTTTACCCGCTGCTCCGGCCGTTCGCACTCGGTATGGCGATCCTGCTTTTTCCCGCAGTTGTTTCGCTGATGAATGGCGTGTTGCAGCCGGTGGTTTCGGTCACAGGGAACATGGTTCAAAATTCCAACACGGCCATTACCCAACTGCTGGCGCAAAAAGAGGCCGCTGAAAAGCAAACCAACGCCTACCAAATGTATGTCGGCGCTGATGGCAATGGTGACGAAGATCGCTGGTATAAGTACAGTCATCCGGACGATCCAAATGGCAACGGCAATAGTGGTTTTTCTGGCATCGGGCAGGATATCCAGTTTTGGATGGCCAAGAATCAGTATGCTTTTAGCAACAGCGTTAAAAAGTGGTTGAGCGAAGTGCTGGAAGTGGTCTATTCGGCAGCTTCGCTGTGTATCAACACGATACGGACTTTCTTTTTGATCGTGCTGGCTATCCTCGGGCCCTTGGTTTTTGGGCTGTCCGTCTTTGACGGTTTTCAGCAAAGTCTTCACCAGTGGCTGGCACGTTATATCAATATCTTTTTGTGGCTGCCCATTGCCAACATCTTTGGCAGTATCATCGGCACGGTACAGGAGAACATGCTCAAACTCGATATTGCACAGATTCAAAGTCAGGGAGACACCTTCTTTAATTCCACCGATACAGCTTATTGCATATTTCTACTGATCGGTATCGTGGGTTATTTCTGCGTGCCGACCGTAGCCAATTTTGTGGTACACGCTCACGGGGGTAACGGAATGTTGCAACGTATCAATAGCCTAACGTCCAACGCTGTTACCGTTGGTGGAGCTGCAACTATCAATGGAGTTGCTGCCGCAGGTCAGCGAAGCGAACAGGCCCGCAGCAATATCCTCAATGCCCCGCGTAATTTCTGGGAAGGCTATCACAGTGAAGGCAATGACAGTTACCAAAAAAATAAACTGAAAGGAGACGATAAGTGATGTTCAGTCAACTCAAAAATATCGACACGGCCTTTAAGCACATCAAGCTATTCAGCTATTTGTTTTTGATTGCCTGCTTGGCTATCAGCGGCTTTATTGATTACCAGTGTTTCCAGTTGGCCAATCGCGCGCAAAACCGGGTACATATCCTGTTTAACGGTAAGTTGTTGGAGGCTATAGCCGCCGACCGCAAAAGCAACCTGGCGGTGGAATTGCGCGATCATATCAAAACGTTCCATCAGTACTTTTTCGATCTCAGCCCGGACGATAAAGCCATTGCTGCAACCATCAATAAGGCGTTTTATTTAGCCGACGAATCGGCCAAAAAGCAATACGATGACTTAAAAGAATCCGGCTTTTACAATAACCTGATCTCCGCCAATATCTCCCAGCAGATACAAATAGACAGTACGCATATCGACGGTAACCAATTCCCTTATTCCTTCACTTGTTATGCGACCGAAAAACTGGTACGTACCAGTAGTACCGCTGTTCGCAAACTGGTCACGACCGGCCAGGTCAGGGATTTGGGAACGGAAACCGATAACAATCCGCACGGCTTTTTGATCGAACATTGGCAGATCATTAATAACGATGACATCAAATGAAAAAACGCAACACACCTTTAACCAACCAGCAGGAACGCCTGGCTGGCCGCATTGCGCTGGCAATCATTCGCCGGCAAGCGCGTATCGCGGATTATTTGAACCGAAAGACTGCCTATTGGGACAAACGTTCCAAGCTGATCGCGCTGGCGTTATTCAGCCTGGCTTTCGGCGGGTTGAGCCTGTACATTTTATTAACCAGTCTATTCCATTAATCATTTCAACATGAAACAGAAAAATTTAACACCCGAACAGCACGAAAAACAAAAGAAATTCCTGCTTATTGTGCCGTTATTGATCTTGCCTTTTATGGCCCTGGCTTTTTGGGCATTTGGCGGCGGCAAAGGCAATGCCGATGTGACAACAGCAAGAAATGGCATCAATACCGAATTACCATCGGCGCAATTTGCAAATGATAAGCCACAAGATAAACTAAGCTTGTATGACCAGGCCACCAGGGATTCGGCCAAAGCGCAAATGAATGCCGGAAGTGGTTTACTCACCAGCGTCAGGAAAGACAGCGCCTTAGTCAATACGACAACCGCACAGGCCAGCGAAAAGCAGATCGATCAAAAGCTGGCACAGATTAAAAAGCAATTGAGCGCTCAGCAGCCAATTAACAGCCCAACTTCAACCGCTATTAATACCCCGGCAGTCAATTCCGCTGAAGTAGACCGTTTGGAAAAGCTGGCACAGTCGCTCAAACAAGGCAGTAACGCGGACCCGCAGATGAAGCAACTCGACGGTATGATTACCAAACTATTGCAATTACAGCATCCCGAGCTGGTCGAAGCACAGGTCCAAAAGCAGGCAAAACCGGAACCGGATAGTGTTTACAAAGCGATACGGGCCGTCATCGCCAATACTCAAAAAGTAGTTAGCGGGGCATCCGTTAAATTAAAGTTGATGGACACCATCACCGTCAATCATCAGATGATTCCTAAAGGTCAATTTCTATATGGCCTGTGCCAGGTTAACAACCAACGCCTCATTTTAAATATCAAAAACATCCGTCTCGGTACTTCCATCGTTCCCTGCGACTTGTCCGTGTACGATCTGGACGGCATGGCAGGTATCAACGCACCCGATGCAATAACGGAGGGCGCTGTTCGCAGCGGCAGCGATAACGCTTTACAAAGTATGCAGTTCCTGCCAATGGATGAAACGTTAGGTACACAAGCGGCAAGTGCGGGCATTGAAACCGCCAAGACGCTCTTTAGTAAGAAAGTGAAAATCATCAAGGTCAAGCTTAAAGCAGGCTATCCGGTGCTGCTCAAGATCAACAAATCATAAAATGAACCTGGAAACCAAACATGCCCAGGCGATCATCAACCTGCTTGAAGATGCGCAGGATGTCGGCATGTCCTATGTAGTATGGAAGATTGACCCTGACAGGAGCCTGCAGCCTAACGATCTGGATCTGTTCGATACGCTGGGCGATGCATTGGATAACTGGGAACGGCGTGCCGGACTTGACTATTCTGGGGCCGGTGAGCAACCGGTTTTCTACCGGCATATTGATCAATTACTGGAAGAAATTAAACAAGCTAATTCATTAACCATAAACAATCCGCAGATGAATTTAAACAATCTACAAGACCTCCAGAACGAGGTCCGCAATCTTGGCTTCAGTGCCAAGACCGCTGAACAACTGGAAACCAATATGCGCACACAGGCGCCATATTTTACTCTAAAGGAACAAATGCCGGGTGATAATGGCCTGCCCGTAGACATGACCTTGCATTTCCGTAAATCCAACGAATCCCAGTTCTACTCTTTCAATAAGTTCGAGGCTGTAGCCGGCAAGATACCACCCGCACCGGAGATGCAGCACTACATGGTGCTGACCGAAAATAAAGAACACCCCGAAAAGCCACTGGTAAAAGAATTTCAGAGCGGCCAAGAAGCTGTTGAGTTTTTCAAAAAGCAAAAAGGCACCAGTGAGCTGGCCATCGGCGAAAGCCCTGACAGTAGAAAGCTGCTGGCCAGTAAGGAAAACGGACAAGACAACTTTGTTGACAATGATTTTCGCCAAGCTTTTTATGGCTCAGCGGTAAAGCAGAATTTCTATGTGAAAGAGCGCGCTGGTTTCAGCGCAACCCAGGCTGCTAACCTCGTTCAGCACCGTACCGTACACCGCGATAACATGCTCAACCCGAATAGCGGGGAAAGCTACAAAGCCTGGATCAGCCTGGATTTTGACCAGCCAAAAGACGATTACGGCAATTATCGCCTAAAACAAATGAATGACCCCAAATTTGGGTTCAACCTGGAAAAAACGCTGGACAATTTCAAAATAAAGGAACTCGCCGATCCTGCCAAAAAAGAGGAAATCATGGCTGCCATGCGTGACGGTAACCGGGTGCAGGTAACGATTACCGGTAAAGACAACAAAGAACACCAGGTACAGGTCGAAGCCGTGCCGCGCTATAAAACCATGGACTTTTACAATAGCCAGGGCGACAAAATGAAACGGGAGCCGTACCTGAAACCCGCTACGAACCTTGACCTTGGCAAAGAAAAAGGCAAGGCTAAGGAACACGCCAAAGCCGAAGACCAGGGCATCACCATTTAATCAACCCGATTTATTCATTATAAAAAACAAACACATGAACGCATTTGAAAAATTAAAGCAATTGATTACGGCCAGCGAAGCAGACGCAATTAAATTCTATAGCAAAAACAACAAGACCGCAGGCGTGCGGCTGCGCAAAGCCTACCAGGAGATCAAAAACATCGCGCACAGCGGTCGTGCAGAAGTTATCAAGCTAAAAAATAAAGACTAATTCGCCACCGATGCAAAATGCCCTATCATCATGGTGGGGCATTTTTATTATTACCTTTATTGATCTTATCATGGAAAGGACAATCAACAGGTTAGAAGATATATCTTCTCTGGTATTTGCCAAAAGGCTTATCCCTATGAATGGAATGAAGATTTCATTTCATTATCGCTGATGCAGGAATTACGACAAATATTTAGCCAGAGAACTATTCGTTTTAACAATTGGTCAAAGCTCGTTGACTGGCGATCTTTTAAGAACCGTGGCAAACAAGAAACCAGCTTCGGAGATATCGCCCTAATTGTAAACATACAATTCAGTTCCGGCGAAACGCTGAAAGGCGTAGCTTGCCTGGAGGCCAAAAGAGATTTCGATTCAGAAAATTTTGAGTCGATAGACCTTTCGCAATTAGAACGCATACATGGGAATGCGCCTTATGCCCATGTGTTACTCTATACGCATCAGGCGGAAAGATTACAGAAAAAGTTTCCGGATGGCGATACATGGCGAAGCCATTTTTGGGTAACCCCGGTCAATACGGCCAAACCACTGCTTCAACAACTCCAGCCTGGAGATAACCGCAATGTGTTACGTACTGCTTTTCCTTTCACGATGTTTTTGACTGCCCGCATCTTTTGGGGCTTAGACCTGGATTTTCGGCAGGAGGTTTTAACCGACATCGAAAGCGGGATCAACCGGATTATTGATCCTGCCTATTTGGGCATCGTCAATGTCTATTACAGCCATCAAAGGCCGGTTGATGTGGCGTTGGCAGATATTTGGCAGGAAATATAATAGTCAATCTTTATTCGTGCTGGTGCTCTGCACCCACATAGTCATACCATTGAAAATCCATTTTATCTTTTCCCAAATCCGTTGCTACGCGGAAGCTGTCTATAGGTATGTAAACCCCGTTTTTCTTTTCAAATTTGAACATGCCCACACTTTCTAATTCCAAATGCTTTTCGACCAGTTCTGGCAGTAAAGCGACATTCTGCCCTAAATAACCCGTCTGTACGCTTGGATACGTGATACCCTTCAAATGGCTCTTTTCCCAGATATAATTGATATAAGCAGCTGATATTTTGTATTTATAGGCTTCATTCTTACCTACATCGTCCCGGGAAAACTCGTTGCTGAAAAACCTGGCCTGATTTTCCATCTGGGCAGCGGTACTCATATGTTTATAGTGTTTTTCCTGGTGCGCTAACGATTGTTGCGCATATTCGCTGACCTTTAATACTTCGTCACTAAAAATCATTTCCAGGACCTCAATATCTTCCTTGATCCGCCACCTGCTCATCGTAAACACTTCGGATATATCTTGTAAATCCTCCCTGATTTTATAGTTATAGGACGTTTCTTTGAAGGCAACCTCCCGCGGTCTTTCAATTTTTGGGGATATAACCGATCCATAAAATACAGCTTGCTCCGGAAGGTTTGCCCGACCAAAGTCAATGTACTTTAGTTTTTCTTCGTCTTGTATATAAGAAACATCTTTGATGCCGGTAAATACAATGTCAGACGGATTGTTAATTCTAACGCGATCAATAAAATGCCCCTTTTTTAATCGTGCGGATGGGAGCATTTTATTCCGTATTGCGGCGACATGCGCATATATTTCGTCATAAGGGATATCCTTTAAGCTGTCCCTGACCGATTTTAAAAATTCCAGTGATTGGTCCATAATAGAATATACGCATTCTTTAATCAATATACAAGCCAGCAGTCCAGCACCCTCATTCACTACGTTCATTCGGAAGCTTCCTGCCTTTTTAAAGCCTGGCTTTGCCACGCTTTTCCGTTAACGACTTCCCTTTTTTAAGCCCTTTATTCAAACGCTATCCCGCATTTTCTTGCCGCAAATTTCTGATAAGGCGGGCATACCGCCAAGACCGGGCCTGCGGTTTTGAAAACAAAATCTTCCTCCTGTTTTAGCGGTTGCCGCTATCGCGGCGATGTGTTGGGAGCGTATTTTCTTTTCAAAAGTCTTGTCGTTATCCCCGCCTTTTACAGGTGAGGTGCTTAGAAAAAGCGAGCGAGCGCAGTGCGAGCTCACTTAAAAACTAAGCGAATGAAAAACCACAGGACGGACAATTTAAAGGGACGGGCACCGCCGGGGCGGTAACCTGTTAACCGCAAAACCTTTCACGAAAAGAGTTTAATAAATCATTAAAAATTAAGACAATGGAAACTAAAGAATTAGCAAAGAAAGCTATCAATAACAACGCAAAAACTAACCCCGTAACCGAAGAAAACAAGAACCCAAAATTCGTTGCAGGGAATACCGTAAACAAAGAAAGTGCTAAACCCGAGGCGGTAAAATCAGAACCCTTAGCCGAACCTGTAAAAACCGAGCACGTTAAAACAGAAGCTGCTGCCCCTGCGCAAGAGCCGAGCAAAAAGGAAATCAAACAAGAATTTGCAGCCCAACAGGCGCGCAAGTTAGAAGAAACCGAACGGTTGGTAGAGCAATTGGCTAAAAAGATTGCGCAAAAGAAAAAGCTACACGGTACGATAACCAATTTGGATGAATTTACGGTGGTGAAAGACACCGACGACGATATGGCAAGCGACAGCCGTTTCGCTCGTTGCGAATTATCCATCAAAGATGACGAAGGCAGGGAGTTCAGCACCAAAAACCCGTTCATAATCGCTTATGTGGCGCATGAGGTAAAACAACTGTGCATCGATAAACTGGCGGAGGTGGAAGCGAGTATCGTTATCCCCTGATAACGGCAACGCCCTTTGTACGCAAGTGCAGGGGGCGTTTTGCTTTTTATTCACTTTAAAAATTCAAGCAGATGTTACAGCTATTTATCGAACTCACCAATCAAATCTTTTGGGAGGGCTACGCCGAAGAACTGGCAAAAACTAACCCCGCCGTTTTTCAAACGGAACTGGCGGAATTTACGAACTGCTATAATTCATAGGCTTATGTACACGACAGTTATGGTATTGGTCAAACTGACCATTCAAACCACGCACCAAAAGGCGGAAGATGCACTGACCGAAATACAGGAAAAGGCTAAATGCACCATCAGCGATACGCCAAAAGTCAAAACACACGAACTACAATTTATGGATTACAAACTCAAAAAATAAACATCATGGAAACGAATAATCAATATATTAAGCCAAAAGTTTGGCAGGTAATCGGCAAGACCATTACCAAATGCAAATCCAGCGCGGAAGCGATACAGGAAGCGAGTTTAGATTTTACAGTACTTAAGCACCCGAACTTACATGCATTGCCAAGCGGAAACAATGTAATTTCCGATAGCAGTTATTTTACTTTTCGTACCGATACGGAAGCCATTTTGGGCGATAAGGTCGGCAGCGATTACGAGGTAGTGCAGAATTTGGATGCCTTCGCCTTTTTTGACAGCATTGTACAAAATTACGGAGGCATCCATTACGAAAGTGCGGGTAGTTTGGGTTTTGGGGCTTTAACCTATATTACCGCTAAATTACCCGAACATATCAAGGTCGGCAGGTCGGATTTAATTGACCAGTATTTGTTTTTAACTTCTACTCATGACGGCACAGGAAGCATTACCATCGCCTTTACACCTGTGCGGATATACTGTGCCAATACTTTAAATGCCGCCCTGAAAAATTGCACCAATTGCATCAAAATACGTCATACCGCCAGCGCAGCCGAAAAACTCAAGGAGGCACATAAGATGTTAGGACTAACCAACCAGTTAAGCACCGAACTGGAGGCGATATTTAACCGCTGGTCACGCATCCGCATTACCGATCCTGAATTAAAAAGGCTGATACAAATCGCCATGTCACCTAATAAGGAAACCTATGAATTGTTGCGCGCGGGCAAGAAAAGCGAATTGAGCAGCCAGTTTAACAATACTGTAAGTGCTGTTTTAGACTATTCCTTAACCAGTCCCAGCCAGCAGGAAAATACCACGAAGGGAACGTTATTTGGCTTTTATAACAGCGTGACCGGCTTTTACCAAAATGTCAAGGGCTACCGTGACGATGAAGCCAAATTTAAATCCATCATGAGCGGTACAGGCTTGCAACGCAATCAAAGCGCATTTGATTTATGCAATGAGTTTGCCAGGCATGGCAATGACATTTTAAAACTGAATTAACAACTCATAGCGGGGAACAATCCCCGCTTTAAATTTTAAACGATGAAAAAATCAATTGTGGTACATATCATCGAGGTTACGCCACACCCAACGGAAAAGGTAACCAACTTCGATATTCGCATAGACAAAGAAGAGGCCGAGCGCATTTTACGAAGTTTTGGCTACAGACGCAACTTTGATATCATGTGTAAGGAATACGGCGATGATGACGAATGGGTAGGTTTATGTCCCGAAGATTTGGATAGTGAAACGGGTAAACTGCCCGAAAACTACCAAACCTTTGAAATATGGTATAACTAAATCTGATAAGAAATGAGTTTTATAATCATAGAATGCCATGGCGGTCCTGAATACGCCATCATTTGCACAGACGAAAACGGTAACAATTTAGTGTTCGAAGATAAGGAGGAAGCCGAAGCAGAAGCCGCCGAATGTCAGGACGGCATAGTTGTCGAACTTTAATATTTTCTTTATTGCGATAGCCTTGTGTGAAAGCATAGGGCTATTTTTTTTTTGAAAAAAATTTCTCAATTAGGTGCTATCCAGGTTCAAGGATAAACCGCTAAAAAATTTCCTTTAGTTTCCATATCAATTCTAATGCTTCTAACCAACCGGAATTTGCAAAATGGTCTAAAATAGACAGCAAGCCGTTAAAATGTTGTTTCTCTTTGAGCAATCCTTTATAATCTGCAAGGATTCGTTCAACTAATTTCATCGATTCTTGCATCGTCGTCTGATCGTACGTGAAATTATTTTCTGCTGCAAAGGTTACCGTATCGGCAGCTAATCCGAGTATATAAGCAGGGTCTGCCGGGAGTAGGAAATTGAGCAGTTGCATCAGGTAGTAGCCCGAGTGTGCGACCATAAAGCCTTTTTTTATTTTCTTGGATTCGGCAAGTATCAGCCCCAATAAGGACTTGATTTGGCCGAGATAGGCCTTTTTGTTTTTTAAAATAGCTTGCCGGGATTTACCTTTCTCCTCTTTATCGACTTTAAAGAATAATTGTTGAATACAAATATCTATGGTATGAAACGGTGCAGAGATGGCGGGATCATTCAATTCGAGCGTTTGAATAATCTCAAATTGCATACCGATTAGCTTTTCAATAAATCCATATAATTCAGATTCGGTTGTTCTGCCCAGGAGTTCGGCTTTTTTCTTGTTTTTGAAATCGAGGATATTAAAACATCGCCATATAAACTCTCTGCCAAAACTTTCATTACCGGAATTATACTTGACCAAATCCCAGGCACGGCTGTTATCGTGATTTAAGATCACTTCTAACAACAAATAAACGAACATCTTTTCCAGGTCGTCGCTTACCTTGATCTCGTGCAGGCGATCATTAACCAGCCAAAGAGCATTGACTACTTTTGCGGTTTCTTCGTCAATAACGTCCTTATAATACATCGCATGAATGATCTCATACAAACAGTGCCCTTCTGTTTCATTCAATAACCTTTCATTAATAGTCGACCAATATTTATCGCTATCTTTTTTGTAGAAATAAGGAAGTACACGTAATGCCTGAAATCGGACACGCTGGGTGTTATCGTGCATCAAGGAAACTAATTTGTCAGCGATGACCGGTTTTTTCAACTCGTATAATAGGCTGATTAAAATACTGGTCGAATAGGTACGTGGACTTGGTGTAAAGCCGCCATACTTATTGGTCAATTCACCAGCCTGGTATTCGCTGTAATACCTGACATCGTCAATCAGTTCAAACGCCACTGTTTCGGCCCATGATTTTATGTTTTGGGGTAGTTTCTTGAATTTTTGCAGAACAGTGCTCAAATATTGACTGATTTCTTTGTCGCAGGCTTCCTGTAACCTTTCAGGGAACGACTCCGAGCGCAGTTCGTACAATTCTTTTACCTGCTTTAAATAAGGTTTGTAGTCTTTTGGAACAGGTTTAACTCTGTTCTGAATATTTAAATGGCTCTCATTGAATTCTTCAATTTGTTTAATCAATGTGTAGGCTTCATGTTCCACAACAATCCCATCTCTGATGTCCAGCCTTTGTTTTTCTTCAGCAACGGTGCGTTGAAAAGAGATGGAACTTTCCATTCTACTGGCTTCCTCTCCGGCGATTTTTCCGGTCAGGTTTAGATGTTCAATGCTTTGATTTAATACTAATTCACCATCAGGCACGCTACTGAATAGCACGCCCTTTAATCTGCTCATAGAGGGTTCATCGTAGTATTCCAACAAAGGCAGCTCGTAAATGGTAGTCTCGATTTCCTTTTTTTGTTCAAGCGTAAACAAGCGCCACGATTGTTCTATCAGCTTGTAAATTTCCTGCCTTGATTTGGAAGATGAATAGATGCCCGGATTACTTAAAATTATTGCTGAAATAGTCGGATTTACTTCGGGTCGCTTTTGCAGAAAATTCAATAGTCGCGTCCAAAGCATTCTCGAACGGGCGTTCTTCATGTAGGTTGCCAATAACTCGTTCAATTCCGACAATTTGCCCTCATCGGCTAAAGCATGGAAATAGGTTGTGATCCGTTTGATGTGGGATAGCGGGCCATAGTCTTTTTCCAGCTTATATTCATAAATACTGGCATCTTCAATGATTGTCGTTGATAAGCCATCGATCAAAAGCGTTTCGGATGGCCGAACTTTCCAGTATGTTTCCTTGTCTAATAAATACCGATCGACAATTTGCAAACCAAAAATGACTGACTCTTTCGGATTCAACACCAGTAGTTGCTCAAATTCAGCTTCTAGCCTATGATGTACGCTTTTAAAATCTTGTTTCCGGTTACTCCTTAACGCCATTACCACACTGTTACCCATAAAAGTCTCCTTGTCACTGATTTCAATGTGATCGTACACCTTTTTATATATGGTAAAAGCGAAGGCCAGGTCATACTTCGCAATGGTCACAATTTCGTCGGCGACGATATAGAAAAGGTGGATATTGAAATCCGGAACTTTTAACTGCTTTAGCAGTTCATTAAGAAGAGGTTTAGGCTTATTGATCAGGCCTAGTGAATTGATGTAATTACGCAGCGCCCAGTGTTGACCATTCCCTTCGATGCGTATTTTTAGCACGGGGACACTCAACGCTTCAAGAAAATATTTCAGGTAATTATAACTGATCTGGCCCAGTAATCTAAGGGCTCTGCGATCTGCCGAGTATTGCTTGATGGCTTTTTCTGTAAGAAAACCTAATTCCCATATCGTTAAAGGAGCGATATCTTTTGACAGCACCAACAAAAGCTGAATGTCTTTCAAATGAAGATCGTTTGGCCGTATAAATCGGACAGCCTCCAGAACCTTACGGTATATAGAAGACCTTTCTTCATCGTCTACAATATCGTCGAGCGGCGCAAAATCTTTAACAGTGGTAAAATGATAGGCTAATACGAAGTTTAAAACTGTTTGGTGAATCAGTCTAAAAAGCGGTTCTGCGATTGTCCTTAATTTCAAATAATGTTGCCAAAATTTATCACGGTCATGGCTTAGCAGGGTACTGTAAAAATAGATGTAGCTTGACCTGAACAAAAAAGGTTGCCGCTCATTCGCTCTCAAATAAACGATCAATTCGTCAATATCATCCGGTATCGCATATTTAAAAATTGCGTATTCGAGTAAGATATTATGCGCAAAAGCAATGTTTTCACGGGTATAAGAGGTTTCCGAAAGGATCCCGTCGCTTAACAATCCTTCATAAACTGCAATATTCTGCTCCGTTAAAATGCTTGACTTTTTACAGCTTAAATTTTCTTTCGTGCTCAAAAGGGTGGTCAGCTTGCGCAGGAACAGATCCTTCGCAGTGTCACGGTTGACCCGCTGGTTCCAATAAAGTGTCAGCAACTGTTCTTCTGTATGGATATGAAGTTGCTCTTTGTCTGGCACGACCTGTGTGAAAAGATTGAGAAAATAGGGTATTCTTAAAATATCCTTCAATGCAGCATTCGCTTGATGAACAGCATTTCGCAAGGCTTTATGCGGCTTTACTGCGGTCAGGACCTCCGTGTCGGATAACCCTGGAATTTCTATATACCGGCATCCAATAGCATTTTTTGTTAAGCTCTTTGGAAACAATTCGGCCAGGCGCTGTGACTTTAAAGCGTCGTATGAACGTGTACTGGCTACCACATGCCAGGCGGCTCCCAGACTCGCAACGGCCGTCTTGATATGTCCGAGCATATTAGTTTTAAAGCCCTCATCTTTCGCGGTGTCAAAAGCATCAAATATTAAAAGCGACTTGCCAGTAGCATTCGGAACGCTTTTAAGCGCGTCCAGCCAGTTTGAAGTCGTTCCTAATTCAGTAGATAACTCCGCCGCATTTCCTTTGATCAATTCATTGATCCTGATCACAAAACAGGGAATGCCGGCTTGTTGGTATTTACGCTGTAATTCTGTGATCGTAAAACTTTTACCATAACCAGGTCCGCCGGTAATTAAGCCGCTATCTTGTTGTGTGAATTGGAAAAGTTGATCTGTCAACGCTTTCCGGTCAATATAAAACTGGCTTTTGAGAATCGGTTTTAGTATTTGTTGCGGTAAGACTACTGATTTTATCGCTGATTGATTGGCAGGGTTTGTTGGTTGTGGGTTCAATTCCTGGTCAAGCAGATCAAAAACAGGCTTTAATGCTTTTGCAGATTTCTTCTCATAATAAATGGATTCCGCCAGTTTGGTGATGCCCCAACCTTCGTAATTACTACCTCCAATGATCTTTGAATCAAGAAACTGTTTGTCTACTTTTTGAGAAATAAAGAATAAATAAAAATGCCGATACTTTATCGTCGAACCTTGTTTTGTTAAGTCTTTGACGACTTTGTTATACTTCGTTTGGTGTGATTTATTGGAAGTAATTTGAACATAGATTTCACGACTATCATCCCAAAGGTCAAAGCTTTCTTGGTTCAATTTCTTTCGATTCCGATTTTCAAGGTTCCATGAAAATACCAAATTCAACAGCTCACAGTAAAAGTTTTCTACGTGAATAGCATCATTATGCAGATGTATTGAATTTGCACTTTCAATATCGTCAGCCAGCCGGAATAGTAGTGTTTTTATTTGGGAGAATAAGGCGGTCGAATTCATTGTTAAAATTAGGTTAATTGCTCAATTTTAACAAATAGTCCCTATCTGATAGTGGCATCCGGCCTCTTAATATTTGTGATGAATGTTATGCTTAGGACGATCCCGTTGAATTAACTTACGTTCTTTAGCAATCGCAGTTGATCTCGGTTTGGCGTGATCGTGATCATATTCATCAAATAAAATCCCCCTTAATTCATGCTCATTTAAACGCGCCTCCAACCTGTCAACATAGCAAATTCCATGATACACTAATTTATTGCGGTACCAAAGCGTGTAATTTAAGGTATCGTATTCCTCACTTACTTTACTCAATGCATAGATACCCAGGGCAATTAAGCCAAGTTTTAAAAGAGGGTTTGATTGATTTTGTTCGACGTAATTAAGGTTATCCATACTATTGTGCTTTCTGTGCATGCTTTAAAGCCGCTAAAATCGGCATGATCAATCGGTCATACTCAGCTTCGGTTTTAATAAAATCCCGACCGACAATAACAGGATTAACCGTTAGTTCATCTAAATAAATCACCCAAAAGCCTTTTTGAATCTCATCCCACCACAGCGCCACAGGATAGGTGTTTTTAAAAAAACAATTTTGCGGCGCATTTGCGCTGCTTGGATATTTCTGCCAACCTAAGTTGGTTAGGAATTTTATATCTATATCTTCCATGACAAACTAAGTTACGAATAATCCGGCAGTCGTGGAATTGCAAAGTTTGACAATTAGTAAGACGCATTTTTTGTCAAGTACATTTATACGTTATTGATTTTGTAAGTATTGCGGAGGATACCTATAGTTTTCTAAAACTTTGATATTGATAGGTCGCCAGATAGTTTGCAGACTTCTCGCGAGCTATTCTAATCACTCTTATTTATCTTTGTATCTCAATTAAAACCTTAGGGCCTTATTAATTATGCAAAACTGGCAGCAAGTATTTAGTACGATAGATGGTCGCGACGCTTGGGGAACGATAAGGGGTTACGTATATCAGGTTGACGTTACTATTCATCGTTGGCTTGATTTATCCGAAAACGATGTATTAGAGCTCGAACGTGGCGAGGATATTGATATCGTGCACCGCGACTTAAAAGGCGATGAGCTTTCTCGTGAGTTACAGCAACTTAAATTTAGACAAGGAAACCTAAGCTTAAATCGCGCAGAGATAATAGAGATACTCAAAAACTATTATTTACATCGGAAAAATAACCCGGGCCACAATTTAAAATTTCGTTTTGTAACGAATTCAACCTATACCATAGAAAAGCCAGCAATATTTCCTTCTGAAAAGGGGATCGATGCCTGGCATCGCCTCGCAAAGCTTCAGGACCTTGACGCCGGCAACGTGGATCTTATCAGGATACAGCAACAATTACAGCTGATGATTTCCAAACAAATCATACCTGGAACCGATAATCTTAACGATGCTCAAAAAGAGGAACAACAAAGTTGGACAGATTTTAGTACCTATCTTGATGATACCTCGGAGCTGATCGGTTTTATCAAGAACTTTGAATGGTCATTTCGCAATGAAGATCAAAATCAGGTCAGTAAGGAAATTTCAGCAACTTTAGCCGTTAAACATGGTAAAGAAAACGCCCAAGCCATATATGCCCGCTTATTTCTTCATCTTTTTAAATTACTTAGCACGAGCGGCCTCAAGCAAATAGACAAGATGCTTTTGGATAACCTTTGTAGGCTGCCTGCCATATCGCAGGCGGATCAGCAATTGCTTGATATTGTGCAAAACCTGCTATCAAATCTTGATATACGGGTAGATAATCTTGAGAAAGAACAGAAGAAACAACAAGTCGTCATACAAGCCATCACAGAAGAAATAGGCCTGCTGCAATCTCAGGCATTAGTCGATTTTCGTACTAAGCTAATTTCCACTGCGCCACCGGTCCCGCTTCAAATAGGCACCAAAAGGGTCGAAAAGGTCGTAGATATAGTTTCAAAATTGCAGATGCATCAATGGGTGCATCTGGAGGGGATTAACGGATGTGGCAAAACCCAGTTGGCAGCTTTAGTAAGCGAGCGCTATAAGAATTGTTACTGGCTAGACTTGAGAGAGTTCAATGACGATCCTAATCGCAGCTTTATTTCACTTTATGTTTTTCTGCAAACAATTTCCGAGGTCGCGGTCAAACAACCTATATCAGATTGGTTTAGAGAAGTGGTAAAAAGTCTTCCAGAAAATACACTGCTCGTCATTAATGATCTTCCATCCATTACATCCAATGAAGCGTCATTGGCCGGCTTCTTAATTGAGTTGGTAAAAGCAGCCAATTTAGCCGGTATCCATTTGTTAACCACAGGTAACCATAGCATTGTACCGGATATATCCACAGCGCTGCCTGCAAATGCTATTTCCGTTTATACCTCCTTTAACTTTACTGATGACGAAATCAAAGAATGCCTGGTTTCCTACGGAGCGCCCCATAACTTGCTTGCTTTTGCACCTTTGATTGCAGTTAAATCTACACGAAACCCACGTTTAGTAACAGCAATAATCCAACGTTTGCAAACACTGAATTGGGGTTCAAACGACCAAACTGCAATTGAAATTTTATTTGATAGTGAATTCGATCCTCAAATTTTAAACGATGTTCAAGCTTCGATAAGCCGCTATATAACCGACGATGCAAGTAAGGAACTTCTGTACCGGCTAAGCCTTGTAAGCTGGAAATTCGGTAATAACGAACTCAATGCAGTTAGCGGGGTAACGGAAAAAATAGTTCATCCATTCGAAAAAATGCAGCCCTTGTTAAATACCTGGATTCAGCAATTTGCGGCGACCAGCTTCGAAATATCGCCATTGGCTGCCCGTATCGGTGACAAAAATTTATCCGTCAAGACTATAAAAGAAGTTCACCGTGCCTTGGGACATTCTTTGTTGCAGGGCACGGTAAGCCAGTCGACAGCCCTGCGAGCGATCTTTTCTTTCATTCGTGGCGACGATAGCAACGCAGCGGGTAGTTTGCTCATGCAGATTTATTTATTGGTATCAAATCCGGAAGAGGCTAAAAACTTAGACGCTTGGGGATTCTTCGACCTTTGGACAGCGGATGATATGATTATGCCCGGAAATATGGCTGCAGGTCTACGGGCCAGCCTTCAGGTTCAACAGATAAGGATTTATCAATTGTTAGAAAAGGATGAGTCACAAGTACTTCAATCGCTTGAAAGCAACCTTAACAAGCCCGATTTTCCCAAAATACAGGCTGTTATAATCCGCATATTGCTACTACCGCAGGTAGTCGGCAGGTACACAAATTATTACCTTGAAAATTTGAAATATGTGGTTGAAAACTGGGGAGAACTTAAAGCGCAGTCTATTCCGGATTTTAACGATGATTTTATTGCCGGGATGCTTTGGATCGGCCTGCCTCATCTGATCAAAATTGACGACCTGGTTAGGTGGATTCGGATAGGCTCGATTATCCCACAACACACTGGGGTGTCACCATTCAAAAGCTCTATTGCATACTCTGCATTCACTGTGCTCTGTAACCGTATTTTGCAGTTTCAACCCGATAATGGCCAAATGGAAAGCATGGCTGTTAAAGTAAAAATCCTCGAATTGTTAGAGAAGACACTGAAAGAAATTAACGAACCAGGTTTAGCTTCAACTGCCATAGCTGCACGGATAAAAATTGAGTTTACGACCTATGCGGATCCCGCTAACGCGGACGCTCTTACACGTACATATATTGATGAAACAGATTCGGAGGACATACGATATATCCTGGCAAGTAATATGGGACGACTGTATTTCAACGATGACAATGCTAAGGCAAAATCCCGCGCGAAATATTGGCTCGAAATAGCTGTAGCTAATGATTTAAAACATCAGGACACTTTTCCTGAATCATTAATATTTCTTGCATCGGCGGTATCCGATACTGAACCTTATGCTGCAATAGGTCATTGTGAACGCGCTTTGAAAATTTCCGGGGAAAATCCGGACTTAAATGATCTGGACTATATTGGGACTCTGGCTGAGTTAACCCTCTCTTACTGGATCGCTGAAGACCTATCACCAATGCTCACACATCTCGAAGAGTTGGTTGAGCGTTTGTACGCAGCTAAAGAAGATAACCCTTCTAAGGAATGGATCAGATTGTTTCAGCTCTCAGGGCACATGACTGGCTATATTGCGTCTATGTTAAATGAGAAGCGAGTCCCACAAACTAAAGGCGGGGATTATTTTAAACCTTTTCAGGGAATGTTTTACTACGACGGCAAAGATGTATCACATCTATACAACGCTAAAAACGATGCCATGCTTAGCAGCCAGGTCGCATTCACGGCAGCAGGAGTTCATCAGATAGATCGTGCATATGTTTGGACTGTAAAATCCCTTGAAATGGCAAGGTCGACAGAGTTTTCCGAGACGGTTGATTTGTTGCAACGTGTGAATGCGCAATATACCGTAGCTGACTTTCATCCACGTGAAGCGTTGGACGCTTATTTGTATTCCGGGGCCATTACCGCTTTAGTAACGGGTACACCTCAGGAACGCCATGAAAAACTAAAGGAACTTGATGTGCCTGGGATACTAAGCGTGAAGCCTTCGCCCTATTGGGATAGCGCGGAGGATACAACTGTGAATATGGCAGTAATCCCTTTATTTATAATGGTATTGAATGCGGTACTTGATAATAAACCGGAGAAAAACCGCATGAAGGACGAATATCTGACTTTGATGAGTGATTATAAAGTTTCAGCTTCGCAGCCGTTGTTATGGGATTTAGTTCACGAAATTTCAAATCTTGTATTTACACGCAATACCGACGTAGACCGCCTTGTGGGGCGGGCTAATACTTTTGGACAACAAGAAAAACGACATCTTCAAATGATGTGTATCATTGGTGCTGGCTTCATAAATGATGAATCGAAAGCGAGATTACAAGCATTGATAAATGTCATGCCTTACCTTGAAAAATTAAACAAAGCCACAAAAAGTATCATCGAATTTTGTTTGGTTCCATATGTGAAAAGCAGTTGCAAGCTTATCTGGGAACAGCTTGCATTAAACGAGTCCCCGGATCAGATTGCAGCACTTTCGCAAATTCAAAATTCGGATACTAATGCAATACAAACCGCCTTACAGCCTCTTATTGACGTTTTGAATCCTGACCTGGATAACGAACGACGATCCTGGCTTTACGAATACCGGGAAATTTAAAAAAGAAGCTCGTTTTGGAGGAGATTGTGTATGTAACGATCTACGCCAGCGTAAACTTCATTTATTATCCTGGAAAAACAGCTGCCAAATGTCTTCATGCTGTACCCTGTTCGCTTCGTGACGGATAATGATATTGGTGTCAACTAAGGCTCTCATTGCAGCGGTGAACAGTTGCCGGGATTTATATACTAAGCTACCAATTCCGTTCGGTTTTAAATTAAGTATGAAATGGTTTCATGCTGGTAGATAACGGGAAGTTTAACAGTTTATTTGCCTTTTTGGTTATAAGGAATGTAATTCTCCCAGTACCAGGGGATGGTGACGCCGGACAGCTTTTCAAACAGTTCCTTAAAAATACTTTCGCCGTTCGAGGAATTGGTCATCACGATGTAGGCGTCCTTTTGAGCGGGGATGACCATGCCAAAATGCTGCCAGCCGTCGTCGTGCCCGGCCTTGAAAAACACCTGGCCCTTGGGTGACGAGAAGAGGTCAAAGCCCAGCCCGTAGGCGAGACCGATGGCATCGTTGGCTTTGGTAGTGGCGGTATCCAGGGTCGGGAACTGTTTGACGGAATGGATATAGATCTGCGGCCGGATCATTTCGTTCCAGCTGCGCTCCGACAGGCGTTCATGCCGCGTAACGGCGGCCAAAAAGCGCGTATAATCGGCTATAGTCGTTTCCATCGAGCCTGCGGCCTGCGCGGTACTCCGTCTCCTTTTTTTCAGCGTATCCTGGTTTTCGAGGTGCCCGTTGGCATAGTCGCTTTCAAAACGCGGCTGCCAGACGTACCCGGTGCGAACCATGCCAAAGGGCCTGAAAATACGCTCTTCCGCCAGCGTTTCCAACGGCTGCCCGGTGATGTGCTCCAGGACAAATTGCAGCAGATTCATGCCCTCGCCGGAATAAGCGAATTTGCTGCCCGGCTGAAAGAAGATCTCCAGCTTTTGGTTTCCCCTCGGGTTCATCCAGCGCATATTGGGAAAACCGGTGGTATGAGCAAGGCACATGCGCGCGGTGAGCAGTTTCCAGCGGTCGTCACCCACCAGGTCCTTATAGGCCTCATACTCCGGCAGGGGTTTCGGTAAATACTGGTATAATGGTTTATCGAGGGCGAGCTTCCCCTCATCGACGAACTGCATGCACAGGTATGCAAATACGGCTTTGCTGAGCGAGGCGGCATAAAAACAGGTGCTGGTGTCGTTCAGCGTGCCTTTGGCTTTATTGCCGTAACCATAGGCCTGGACATAAGCGATCCGGCCGTTTTTGATGATGCCGAGGCAAAGGCCGGTGACCTGGCCTTTGGCCATGAGGTCTTGGACGGTGGCGTCGGTTTCGCGATTTTGCGCGCAGGCCGAGCCAGCAGTAACGAATAAAAGCAGCAAATAAATAAGGTAATGACGGGATTTCATAGCGATAGACATCAAATTCAGATGGTCTAATTTACCGACTTTTTGCGAATATAGTATTCGGTTAAAGCCAACGCGCAAACTAATACGGCCAATTGCAATAACAGCGCGACCGTTGCAGTCCGCTCCGTTATTGGGTGGGATACCCCCGGGGCGTATCCGAGCTTCCACAACCCGTTACCTCCGCTCATACCCGTGATCATCTGGCCGGCATTGAGCGCGACGTGAATGCCGGTTGGCATGGCGATGCCCTTTGACCATGCGGCCGCCAACCCAAACACGAAGGCCCAGACAAAAGGGCCGGTAAAGGCCGCATAGATGGTCCAGCCGTTCAGTATATGATAGAGCGCAAAGCTGACCGCAACGATGAACTGCGTCAGGCGTATCCCGAACGCCCGGTCTAACTTTAAAAAAGGATAGGCGCGGAAACCGATCTCTTCCATCAGCGCCAGCGGGATCACCGCCAGATACCCTAGCCAGGTAACGGGGTCAAAGGCTTTCGCGGCGGCCTGAAGCCGGAGCCCGGTTAGCCAGAGCAGGATGATTAAGCAAACGGCAAATATGCCGGCGCCAAGCGAGATCCCCAGAGCGAACCGCAAAAGCGTCCGTTTTTCCCAAACCAGCCCGATCGCTGCGAACGAGCTTTTTTCATATTTTAAAAACATCAAGGTTGCCAGGAATGCCGCGAGTGAACCCAGGATGCCGTACGTTAGCCGCTGAAAAGGGCCCGGGCTGAAAGCGGACAAGAACCCGCTGCCGACCAATAGGCCGATAAAGACTGCCCAGAACAGAATGCTGCGCAGCAATGAATTTATTTTGGTATTCATCATATCGGCAAAGCTATGCGCCCGGAAAAAATAATTTTTGCGTCATTTGTATCTGGCGTAAGAATGGCGTCAATGTCAGCCGGTATGGACAATAAAAAAGTAATCGCGCAGCAGGTCAAAAACGTCCGGATAGCCAAAGGTTACACCCAGCAGGAGCTGTCGGACCTGGTGGGTATCAGCCTGCGTTCGGTTCAACGGATCGAAAACGGGGAGGTGCTCCCACGGAGCTACACGCTCAAATTACTGGCCGAAAGGCTGGAACTGCCGCTGGCCCAGCCAGAAGAGGAGCAGCCCCTGCCTGAGGCCGCACCGGTCGCTGAACCCCCTCGACGGATCAATCGATCGCAGCAAATAATTTTGACCTTTAGCAGCGCGCTGGTGCTATTCTTATTGACGATCGCATTTATAGCCCAGTCGCACGGGTTCCCCGAAACGCAGTTTGAGTTGTTTCTTTTACTGGCCGGTGTTATTTCGTTTTATGCCTTCTTGTTGTTCAGGATATGGCGATAAATCGGGTGGCTTAGCGGGCGTGTCACTTTCTGAGTTACGGCGCGTCTTTTAAGTAAAAAGCAACCATGAAAAAATTCGTCGTAGTCATTTTCCTTTTGGCTACAGCCTGCTCCGGTTTCGGCCAGTCTACGGCGCTTTCGGGTTTCGTGACGGCTTATGCCAGGGAGCATCATTTCAACGGCACCATCCTCATCCAACAGAAAGGCAGGAAGGTGTATGAACAGAGTTTCGGGACGGCGAATTTCCAGTTTGGCGTGCCAAACACGAACGATACCCAGTACCGGATCGCCTCGATTACCAAGTTGTTTACGGTGGTTTTGATCATGCAGCTCCGCGAGAAGGGCAAAATCGACCTGGACAAGACGATCCGTACTTATTTGCCGGGCTATAAGGGCGAAGGGGGCGATAAGGTAAAGATATACAACTTGCTGACGGCGACCTCGGGCATCGAGAGTAATGAAAAGCAGGTGAATGCCAGTGACGACCCGCTGATGTATGCTAAGCCTTATACCACGGATGAACTGCTCAACCTGTTTTGCAGCGGCAAGCTGGAAAACCCGCCCGGCAAAGTGTTTAACTACAATAACGGCGATTACGTCATTTTGGGCAAGATCATCGAGGCTGTCTGTAAAATGCCTTACGAAGAAGTCCTCCGCGAAAAGATACTGGTGCCGCTGCATCTCACGCATACGGGCATGTTCGGCATGCTCAAGGTGATACCCAGGCTCGCGGATGTTTATATGGTGAATGACAGTACGAAGGTGATCGAACGGCTCCCGCCGATCTATACGGAGAACTATTGGGCGGCTGGCGGCTTGTATTCCAATGCGGATGACCTGCTGCAGTTTGCGAATGCCCTTTATGGTTACCGGCTATTAAAAGAAGGCAGCGTACGGCTGATCCTGCAGCCTTACCTTTCGCGGTATGGTTTTGGGATATGGGTGTACGACAAGACGGTGGGTAATAAGAAAGTGAGGATCGCCGAGCGCCAGGGCGCTATTTGGGGGATCAGGACCCGGCTTATCTGGTTGCCGGAGCAGGATGTGACGTTCATCTTGCTGAGCAACGTACAAACCGCTAATATCGATGCGTTGCAAGCGGCATTGATTGAAAAAATGGTCCGGTAGGGATTGACTCTACAGAGTCGTTTAAATTAGTAACCTTTGATTTTACCCAAATAAAACATTAAATTCGTTTTATTTTAATACACTATGGCCGCTGCTTTGGACCTAACTGATGATGAATTGACGCTCCGGCTGAAAGCGGGTGACCGCACAGCCTTTGCGCTGATTTACCGTAAGTATTGGCCGGACGTTTATAACGCGCTTTATAAAAAGAGCCGGGACAAGGAACAGTGCCAGGACATTGTACAGAATGTCTTTACCGACCTATGGATAAGGCGGGAACAATTGGCTATCGTTAACCTGCCTGCATATCTTCATTCCGCTGCGAGGTTCCAGTTCTACAAGAGGGTAAGCCGTGAGCCGCAAAAAGCCCTTTATCTCGACACTTTCGACGAGATCATCTGGTCGCCAGTCAGTGCCGACGACCATTTGCGGGAGACGGAAATCCTGCAACTGGTTGAGTTATGGCTGGCCGCCTTACCCGAAAAACGGCGTACGATCTTTTTGCTGTATTACCGCGAGGAACTGTCCACCCGCAAAATCGCGGAACAACTGGGCATTTCTCAAAAAACCGTGCAAAGCCAGCTTTACACGGCTACCCAAAGCCTGCGCAGCCGCCTGGCCCATTTTTTGTCGCTGGCTGCCCTGGCCGTACTGATCGGCCATTCCTGAACGGCCCTCCAACCTTCGTGTTAAAAAAATATTAAATTTCTTTTAATACATTCTTCATTTTTTGGTACATACACCTGAAGACCATCATGAAGCTATACAACAACCGCACGGAATTACTCAAAATGGTACGCAGGTACCTGGACGGCAAAGCTACGGCCGAAGAACAAAAATTCCTGGAAGCATATGACCGTTTTCTGGAAAAGGACCCGGGCCTGCTGGGAAGCCTGTCGCCGGAAGAAATGCGGTTGCTGGAAGAAAAACTCGAAGCCGGCATATGGGCGGCCATTGAACGCGAAGAGCGGCCAAAAGTCCGGTCGATATGGTATCGGCCGCTGCGGATCGCTGTCGCAGCATCCTTACTGATGTTGTTATCGGTAGGCGGCTATTTCTACTTGCACCGCGCACCCGTACAGCAGATCGCTCACAATCAGGCCGAACAGATCAGCCCTGCTCAGCAAGGGGTCGTGCTGACGATTGCAAAAGATCGTCAGATAGCTTTAGATCCCAGAAACAACGGCCGCTTGGTTACCCTTAGCGGCGCCAGCGTTAGCCAGGCAGGCCGAGTACTCAAATACCAGGAAACTCCAAAAGCTGACGCCTTGCCGCAGAGCAACATTTTAACCAATAACAGCGGCGACAAGTTCAGCGTAACGCTGGCAGATGGTACGGTGGCCGTTCTGGACATCGGTTCCAGCCTTACTTACCCGGTGGCCTTCGCCGGAAAGGAAAGAGCGGTGAGCATGACCGGACAGGTCTATTTCAAAGTGAAACACAATGCTTCGCAGCCCTTTAAGGTGCTGGTCGCTAACGAGGAGGTGCAGGATATTGGCACCGAGTTCAATATCAACGCGTATGCCGATGAGCCGGCGCTCAGCACCACGTTGGTCGAAGGCGCGGTTGAGGTCGTCAATAACGGCCGCTCCGTACTGTTAAAGCCCGGCGAGCAGACGCTGCTGACGGGCGATGCGCTGGAAAAAAATGAGGCGAATATAGAGCAAGTAACCGCCTGGCTGCAAGGGAAGCTGGTCTTTCGCCATCAAACCCTGGAAAGTATCATGCGGCAGGTCGGGCGCATCTATGATGTGCGCGTGGTCTGGCAGGACGCCGCTGCCCGTAAGCTAAGCTTTGGCGGTTCGGTGAGCCGCACCAAAAAGCTGTCGACGATCCTGGATTATTTCCGTAAAGCCGGCCAGGTCGATTTCGCGGTGGACGGCAAAACCGTGACCGTATTTACAAAAAAGTCAAGTGAAACAACCCTGACTATTAACCCAAAATAAGCGAACCATGAAAGAAATTTTACGATGTTGATGCCCTGAGGGTGGGCCGGAAAAAAGAAACGTATCCCGACTGCAATTCGGGACACGTTCGGTGTCCGGGCTACCCGCCCCGGCGGTTATACCGCCAGGGTAGCAATAAACTCGTGTATCAGACCAATCTATTCACCCGAACAAGTTCAAAAATATGAATTTAAATGCAATACGCATACGCGAGCTGCTTTTTTATGTGCCGCGTAAAATACTGTTAGTCATGAGGATCACCGCCTTTTTCCTGCTGATCTCGATAATGACCGTCAGCGCGGCCACCTTTGCGCAGAAGATTACCCTTAACGAAAAACGCGCGCCCCTGGAAAAAGTGCTGAACGAGATCCGGCAGCAAAGCGGTCACGATATTGTTTACAGTGACGACCTCATCAGCCAGAGCAAACCGGTCACAGTCAACCTGAAAGACGCTACATTGGAAGATGCGCTGCGAGTCAGCCTGGACGGCCAGCCGCTGACCTATGAAATTGAAGACGGGACAGTGGTCATTAAACAGAAGGGCACTTCGGTCATAGACAAGGTCAAAGCTTACTTCGCGACAATTGTAGTGACGGGACACGTGGTGGATGACGAGCAGGGCAGACCTATTGCCGGCGCAACGGTGGCCGTCAAAGGGACCGGGAATGTTACCATCACTGACGAACGGGGCGACTTTGAACTAAAAAATGTGGAAGATAAGGCTGTTATCGTCATCTCTTTCGTCGGCTACAATAAAAAGGAAGTGACCGCAAGCTCCAATCTCGGCATTATACGATTATCCATAGCCAGCAGCCCGCTTGATGAAGTCAAAGTTATCGCTTACGGACAAACCACCGGCCGCTTGGACGTGGGAGATATTTCCACGGTATCGGCAAAAACCATCGAAACGCAGCCGGTGGCTAATCCCTTGTTGACGCTGGCCGGACGGGTGCCGGGTTTGTTGATCACACAGTCGACCGGCATGCCCGGAAGCGCTGTTACGCCGCAAATCCAGGGGTCAAACAGTATCGGAAACGGCAATGATCCTTTTTATGTCGTTGACGGCGTCCCGTACCCCTCTGAACTTTTGCGTAACCTCGGGCAGGTATTGGGCACGACCGGTAACAATTATGGCATCAGCGGTAGTTCCATGAGTTTTATCGATCCGAATGAAATTGAAAGTATCAGTATTTTGAAGGGGGCGGATGCGACGTCCATTTACGGGTCCCGCGCCGCCAACGGGGCTATCCTGATCACGACCAAAAAGGGAAAAGCCGGCGAGACAAGGGTCGACTTGAATCTCCGTCAAGGCTTCGGACAGGTTGCCCATCAAATGGATCTGCTCAATACGCCGCAGTTTTTGCAGGTGCGTAATGAAGGCAATAAAAACAACGGGGTAACGACCCAACCGTCCGATTACGATATCAACGGTACCTGGGACACGACGCGCTATACGAACTGGCAGAAACAGTTGATCGGCGGAACGGCGCAGTATGCCAATTACAATGCCAGCGTTTCAGGAGGCACTATCAGCACGCAATATTTGGTCGGCGGGACTTTTCACCGCGAAACATCGGTATTCCCGGATAATTTTTCCGACCGGCAAGGCGGCGTCCATTTTAATATCAACACGAGTTCGACCAATCAGAAATTCAAATTCCAGTTGAGCGGCAATTATTTAATCGATGACAACAAGCTACCGAGCATCGACCTGACGTATTATGCTGTCACGTTATCCCCCGATGCACCGAATTTATATACGCCAAACGGAAGCTTAAACTGGATGCCAGACGCCAATGGCAGCTCGACCTGGACAAACCCACTGGGGATTTTATTGAGAACCTACGAAAAGCAAACCCATAATTTGATTGGCAGCTCGCTGCTCAGTTACCAGCTAACGAAAAATCTAAATATACAATCCTCCTTTGGGTATAATAATCTAAGCTCGGATGAAAATTTACTCGTTCCTTCAGCTTCACAGCGACCTGAAAACCGGCCTGTAACGCCTAGTTTTGGACAATTTGGTAACGCTGATCAAAGCTCCTGGATCGTTGAGCCCAAACTCAGGTACAATACTGTTTTTGGCAAAGGAAAACTCGAAGTATTGTTAGGCGGCACCATTGAACAGGATAACAGCTCGGGCTTGCAATTGATCGCCCGTGGTTTTAATGACGACGAACAATTATCGGATATAGGCTCAGCCTCAAGCGTGAGCGTGCAGTCCTCGATCCGGGCGACTTATAAATATAGCGCGCTATATAGCCGGATCAACTATAGTTTACAGGATAAATATTTGCTGGACCTTACCGCCCGCCGGGATGGCAGCAGCCGGTTTGGCAGCGCAAATCAATTTCACAATTTTGGCTCGGCGGGTGTCGCCTGGATATTCTCCCAAGAGAAATTCGTTTCCGATCATATACCCTTTTTAAGCTTTGGTAAACTCCGGTCGAGTTACGGCACGACCGGCAATGACCAGATCGGCGATTACCAGTTCCTCAGTTTGTATTACCCTGCGTTCGCAAGCATCCCATACCAGGGCTTAACCGGTTTGATCCCGGGAACACCGATTAACCCCTATTTACAATGGGAGGCGACCAGGAAGTTCGAGGCCGGGCTGGATCTGGGATTTTTCAAAGACCGGATCCTGCTTACACTCGATTATTACCATAACCGTTCTTCGAATGAGTTGTTGCCTTATCACCTTCCTGCGACAACCGGGTCAGCTAGTATACTGACAAATTTCCCGGCTACCGTTCAAAATACCGGCGTGGAGCTAGCTTTGAATACCATTAACATCAAAAACAGCAGTTTCAGCTGGCGCTCAGGTTTCAATCTTACCGTGCCGCGCAATAAATTAGTCGCATTTCCCAACTTGTCGACATCTACCTATGGAAATTTCCTGACGGTTGGCCAGCCCATAACGATCACCAAGGTATTCCATTTTTTAGATGTCAATCCGACGACGGGATTGTACGAATTTGCGGGTATAAACGGGCCGACGTCGAACCCGGACCCGCTGACCGACCAAAATATTGCGGTTAACACGGCGCCTTCTTTATTCGGCGGTTTTGAAAACAGCTTTCAATATAAAGGCCTGACGCTTGATTTCCTGTTCCAGTTCGTCAGGCAAAAGGGATTGAACGATTTCTTCGGGAATTTCCCGGGCAATTCAAACGGCTACGCGGGTAACCAGCCGGTATCCGTCCTGGACCGGTGGCGCAAGCCGGGCGACAGGGCGCCGATCCAGCAGTATGATGCCAATTACATGAATTATACGTCGCAGGCAGACGCAACTATTAGTGACGCGGCCTATACCAGTACGTCGTTCATCAGGCTTAAAAACCTTTCGCTGTCCTGGACCCTGCCGCACGGATTTACTGATAAAATAAAAATGAGAACGTGTAGTGTTTACATGGAGGGCCAAAACCTGCTGACTTTCACGCCCTATAAAGGATTGGACCCCGAGTCCGCGAGTATCTACACGCTGCCGCCATTAAGGGTATTTTCTTTCGGGATTAAAGCGGGGTTTTAAAAACAATTCAAACCATGACGATCATGAAATCAACATATAAAATTGCGGTTTTAATAAGCGTTTTGCTATTAGACCTGGGAATGGCGGGCTGCAAAAAACTGGTAGAGGTATCGGCTCCGCCCACATCATTGAGCAACGGCAACGTCTATCAAAATGACAAAACGGCTATCTCGGTATTAACCGGCATCTATACCAATATCAGCGGCGCTAGCTTCACCAGCCCGGGCATTTCATCTATTTCGCTGTATGCCGGGCTGTCGGCCGATGAATTGACGCTGTTCAGCGGGGCGGCGGATATCACCCAAAAGGCGTTTTTTACCAACGCCTTAACCAGTTCGAACGTTTCCGGATCGGGACCGGATTTTTGGACGGTTTACTATCAAACCATTTTTTACGCCAATTCGGCGATCGAGGGTTTAAACAATTCCACCAGCCTGACCCCCGCCGTAAAACAGCAATTGCTGGGTGAGGCGGAGTTCATCCGAGCCTTCTGCTATTTTTACCTGGTCAATTTGTACGGGGATGTACCTTTGGTACTGACTACGGATTATAAAGCAAATTCCAGCATTGCCCGGAGTCCAAAGTCACAAGTCTATGAGCAAATTATTCGTGATCTTAAGGACGCGGAAAGCAAATTGAGCAGTACCTATTTAGATGCTACGTTGCTTAATAGCTCCGCCGAAAGGGTAAGGCCGAGTAGATGGGCGGCCACGGCCATGCTGGCTAAAGTATACCTGTATTACGGCAACCTGACGGGTGATGCCGCTAATTATACCAACGCGGAAAGCGAATCAAGTTTACTGATTGGTAACGCATCGCTGTTTGGCCTGACCACGCTGGACAATACTTTTTTGAACGCGAGTTTGGGTAATAATGAGGCCATCTGGCAGATCCAGCCCGTTGCCTTTGGCCAGGATACGCCGGATGCCGCTGTCTTTGTGCTGCCTCCTTCAGGACCGAGCCAGGCCACCTACACGGTATTCCTGAGCCCGCAATTATTAAATGCTTTTGAAAACGGGGATCAGCGCAAAAGCAAATGGATCAGTTCGGTCACGGATACGGTGGCAGGCACACCAACGACCTACTTTTTTGCTTATAAATATAAAGTGAATGACCCGAATGCGCCGGTTACCGAGTACGAGACCATGCTCCGCTTAGGCGAACAATACCTGATCAGGGCGGAGGTGCGGGCACAACTGGGCGAACCGACGGCAGTCGACGACTTGAACGCCATTCGTCAGCGGGCCGGCTTAGCAGCCTATTCTGGCCAGGTGGATAAAGCCTCTTTGTTGAATGCGATCCTGCATGAAAGGCAGGTGGAATTATTTACCGAAATGGGCAATCGCTGGCTGGACCTGAAAAGAACGGCAACGGTGGACCCGGTCATGACGGTCGTCACGCCTATGAAAGGGGGTGCCTGGAACCCGATCCAGCAATTGTATCCGATACCGATCAGCGATATGAAAGCAAATCCCAAACTAGTACAAAACCCAGGTTATTAAAACGTCTAAAAATTAATCACCCATCTGCCAACAAAGATACCATCAAGCTGACGGCCGGGGCTGGGTTGCCATTTGTAGGAAGCAACCTTGGTTTTGGTCTGCAGCTAATAAACAAAACATGAAAAAGCTATTTTTTTTATTACTGATGATCCCGCTTATCGGCCGCGGCCAGCAGGCAGGGATACATTTTGAAAATGGATTAACCTGGACGGAAATCCAGGACAAAGCGCGGGCGGAGCATAAATATATTTTTGTGGATTGCTTTGCCACCTGGTGCGGTCCCTGTAAACTCATGGACCGGGAAGTTTACCCGCTGTCGTCGGTCGGCGAATTTATGAACCCCCATTTTATTTCGGTAAAAGTGCAGATGGATTCCAGCAAACAGGACGATGACTATGTGAAAAGCTGGTATAAAGACGCGCAGGCGATCAAAAACGCATACAATGTTTATGAATTCCCGACCTATTTATTTTTATCGGCCGAAGGGAAGATCGTTCACCGGGGAGCCGCGGCAGTCAGGGATACCGATTTCCTGAAGCTCGCGCGCAATGCCCTGAATCCTGCGAAGCAGTACTATACGTTGATCGAACAATACCGGGCGGGCCGGAAAAATTACGAAATGATGCCCTATCTGGCCAACCGCTCGCAGGAGTTCCATGCCGACCAGCTGGCTGGTGAACTGGCCCGCGATTATATCAAAAATTACCTGTTTCATTTAAGTAGGCAGGAGTTGTTCAATACCAAAAACATCGGGTTTGTGGTATCCTTCACCAAAACCTCGAAGGACCCGGGGTTTAAATTATTCATGGCTTATCCCGGAAAAATTGATTCCGCGGTGAATCGTAAGCTATTTGCTGAAAATTTCGTGGCCAATATTATCACGAAGGAAGATATTAACCCGCGTTTGTATGCCAACAACAAGCCTATCGTTCAAAAACCGCAATGGAAACTGCTGAGATCACGGATCTCGAAAAAGTATGGCAGAAGTTATGCGGAACGGACCCTCCTGGATGCCCAGCTCCAATGGTATGACGCTAAAAATGCCTGGCCGGAAATTACCAGGCTTTACCTGCTGAAGCTCAAGCGTTACGGCCTGGATACCAGCGGTGTCAACTGGGTGATCAATAATAATATGATAGACGATATACTGGGCCACTGCAATGATAAAAATACCCTGAAAAAATTGCTGCATTGGCAAAAGATCATCGTCGAGGGCCACCCGGCCAACGCGCCGAGCCTGGACACCTACGCCAACCTTTTTTATAAGACCGGTGACCGGCAGCAAGCCTTAGAATGGGAACGCAGAGCGGTTGCCCTGGATCCAAAGAACACGGAGATCAAAACCAATCTTGAAAAAATGGAACAGGGCAAGCCAACCTGGTAACCGGATCGCAAATTTAATTTACAGGTTGTCCCTCAATTCAAATGTTTTTTACGGATTAAAAAATTTCAATGATGAGCAAACTTTTTTTGTTGCTGCTTTGCAGCCTGATCGCTTCTTCCTGTTTTGGTCAAAAGCCGCCCATTGATTCCACGGTCTACGGTAAATGGCCGCAGCTGGCGAATGACCCCGGCATTAGCAACAATGGGCAGTATGTTTTTTATTATATTCAAAACCAGCCCGTTGGCGGCACGACCCTGGAGATCGCTTCGTCCGACGGAAGCTGGAAAAAGGATTTTATGAATGCCAGGCGGGCCGCGTTTACCATAAACAACGACCTCATTTTCTTTCAGCGGAAAGATACGCTCTTCTCCTACCGGTTGGGGACGAACAGTTACCAGGCGAGCGCCGGTATTACCGACTTTGAAATTCCGGGTGAAAATAAAACGTATCTATTCTACCGCAGCAAACCGGACCCGGGTGTATTACATATCAGGAATGTTTTAAACGGCGTGGAATGGGGAATTAAGGATGTTTCCCAGTATAGCTATAATGAGCCGAAACAGGTATTGGTGGCCGAGATCAAAGCGGGCGGCAGGGAAAGTACCCTGCGATGGGTTAACCTTTTGACCCGAAAATCGACCAAGATCTGGAGCGGACAGGATCCTTCAGCGTATGCATTCGACGATAGCGGGAACCAACTCGCATTTATCGGCCGGAAGGCCAACGGTAACGGTTATACTCTGTGGTATTACAAAAGAGGTATGGCGCAGGCCGTAGATTTGACCGGTGATCGGTCGGCAGCGGTGTCGCCCGCTTTTATTTTAGACAATGCGTACACCTCGTTCAGCAAAAATGGGGAGCACCTCTTTTTTTCGTTGAAGAAGGCTAAGTTACAGGATACCACGATAAAACGCCCGGCCCCGAAGCGTGGCTCGGCCGGTGTAAACATCTGGAATTATAAAGATACTTATCTCCAATCCGAACAGCTGGCGGATGGGTTTTTCGATCAGTTTGCGCCGAAGACGCAATTTTACGCGGTGATGCATCTCCGGGATCGGCGGATCATCAGGCTTGATGATGATTCGACCATAGTAGCGGGGTTTCATAATAACGGGTATGTTTTGGGGGCGACGATCAGCGCCAAAAAGTTTTTTTATGATCCTAGGCCGGACCGGTATCCTATACTGGTTTCTGCGCTCAACGGCGCAGTAACGCATTTTAAAAAAGGGCTGATCTTCGATCAGTATCCTTTGTCGCCTGAAGAAAAATACGTGGTCTGGTTCGACCCAGACAGCGCCGCCTACTTTTCCTACGATATTTCAACGCAAACCGCGCGGAACATTTCCAAAGCGGTTCCCGATCCGTTAAACGATACGCTGTACGTCGGCGGCGTTAAACGGCCATTCGGCGTTGTCGGCTGGACGGGGCCGGACGGCGGCATCCTGGTATACGGCGCCTACGATATTTGGCTTTTGGACCTCCGCGGGGCAAAACCGCCGGTTAACCTGACCAACGGCCTTGGCCGCAAAAATGGGATCGTATTTAGTTATGCGGAAGCGAATTTCATGCATGACGGTTTGATTGAAAATGAGCAATTGCTGCTATCGGGGTACGACCGGGAAAAGCGTAACGGCTTTTGGAAAACGAATCTAAAGTGGCTCCATGCCGATCCCCAAAAGTGCAACATGGAACCCTATAGTTACTTCATTTCGCGGATCGGTTTAGGCGGGACAACGCCTACTGTCGGCGCGGAACTCACAGGCGGATTCCGGCCGCTCAGGGCCAAAAACGTACCGGTGTACCTGGTCAAACGGGTGAGCGCTGAACAGGCGCCGAATTACCTGGTCACCAGGGATTTTATTAAGTTTAAACAAATCAGCTCGATCGCGCCCCAATTGCATTATAATTGGCTGACCGCGCAGCTGGTCAGCTGGAAAACCGGTGACGGGCATCATCTTGAGGGCATACTCTACAAGCCGGAGAACTTTGACCCGGCAAAAAAGTACCCGGTTATTTTTACCTACTATACCAAGGTCAGCGATGGCCTGCGCGAGTTCATGCGGCCTGATTATTCATTTGCCATACTGGACATTCCGACCTATGTCAGCAATGGTTACCTGGTCTTTTACGCGGATATCAATTTCCCAAAAGACCACACCGGTGAGGGCGTCGTTGGTTCCATCATATCGGCTGCCCGGGAACTGAGCCGTTATCCATGGGTGGACAGCACCAGGCTGGGGCTGATGGGGCATAGTTTCGGCGGCTGGGAAACCAATTTTATCGTGACGCATTCTCACCTGTTTGCGGCGGCCTGCGAAGCTGCGGGCGTGGCTGACCAGATCAGCTCGTATGGACAATTGAATGGAGACGGGGGAATCAGGGAGCGCGGTTACGAATTGGGTAGCCAGGTCGAGGGTTACGGTATCGGGGTTACCCCATGGGCCCGACCGGATTTGTACCTGGAAAACTCGCCTTTATTTGCTTTGGACCGGGTGACCACGCCGCTGCTGATGATGCATAACAGCGAGGACGGCGCAGTTCCTTTTGCACAGGGTATCGAATGGTTTACCGGGCTGAAACGTGCGGGTAAAAAGGTCTGGCTGTTACAATATGATCACGAGGGGCACGGGCTTGATAACAGATCAAATCAAAAAGATTATACCATACGGATGCGGCAGTTCTTTGATCATTACCTTAAGGGGCTGCCGCCTCCCCGGTGGATGACCATTGGCGTGCCGGCGAAGTTGAAGGGGATCGATGACGGCCTGGAATTGGATACTTCGGGGATACAACCCTAATGTAAAAACTCCGACCACCTCCTTATTAAATAAAGTTTGGGCGGCCCAAAAGCGAAGTTTATTCGGTATACGCTACCAACATTGTTAATTAACCTCATTGTTCATATTTCCCAAAAACAAAAATGAAAATACAACATTATGCCGCAGCGCTCTTACTGACCGGAACGCTGCTTTCCGTGAAGATAACAAGGGCGCAGGAAACCGGCCTTGCCGGCAGTTGGGTGCTGCAACAAAAGACAAACCTTTCGGGTGTCGATTACCGGAACACGGTGGATGATTCGTTAACGGTTCTTAAAACCGGGAACCGGTGGGTGCTTACGCGCAGCAATATGGGCACGACGAACCGGGATACGCTCCCCGAAGGGCCGGGGCCTGCGGCTAGCACCACCAAGGATAACCGCCGCAGGATCGCGAAAGTGACCTGGCAGGGCGACCAGGCGTTTACGGAAGAGAGGAGTTATTCCGCACCGGGTGACTCCGGCAAAAACGCTCACACGATACGCGATGAATACAGCCTTTCGGCCGACGGCCGAACGCTTACCGTTACGCGTTATTTCGAGAACGCGCAGGATGCGAATGACAAATGGTCGGCCAAAGGGGAGTATACCCGTAAATAAGGAGTTGAAGCCCATGAAATCAATATTTCTTTTGCTGCTTTTATTTTGTGGTTTTGTTGCCGCAGCGCAGGATAGCTACGTGGTCAAGACCAAAAATCCCAAAATCCCGGTGCCGTCTACCCTATGGGGCCTGTTCTTCGAGGACATCAACCGCGCGGCGGACGGCGGCGTGTACGCCGAAATGGTGGAGAACCGGAGCTTCGATTTTCCCAAGCCCATGACCGCCTGGCAGTTCTGGCCGAGGCCTTACCTACGGGATGGGATCCTTATGGTGATCAACCAGTCGGCTGAGAACGAGGCCGACCCGAAGTATATGCGGGTGACGACCGGGGCGCGGGACACAGTCGGCCTGGTCAATTCGGGCTTTGATGAAGGGATGGCTTTTAAGAAGGGGCTCCGCTATACGCTGACATTGCGTTATCGGCAGGTTTCGCCCGGCATCCATGTGCGAGTATTCCTGTTCAATACGCAAAACCGCCCGGTGGCGCAGCATTCGGTAACGCTGGCGGCGCCGGCCGACAGGGACTGGCACGACCAGCAGGTAACGGTGACACCGGCGGACAGCGCTACGCGAGGTAAACTACTAGTCATTTTTGAGGGTAAGGGGCAGCTGGATTTGGACCGGGTGTCGCTTTTCCCCACGGATACCTGGAAAGGCAGGCCTGGCGGGCTGCGCGCCGACCTGGTGCAAAAGTTGGCCGACTTGCACCCCGGCTTCCTTCGCTTCCCGGGCGGCTGTATCGTGGAGGGCAACCAGATCGTGCACCGTTACCAGTGGAAGCATACGATCGGTCGCCCGGAAGACCGGCAAATGGTCCAGTCCATCTGGGCGGACGATGTGCCGGACCGGCAGACACCGGATTATATGGAAAGTTTCGGGCTCGGCTTTTATGAATATTTCCAGCTTTGCGAGGATATCGGCGCCGAGCCTTTACCGATCGTCAACGCAGGGCTGTCCTGCCAGTTCGATGCGGCCGAAGTGGTGCCCGTCAACGAACTGGAACCCTATATCACCGATGCGCTGGACCTGATCGAGTTCGCTAACGGGGACAGCACAACCTTTTGGGGCAGAAGGCGGGCGGCAATGGGCCATCCCAAACCCTTCGGGATGCATATGCTGGGTGTCGGTAATGAGAACTGGGGACCGCAGTACGCTGAGCACCTGGCGATCTTCACCAAACGTATCAAGGACAAATACCCGAACATCAAGCTGGTCAACGCTACCGGCTACAGCCGCAACATACCGGTCTTCACTTATATGGACAGTGTGCTCCGGGCAAGGCGCGCCGATATCATCGACGAGCATTTCTATGATACGCCGAAGTGGTTCATGGATAACAGTAACCGCTATGACAGCTACGACCGCAAGGGGCCAAAGATATTCGTGGGCGAATACGCCGCGCAGTCTTACCGGATCGGTTCGATGAGGAATAAGAACACGCTGTATACGGCACTGAGCGAAGCCTGTTTTATGACTGGTATCGAGCGGAATGCGGATGTGGTCAGCATGGCGAGCTATGCGCCGCTGTTCGCACATGTTACCGGCTGGCAATGGACGCCGAACCTGATCTGGTTTGATAATGCCAAAAGTTATGTGACGCCCAATTACTGGGTGCAGTACCTGTTCAGCAATAACAAGGGCACGGATGTAGTACCGATTTTAAAAGATGGCAAGGTTGTTTGTGGAAAAGATAGTTGCTGGGCTTCTGCTGTGATTGATAGGAATAGTCGTGAGCTTATAATCAAGTTGGTGAATGTCAGCGGAAAGCCTAAAACCGAAAAGATTAGCATAGATGCGCGAGTGGAAGCTACCGGAAGTTTGACCCATCTGGCTGATGAAAATGCTGGCATCGTGAATACTATCAATCACCCAGACAACATTAAACCCGAAACAAGTATCATCTCGGTTAACAGCAATACCATAAGCTTCACCGCGCTGCCATATTCATTTAATATTATCAAAACTAAACTGAAGTAAAAATTAGGAATAAATGAAGAAGGAGAATTATCTATTGCTAATAAAAGCGGAAAATAGGCCAGGCCTGCTGCATTTGATAACCGGAATGATCAACCGACGACTTGTCGAAATTGAAAGTATTAGCGCTGCAAAAACCGATGTTCGTTCAATCGTGGTTATTACAATTGAATTGTTAATTAGTGAGAAAGCTTTGCATTCTCTTATTTTGAAGATAGCAAATATAATTGAAGTTTATGCGGTGGATAATACAAAAGTCGCGGAGGCTTTTGGAATTCGATCTGCCTTTTATAAGCTGTCCAAAGCGTTCCTCGAGACGTCGGGAACATGCGTATTACAAAAACATGGTGCATGTATTGTGAAGGTCACAGAACGGGCTATATTGGTTAGTAAGTCCGGGTTTGAAGCCGATATTCTTCATCTGTACCGTCAGTTAGAAGGCCCCTATCTACTGGGTTTCATACAGACTGGGTTAATCGCAGATAGTTATTTAATTGATGAGGGTGAGTCATCGGTCATTAGATTGGCTGCTTAACATGCAGCCTTAATATTGAATACGTTTTGTATAACGAACCTTGCCAGTAAAGCTTTTCTCAAAAAAGTAAATTTGGTTTAGGGGCCGTCTGGCCGGCCCGTTTTTAACGCCGCATGAAAGATATTACAATCAGAAATGCCACCTATATGGACGCGCCCGCGATCAAGCTATTGCTCGAAGCTTTGGGCTATGCGGCCAGTACGAGCATACTGGTCGGTCAGCTGGCAAATGATTTTGACCAGGGCGACCACCAGGTATGGGTATTCGAACTGAAAAAAGAAGTAGTGGGTTTCATAGCCGTTCATTTTCTGCCACAGCTGGCCTTTGACGGCGGCGTCGCCATTATCAGCTACCTGTCGGTCGACGAATCGATCCGGACGGTCGATATAGCCGCCGTGTTAGAAAAACACGTGGCCGTACAGGCAAGAGCCAGGAAATGTGAACGCATACAGGTGCATTGCCTGGACTGGCGAACGCCCGCGCATCAGTTTTATTTAAACCAGGGGTATACGGAATACCCGAAATATTTTACCAAACGTATCGCTTATGGCGAATAAAATAATCGCGCTTCGTTCTTTATCGTTTGCTTATTCGTAAAATAAGATCAGTTAATTACTAAGACATAGCGTTACCCGCTGCCGGCGTACGGCGGGCCGCTTACATGGATTGAGGTTTAGTTGGCCTTAAGTTAGTTTAGTGGAGTGTCTGCCCGGAATCGGGCGGCACTTTTTTTTTGCTCCGAAAAATGGATTAATTAACACGCAAAATTCAATAGTAGATAACTATGAAAATGAAATCACATCTATCCTTAAATTTTAGCGTTCGTAATCTTGTAGGATAACAAGCTCGACAGGTTTGCGTTATTTGCCCAATGGCTGATGAAATCTTTGCACGAACGAGCTGGCTTGCCAAAAGCACATACAAGTATAGCCGTAAAGTTTGTCAAAACAAAGTTTATAAAACGGTGCAGATGTTGCCCATTAAGGTTCATCAAAATCCTTCAGCAAATTAGCCAGAAGCCGCATGTCGTCTAAAAAATGGTGCGAAAGTTGCACATTTTGGAGCACAAAAAGTAATTTCATCACATCGGAAAACCTTCTAAGTCGTTGATTTAGAGGGTTTTTTATTTTTTAGTAGTCCTTCTCAATCCTTTCAAATGCACCGGTTAAACGACCATCTCGGCGACCAAAATCCGTTTTTTAAATTTGGTCGCTTTTAAGAGTTAATTAGCTGAAATACAATTATTTAAGTACTTTAAACAAGCATCAAAAAGTACTCAAAAGGACTAAGCTAAACGACCAAAAGCGACCAGAAAATCAATGGTTTTCGGGAATAATTAATCATTTATTCATTTAAAAACTGTTAAAAATGAAAACAAAGCAGTCGTTTGGTGTCAGCTTCACCATCAGAAAAGGAAGAGAAAAAGACGGCAAGACCAATGTTTATGCCGCCATTACCATCAACAAGGAAAAGGTAATGATCGGCTTAAAGCAACAAGTCGAAGTCGCCAATTGGGACAAAGGACACGGTTACCTGAAAATAAGAGTACCGGAAGCGAAAGAGGTCAACGGCTATCTCGAACAAGTCAAATTTACGATCACTACCTATTACCAACAGTTACAACTTGCCGGAAAAGAAGTAACCCCACAACTCCTAAAAGCCCTGTTCCTGGGCGAGGCAACAGAGGAAACCTATACCCTCAGCAGGTTAATGGATTATCATTACGAAGTGGCCTCCGCCGCACTCACCTGGAGTACCATCAAACATTACGCGGTTACCAGGCGCTACCTCGAAAAATTCCTGCGCGAAAAGAAAAAAACAACGGACATCCACATCCACGAGATCGACTACAGGTTCATTATCGATTTTGAAACCTTCCTGCGTAGCCGTAAACCCAAAGGCAACCTAAAGCCGCTGGATAATAATGGCGTGATGAAACACCTGATCCGCCTGCGTAAAATGACCACCCTGGCTTTCAAACTGCAATGGATCGCCAAAGACCCGTTCAAAAATTACAAGTTCAAATATAAAAAGGTAGAAACCGCATTCCTGTCCAATGCCGAATTACAGGCCATTCAGCAACACGAGTTTGCTTCAGATTCCCTTGCAACCATTCGGGACTATTTCTTATTTGCCTGCTACACCGGTGTATCCTTTGTCGACCTCATGAATTTAACCGAGGCGAATATCGTGGTTGGCGAAGACGGTGAAAAATGGCTGAAGTTCTTCCGGCAGAAAAGTAACGAGCCCACCAATGTTCCCATATTGGCACCCGCGCTGACCATTATTGATAAATACAAAGACCATCCGCGCTCGGTTACCCAGGGTACCGTTTTTCCTACCCTCACCAATCAGAAAACAAACCTGCACCTAAAGGAAGTCGCCAAGATCCTCGGCATTAAAAAGACCCTGACCTTTGGCGTTGCCCGGCACACCTTTGCCACCACCATCACGCTGGCTAATAACGTGCCTATTGAAACCGTCAGCAAAATGATGGGGCACACCAAGATCGCCACCACGCAGATCTACGCCCGGGTGCTGCTCAAAAAGATCAGCGAGGATATGTATGTGTTAAGAGAAAAGCTGGAGCCAGAAACGCCTAAGCGAAAAGCAAATCGAAAAGGAAACTCAACTACACAACTTAAAAAAGTAAGCTAATGAAACCGGAACAACAACTGCTTTTTCGGTCGGTACAAGAACTGATCGAACAAGCCAAGCAAAATATTGTCAGGAATGTAAATTCGACGATGGTCATGACCTATTATCAAATTGGCCGGATGATCATCGAAGATGAACAAAACGGTGCCACCCATGCCGCGTATGGTAAACAAACAATGGCCAATTTAAGTCAGCATTTGACCGGCATTTTTGGGCGCGGCTACTCGGTCGACAATCTCGAAAATATGCGTTCGCTTTATCTCGCTTATAGAAATTCCGAGACACTGTCTCGGAATTTGAGCTGGTCGCATTATGTCGTTTTATTAAAGGTCAAAAACGAGCAGGAAAGAATCTTCTATGAGTTGGAAGCATCCACCGGGAACTGGTCGGTCCGGGAATTGCAACGGCAATTAAATTCCTCATATTATGAACGGCTGGCACTCAGCCGTGATAAAGCCGGTGTAAGGAAACTGACCGAGGAAGGTCAAATAGTTGAACATTCAACCGACATATTAAAAAGCCCGGTCGTACTTGAGTTTTTAGGCCTCAAAGAAGACCACCGTTATTCAGAAAATGACCTGGAAACCGCGATTATCAATAAGCTCGAACACTTTATGCTCGAATTAGGCAAAGGCTTTCTATTCGAAGGGCGACAACGCCGCATTACGCTGGAAGGCGACCATTTTTGGGTGGACCTGGTTTTTTATAACCGCCTGCTGGACTGTTTCGTCCTGATCGACCTGAAGATCGGCAAGCTCACCCATCAGGACATCGGGCAAATGCAAATGTATGTCAACTATTACGACCGGAGGGTCAAGCAGCCCCACGAGAAACCCACGATCGGTATCATCCTTTGTAAAGAGGACAACAAAGCGGTAGTGGAATTTACGCTGCCATTGAATAACGAGCAAATTTTCAGCCGGGAGTACAAACTCTATTTGCCCAGCAAGGAAGAACTTCAAAAACAATTATTATGACCCAGCAAAATGAACAGCCCATTAATCAGGTCTATTGGTTGCGCGGGCAAAAAGTCATGATCGACGAGGATGTAGCGGCGTTGTTCCACGTCAGTTTGAAAGTGTTAAGGCAGCGTGTAAGCCGAAACAAACTCCGGTTCCCGCCCGATTTCCTGTTTTCACCGACAGCGGAAGAATGGCAACAGTTGCAACAACAGGCTGGCCTTCCCTGCAAAATCGGCAATGGCCCTATTCCAAGGGTGTTTACAGAAGCCGGGCTACTCATGGCTTCCGGTATCATCAAAAGCGAGGTCGCCATTAAAGTCAGCATCGACATCATTAATGAGTTTTTTCAAATCGTAAAAAATTCAACTAAGTGATTCCGGCACGGATCATGTTTGAATTTTAACTCCAGCAAAAATCCGCGACACTGTTGCGGATTTTTGTTTTTGTAGCATTATAGATTTATAGCCATCTATAACCGTATTCAAGTCCTGGCTTTTTCTTTTCGATCCATCGCAGTCTACCCCGGTCTATTTCAGTTCAAAAAGCCCTCCACATTCCCCAAAGTTGTCATTTTCAAAATCTGGAGGATCCCATTTTTGAAGCCAATTAAAGCAACTGCCATGGATAAAGCAACGGAACAAAGATCAAAAATGACCAGTGTCATCCCCACGCGGAATCAGATACTGACGCTCGGTGACCTGCAGGACTTCAAAGACGACATGATCCAGGAAGTTAAACGCGTGATCAAAGAATGCACCAGCGGTCAGCCCGGCAAAAAATGGTTAAAGTCCGCCGAGGTCAAAAAGCTCCTCGGCATTTCCCACGGGTTTTTACAATCGCTGCGGGACAGCGGCGTGCTCCCTTTTACGAAAGTCGGCGGCTCTATCTATTACGATTACGAAGACATCACCTTTATGATGTCCAGCAACAAAAGCGCCTAGGTTCCATCTACCAGCCTGCCGTCCGGCGGGCTGGTTTAACCACTACCCTATGTTATTCAAACGAAAAGCCAAACGCCTGCCCGCAGAACGCAGGCCTGTTCCCAAGCCCGAAACCATCATTCAAAAAGGTTTCGGCAACGAGATGCCGCCGCAACGCGGACTCGTCGATATCTATTTCGATCAAAAGAACCATCCAAGCCAAGCCGCCCCGTTTTATGAACATTACACTGAAGCTAATTGGAGCAGTCCCAAGGGCACGCCTTATCGCAACTGGAAACTACTGGCTGGCGATTGGATTTTCAACTTCGAGGAACGGCAAAAACTCCGGCGGAGATTGCGTGAAAATCTCGTCGCTGAACTATAAATCTACATTTCTATAAAACTATACTTCTATAATCCTATCAACTATGGCAAAGATCATCACTATCGCCCACCAGAAAGGCGGCGTCGGCAAAAGCACGCTGGCCATAAACCTGGCGCTTTGTTTCCAGGACCAGTTATCCGTCGCGTTGGTTGACACCGACCACCAGGGTAGTTTGTATCATATCAAGGAAGACTTCCCGAACCTGACCATTATCTGCGCAGACCAACTCGCAGATTTACAGAGTTTACCTTACGATCTGATTTTAGTAGATACCCCGCCTTATCTGTCCAATAAACTGCCAGCATTATTTGCGCAGTCGGATTTTATCCTGGTGCCAACAAAGGCTGGCTTTTTTGACGTGATGGCCATCCGCTCGACCATCGCGCTCATCGTGGAAGCGAAGGCTAAGGCCGGTATTGTCCTGAATATGGTCAAACCCCGCTCCGGTATTACCAAAGACGTGTCGGCCTTACTGGAAACCATGGAAGTAGGTTTATTAAAGACCGTCATCCATGACCGGGTCAGCATCGCGCGTTCGTCCATGACCTCCGGCATCTTGCAGGGCGGCGACTCAAAAGCGGCGGCAGAACTTACCGCCCTTGCCGAAGAAGTGGTCGACCTCATCAGCGCCTGATTTTTTTTTGACGGTCATTCTATAATTATAAGCCTCTGCAATTACAGCAATCTGTAATGCTACAGTGATAGAAAGCTATAATTCTATAACAGGCAGCAACGACTATAGAAAACTATACCTCTATACCATGGAAAACTATAAAGACAAGCTCGGCGGCCTGGCCGAAAAACTTAAGAAGGAACAGCCCAAAACGCCCATCCAAAAAGTCGAACCGGTGAAGCCCGCACCAACCCCAAAGGAGCCCGAAGCCCAGTTTAATAACTGGATACCCAAACCCCTTTTAAAACGGGTCAAAGCCTATGGCGTGGAGTATGACCTGTCCCTGAAGGACATCAATATCCAGGCCCTTGAACTCTATCTCAGCCAAAAGGCGAAGCCCATCAAACCAACCCAACATGCCGATTAAAACCACTGACAGCAGGATCAGACCGCCCGCTTCGCAGCGGTCAGCAAGATGTACGATTGTATCACAATCGAATCTTGCCCCAGCCTCCGCAGTCGGCCGCGGTCCAGGCAAAAATCCTCCGAAGTCGGATTTTTAACACGAACACCGATGAGTGAAACCCAAGAAAATAAAACGGCCTGGTGCCATTTGCGTCTCAAACCGGAAGAGTACGAACTGCTCAACAACCGCTTTAAAAAGACCCGCTTTCGGAAGCTGAGCGAGTACCTGCGCAGTGTCTTGCTGGAGAAACCGGTGACGGTGAATTACCGGGATAAGGCAATGGATGAGGTGTTAGAGGAAATGGTGCTACTCAGGCGGGAACTGAATGCGATCGGCAACAATTTGAACCAGGCGGTTCACCAGATCAATGCCGCACACGGAAACCCTGACGTCCGGCTTTGGGGCAATTTGCTCAGTGCTATTAATGGCAAAGTCGAACCCGCCATCAACCACATCAAAGACCGGATGAACCAATTCGCAGATCTATGGTCGCAAAAATCATCAACGGCAAAAGCCTGATCGGTGCCATCAATTATAATGAAAACAAAGTCAAACAGGCCAAAGCCAAATTGATCGCGGCGGCCCGCTACCCCAAAGAAATCAAGGATATGAAGTTTCATGATAAGCTACACCGGCTGACCGATTTGGCAGACCGTAATGAACGCACGAAAACCAATACGGTGCATGTGTCGCTCAACTTTGCAAATGGTGAAAATCTAACCGATGAAAACCTGAACAACATTGCCGAAGACTATATCAAAGGCATTGGTTTTGAAACTCAGCCCTATTTGGTGTACCGTCACTTCGATGCCGGGCACCCGCACATTCATATCGTCACTACCAATATTAAAAGCGATGGTTACCGCATCAGCCTGCATTACCTCGGTCAAAACGAGTCCGAGAAGGCCCGTAAGGCCATCGAGGTCAAATATGGGCTGGTCAAAGCTGAAGAACAGGAAAAGCAAAAGCCTGATCTGAAAGCCGACCTGAAAACCGTCGATTATGGCAAAGTCGAAACCAAACGGGCGATTACCAATGTCGTGGGTCAAGTCGTTCGCAATTATAAATTCATCAGTATTCATGAGCTGAACGCGGTATTACAACATTACCATGTGCAGGCTGACCGGGGCGCTAAAGATTCTCAGATGTTTGCCCGTGAGGGGTTGCTATACTGGATCACCGATGCGCAGGGCAATAAAACCGGGGTGCCTATCAAAGCCAGCAGCATCTACGGCAAGCCGACCTTAAAAACACTGGTGGAAAAATTCAAGCTGAATGCGCAATTGCGTAAACCACTCAAAGAAGCGCTCAAAACAAAAATCGCCAAAGCCCTTCAAAAAGCCAGCGACCGCGCCGCATTCGAACAGTCCCTAAAAACCCAAAACATTGAAGTGTTTTTTAGAAGAAACGATGATGGCCGCATCTACGGCGCAACTTTCATCGACCACGAAAACAAAACTGTCTTTAATGGCAGCGATCTCGGCAAAGAATTTAGCGCCAATCCACTCAACGAGCGATTCAACCAGCCTAAAACAATAGCTACTACCGAACCCAACCCGTCTGCAACCACCCAAACGCATGCTACAAATTCAGCAGCGATTATCCAATCGTCGCCACCCACGCACAGGGAAAATTACAATGACGGCGGCTCATCCGAGTTCCTGGACATTTTATTACAGCCTGACCAGGACGACATAGGCGCGCTCAACAAGATCAAGCGCCAGCTTAAAAAACGCAAAGGACAAAATCTATAATCCTATAAATCTACCATCATGCAAACCGGAGAAAACGAACAAGCCCTCAGAAAGACGATTGATTTTACCCGCCTGCTCAGCATCGCCATTCTGCTCCTTCATTTCTATTTGAGCTGTTATGCCCAGTTTGAGCGTTGGCATTTAACGGCGAAACCGGCCGATCATTTGTTACTGCCGGTTTCCAGGCTGCCGATCTTTCAAACGGTGTGGACAGCGAAGGCCGCTGCGCTGGCTTTGCTGCTGGTTTCGCTCGCCGGGACCAAAGGCAAGAAAGACGAAAAGTTGCAGGCCAAAACCGCGGTAGCTTATGCGGTTACAGGGCTGCTCTTTTATGCCGGGAGTTGTTGGCTGCTCGATCTCGCTATTGTTTATATGGCGGCGAGTTTGGTCGGGTTTCTATTATTGATGACTGGCATTAGTTTGTTTGGGCGGTTGCTCCGCATCAAATTGGGCGGGGATATTTTCAATAAAGAGAACGAGACCTTTCCCCAAGAAGAACGGCTGCTCGAAAATGAATACTCCATCAACCTGCCTGCTAAATATCAGCTCAAAGGTAAAGAGCGGGATAGCTGGATCAATATCATCAATCCTTTCCGCGGAACACTGATCGTCGGCAGTCCAGGCTCCGGAAAATCGTATTTCGTCATGCAGCATCTGATCAAACAGCACATCGCTAAATCCTTTACCATGCTAATCTATGATTTCAAATATCCTGACCTTTCCAGGATCGCTTATAACGCTTTACTCAAATATAGTGAAGGCTATGCCGTAAAACCCTCCTATTACGTCATCAATCTGGAACAGGGCATGCATCGTTGCAATCCACTGGAACCGGAAACGATGACCGATATTACCGATGCGATCGAGTCCAGCCGTACGATCATGCTTGGCCTGAACCGTGAGTGGATCAAAAAACAGGGCGATTTCTTTGTCGAATCCCCGATCAATTTTGTGACGGCGCTGATCTGGTTCCTCAAAAAATATCAAAGCGGAAAATACTGTACCCTGCCTCACGTCATCGAACTCTCGCTAGTGGATTACAAGGATCTGTTTACTGTATTGACCAGCGAACCCGAGATTGAGGTCCTGATCAATCCTTTTATCTCTGCATGGAAGAACGAGGCCTATGAACAGCTCGAAGGACAGATCGCCAGCGCCAAGATCGGTCTGGCGCGTTTATCTTCACCCATGATTTATTATGTCATGAGCGGTAATGACTTTACGTTGGATATTAATAATCCAGAGGCCCCAAAGATATTATGCCTGGCCAATAACCCGCAGAAGTCGCAAACTTTTGGACCCGTACTATCACTCATACTGAACCGTGCGCAAAAATGGATCAACCGGACAGGCCAGCACAAATGCAGTGTCGCTTGCGATGAATTTCCCACCTTATACGTCAACGGGATGGACACCCTGTTTGCAACCGCCCGATCAAACCGCGTAGCCACAACCATCGCTGTCCAGGACTTCAGCCAGCTAAAACAGGACTATGGCCGTGACCAGGCTGATGTGCTGACCAACTTGCCGGGAAATGTGATCGCGGGCCAGGTCACTGGCGATACGGCCAAACAACTCGCCGAACGTTTTGGCAAGATCAACCAGGTCAAGGAAAGCGTGTCCATTAACAGTAGCGATACATCTATCAGCCGTTCGACCCAATTGGATTATGCTATACCTGCGTCCAAAATTTCGGGTCTGTCATCCGGCGAATTTGTGGGGATGGTGGCTGACGACCCGACCAACCGCATCGACCTCAAAACCTTTCATTGCGAAATTCAAAACGACCATGATGCTTTAGCCGCAGAAGAACGCAACTACCAAGACATTCCACCCGTGCGCCAACTCAGCCCGAACGAAACACTGATCAATTACCACCGTATTAAAGAAGATATTAACGACCTGATCGAAAGCTTCGTTCCGCGCGAGGAGGAATAGTTTGGCAGGTGGTGAGGTTTTTTTGCTTAGGATTTTTATCATTGGCCGATAAAAGTCAGCCTAAGAAAACGCCCGCTAAGAAATAACCGTACCCGGCTTTATTTTGATTATTACCCGCCGTTAACCAATCCCAAGACCGGCAGGAAAAGCCGCAAAGAGATCCTGAAACTTTTTGTCTATGATAAACCCAAAACCGACGCGGAAAAACTGCACAATAAAGAAACCTGGCAATTAGCCGAAAATGTCCGCGCCCGGCGCCAGTTAGACTTGCAATCACAATTGCTCGGCTTTACGCCCGACCATCAGCGCCTGCAAAGTTTTAACGCTTATTTCCGTAAGCTGGCCAATCGCCAGCGCGGGATGAACCGGCATAATTAGGACAGCAGCGTACGCTATTTTGAAAAATTTACAGAAAATCAGGATTTGCGCTTCATTGACATCAATTTGTCGCTATGCGAAGACTTTAAAGCGTATCTGCGCAGTGGACCAAAATTACGGGAGAAGCGTGCCGGGATCGGGCATAACAGCGCCCTGAGTTATTACAACAAATTTCGCAATGCCCTGAAGCAAGCCTGGCGAGAAAAGCTGATACCGGATGACCTCTATGCCTTGAGCCCGGGTCTGAAAGAGCGCGAAGCGCTGGTCGAATTTCTGACGATGGCGGATATCAAACAACTTTTAAATACGCCGACCAATAATGAATTGTGTAAGCGCGTTACCCTATTTGGTATATTAACCGGCTTGCGTTTTTGTGATATCCACGCGTTGACCTGGCAGGAAGTCCGTGGCAACCGCGATGAATACTATTTGCAGTTCAGCCAACTCAAAACCTTAAAAACCCAGCACATGCCCATTGCTAACCAAGCTTACGACCTGCTCGGTCAACCCGGCGAAACGGGCGAACGTGTTTTCAAACGGCTTTACTATAACCAGATCAGGGACTTTCTGGTCGAGTGGCCAGCCAAAGCCGGCATCCATAAACACATCACCTTTTGCTGTTTGCGGCACTCTTACGCTACTTTACAATTAAATAACGGCACCGACATCTACACCGTTTCCAAAATGCTCGGCCACCGCCACGTCAAAACCACCCAGCGTTACACCCGGCTGCTCGAACAGAAAAAGCGTGATACCACCGCTCGTATCGTACTTGATCTTTAACCGCCTTAAATGTCTAATTCATGAAAATAAGTTTGTGTTGCTAATATGTCAATGAACGTTACCGAACGCCCGGTAAAGGCTATTTTTTCTACTTCGGCTCGAAGAAATCCGCAGCGGCGCGTCCGTCAATGATTTTCAGGAAGAAATCAAAACCTATACCCGGAGCATCACCCAGGAACTGTTGCAATCCGGCAAGACCTTAAAATAAGCTCGCTTGTTCATCGCCCGACCGGTATGAGCGGATCAGGCCAATAAGCGCTGGGCCGTATTGCTGGGCTTTTTGCGGGCCGACACCTTTTATGGCACTCAGGCCCTTAGGGTCGCGGGCAGTTTTTCGGCGATGGCGGCAGTTGTTTTCTCAGATAGCACCATGCTGGGCATCACTTTTTCCATTGCTGCCTGCGTTTCCCGCCAGGCCAGGATTTGCTCGTAAAGCTTTTCGTTCGGGACGGCGTTCAATACTTTGAGGTAAGAGCGCTCGCTAACGCTCATTTTTGTTTTGGCCAGTGCCAGGTACGTTTCGGTCGTAAAGGGGTTCACGGCAAAATATTCGAGTAAGCGGATGCGGTTCATCAGCCAATGGATGAGCTGGTCGGCTTTGGCGGCCTTGTCTTTGGATTGTCCGATCAGGTCCGGTAATTGCAGGTGCAGGTTTTCGGTAGCGGCGCGCAGTTTGCCCAAGAAATAGTTGGCTGCTGATTGGCTGCGTTCCAAATCCAGCTTGCGGTTGAACCTGGCAGCGATCTCCAAAATTTCGCTTGGAGAGACCGGTAATAGCAGATCAAATCCTTTGAGCCGGTTTTGCAGCGGCACGAAGTTGAACAGCTCGCTCAATAAAAACAGCTGGTATTGCCCGCGGTCGCGTTCCAATGTTTGCTGGTCAGGCTTGACCGCCTCCACCTGTTCGTTTAAACGCGTGACGGCCGGGTCACCGATGATATTTTGCGCGCTGACGGGATTGCGCAAGACCATCCCCGACAAACTGCGGCAGCGGCTCAGCGCCACATAAGCCTGCCCATGCGCAAAAGACTCAGACACATCGATGATGGCCTTGTCAAAGGTCAGCCCCTGGCTTTTGTGGATGGTGATCGCCCAGGCCAGCTTGAGCGGGATCTGGGCAAAGCTGCCGGCGTTGGTTTCTTTGATGGCTTCTTCAGCGGCTTCGTATCTGACGTTGGTCCATTCGACCGTTTCGACGGCTAAGTCGTCCACATAAACCACCTGGTCTTCGATGCGGCTGACGGTGCCGATCTTGCCGTTGTAAAACCGCTTCTCGGCCGAGCTATCGTTCTTAACGAACATGACCTGCGCGCCAATTTTTAGTTTGAGCGTGGTTTCCGTGGGATAGGCATCCTTGGGGAAATCGCCGCGGATGGTCGCCGTAAATTCGAACACACTCCCGGCCAGCCCATCCAATCGTTCGGCATTGATCTGCTGCGCGATCGCATTGTGCGTCGTTAACATAATATAAGGATCGTCTTCTGCCGGTTTAAAATCCGGAATATAACGGGCGTTGAGCAGATCGAGGCTGATTTCGCTGAGGCGTTGGTTGCGCACTTCATTGAGGATATCCACGAAAGCTTGCTCTTTCTGACGGTAAACTTGGTCCAATTCGATGCGCACATAGCGGGCTTTCTGCAAGGCCTGGCTGCTGAAAAAATAGGGCGTCGCGTAATGTGGTCGCAGGATGTTCCATTCATCCTCCCGGATGATCGGGCTTAATTGCGACAAATCGCCGATCAACAACAACTGTACGCCGCCGAACGCGTGCGTTGAACCTTTACTATTTCGTAGGATAAGGTCAATCTGGTCCAAAACATCCGGCCGGACCATACTGATCTCGTCGATCACCAATATTCGAGGTTTTGTAACAGTTCGCGTTTTTCCGCGCTGTAAAAGCTGTCCTGACCAAGGCTCCCAGGGACAGCCGGCGCAAAACTCAGTTGAAAAAACGAATGGATCGTCATCCCGCCCGCGTTGATCGCCGCGACGCCGGTCGGCGCCACCACCGCCAAGCGCTTCTTGGAGGTTTGCCGCAGGTTTTGCAGAAAAGTAGTTTTTCCCGTGCCCGCCTTCCCCGTCAGAAAAACAATAGTGTTGGTGCTTTCTACATAAGCCGAAGCCAGCTCCAGCGTGGGATTGCTCATACCGTTGAACGGCTTAACGCCGCCAGTTTACTGGCAACCATTTGCAGCAAGCCAATCTCGATTTGTCCCTCACCCAAAGCCCGGTAATTCCCCTCATCATCAGGTTCAAAGGTCACGGTGGTTTCGCCAAAAAGAACGACAAAGCGGTGGGTATAACCCCAGCGCTCGAACCGGGCTTTCAGTTCCAGCTCTTCACCTTTATAAGTAACCGGCAGATTAAATGGCTCGTTCATAATCCTGTGTGCCAAAGATACGTTTGATGGGCGTATTTACAAACGTCATTACTAAAAATATTAGCACAAACAAGCAGAGCGCTTACAATTTTCTGAATTATCGTAGCTTAGCCTGATGACCCTTCGCGAATTCAATGCCCTCAACAATGAGGAACGCGCAGCTTTTGCCATGCAGGGCAAATTTATTGACGTGCGTTTTGAAAACAAATTGAAAGTCGCTTTGTACAGCCATCCCAACTTCTACGCAGAGGTTTTTTATGATGGCAAATACAACAAAATTGTCCGCTGCCGGGCATTTACTTCCATTACGCCATTAACCGCGTATATCCATTTTAATTAATTGATTTTCAACTCCCCCGGGTCGGTCACTTCGATCTCGGGCTTGCCTTTGTACTCGATGACTTTACCTTTGACTGTAATGTTCTTGCCGTCGAGTTTGAGCGCCGCGGCACCTTCTTTTAAGACAATAGTTAACAATTGGTTCGGATAAGCTGCGCCTAAATTAACTAAAGTCATTTCGCCTATACTGCGTGAACTATAAGCTTGCGCCGTAATACTGACCCATTCGTTTAGATGCTGCGCCGCATCTTTGATGTCGATCTCTTTAGCGATGTTGGCTGACATGGGGGTGCCGATATGGGTCAAACCGCCTTTGACCGGATATTGTGAAAATATCTTGTTGAGCTCGCCTGCTAAGCGGATGCCGGCCATTTCGATACGTTGCTGGATAATAGGGATATTTGCCTGATAGTACGCATCATCCAGGGTATTGTTCTTTGCGATGGCGCCATAAATTTTGGTACTGAACTGATAGCTTTCCCAAAGCCAGGTCATCGGGTCGGTGCCTGTCCATTTGATGATATCGGTTTTCGTTGCGTTATCATAGTCCTTGGCCATCAGGTCAAAGGTCTTGCCTTCCTTGCCGATCAGGCCGCTGTCCCATAAGCTGTGTAAATTGGTATTGCGGCCGTTGAATTGTACTTTGATGTCGTTGCCTCCTTTATCTTCTGCTCTGCTGACATGCATGGGCTGGTGGCAGTCACCAATGAAATGCACCAGAATTTTAAGGCGATGGTCTTTTCTTCGTTGGGTGTCGTATTGCTTTGCAGTTCGGCCTCGTATTTGAGGATCGCGCCATGGACATTGCCTTCCCCTTGTTTTTTGACCTCGGCAGCGAACTCGTCGTAGGTATAGCCCAGCGGCAGGTCGACATAGTGCAAAGGCCCGGTACTTTTGTATTCGGGGGTGTTACGCACTTCGTCGGCCCAGGAGGCGATATCGGCGATGCTTTGGTCGCCCAACAAAGCTTTGATAGAAGTTTTGGCTTCGGCATTCAGGTGGTTCTCCGCGATAGTCGCTACGGTCTTATGACCCACGCCACCCCAGGAGATCAATACCAGTGCCAGCGCGGCAGTTAAGATATAATTGAGTTTCTTTTTCACAATTCAAAGATAAGGCGGCCATGTTAAATTTAAGTGAATATCCGTTAACTTAGTAACATGAAGATAGTCAAACCTTTAGCCCTTATCATGGTCTTGTTTTTATTATCGGGTTGCAAGGTTTACTATATGGGACTACGCGGCCGGCAATTGATCCCGGTAAGCGATACCGCTACGGTGACCCGCGTTTATTTTGACCGTTATGGTGACCTGTACCCCGGCACCGCTGTGCCGATCGATACCAACGACCTCCATATCCGCTTAAAAAGCAAGGACAAGAAGCAGGCCAGCCTGAAACAGTATTTTTTGACACATCCCGCTTCGATGAAAGCCTTAAGGGAATTTTATCATGCAAGCGCAGGCATGAATGACCCGGAGGCTTACCAGGAAGTGCAGGGCCGTTTAGAGGAGCAGGCGGTGAAACAAGTGAGCGATATGGTGCAGGCGCAACAAGCAGGAAGGCTGGTGTACCTGGTGCACGGGCTGAATGATACTCGTGTAGACCCGGAGTACAAGGAAATGCGCAAGATCATTACCGACCGGCACTATGCTGCGGATAAGAAACCGGTCTATGTCGAAATTCATTGGGATAGTATGAATGCGCGGGATACCGATGGCACCAAGGTCATTGATATCTGGAAACCGGCATTGCTGAATTCCCGCTTTATCAGCATCGCTTTTCGAAAATTGATGACTGGCGTAGAGCAACGGGTACAAGTTCCGGAAATTGTGATCACCCACAGTTTAGGTGCCGGTTTGGCTTTTGGTGCTTTGTTTAATACGGTTACGAAATGGAAAGGCTTTGACCTGGTCTGGCCGGAATGGGATAAGGAGCAATTGAATGCCCTGAATCTGGCACCTACGCCGACCGGACGCATCCGTATTGGTGTGCTTGCTCCCGCCGTACCGGCTGAGCAGACTTTCCAGGATTTCAACGAGCGGGGACCGCGAAGGATCAATGCCGCGGATAACCATATCGATAAGGTCGTTATCGGCTATAACCGCCAGGATTATGCAGTCAGCAAACAGTTTTTACACATAAAACTGGCCGGCGTTTATGGTTCAACCTCTTTAGGTTGTAATTGTAATGTATTCAATGAACAGGTGATACCGAGCGTACTGGCTGATCTTGCCCATAAGGGTTATACGGACCCTTCATCGCTGATCATTCAAAAAGAATTTAAGACGCCGCCGCGTCCAAATCCGCCATTTTATGAAAGCGGTACCACGCAACATGCCTGGAAGTTCTATATGGCGCAACAGGAGATCCAGTTTTTTTTGGACCAGTTATTTCAATAAAAATCCCCAACCGGGGCCGGGGACTTTTATGTTTTATCAAACCGTCACTTTAGCTTGTCGCGTGCGCTTTTTTTTTGTGTCATCAGTGGTTTGTTTTTCAGCCGGTTTTTCCGCTTGTTTTTTATCCTGTTTGAGCTCGGCCTTTTTATAGTGTTCGAGTTGCTGGGCCTCCCCTTTCCAGTTGGTCAGGTTCACGCGATGTTCGGCCGGGTTGGCCTCAATAAAGAGCTTGACCTCTTTACCGTTTTTCATGGCGGTGACCTGGTGGCGGTTGCCTTTTTCAAGGGACTTCATCAGCTTTTCTTTGGCACCGGGTTCACCAATACCGACAATGTCCATCTTATCGATGGCCTTTTCAGGGTGGTAGTTCCATTTGTCGTTAAAGGTGCGCAGCTTGCCGTTCTCGATGATCAGCCAGGCATTGTACTTTTCGTTCTCCAGGTTCTCCAGTTGCTTGTGGACCGAACGGCCCTCCAATAAATTATACGCCTCCTTTGCGGTGACACCATTGCCTCGATTGATGTAAAACGTATGCTCCAGGTTTTTGTCAGGCATCTTGGCATCGTACTTGTTAAAAAAGTACATGTCATTTTGCTCCCCGGCCTTAAAATGCAGGTTGTAATCCACGCTTTGCTGATTGTACTCCAGCGTGGTGGGCAGTACAAACTCGGTCGCTTTGGCCTTGATGTTCTTCTCCAGGTCTTCATTCAGCTTCTCGCCGAAACCCATGTTCAGCAATTGCTTTTGCAGGTAACTTAAATTCTCGTTGTTCATCGTATTGGATTTTTGTAAATAAATGGATGTTGTTTGTTGATCGATATGGCGATAAAGTTCAGGTAGCAGATCTTCTGCTTTGGCCGAATGCGCAAACGGCCGGATGATCTCGGCGTCTTCGTCAGCGGCTTGCCGTTTTGAAAAGGCATACCAGCTGTCCGCTTTGACCTGGCCGTTTTCCTCCAGTTCATAAGTGAACCATTGCTGGCCATAGGTCAGTGATTCTTCGACGAAACCGGCAAATTGTTCGGCGGTTTCCTGGGTAATAGTCATATTTTGCATGTGGATCGTTCTGATTTCTTTCTGGACAGCTTTAGGGTCGAGCGGCATGAAACTGAGGTCTTCCGTGTCAACTGTCCGGGTGGCGCGGGCTTGCAGGAGTTCGGCGGCAGCACCTGCGTGGACATTGGGCTGAAAAGTTTGTAGTTGCCAGTTATCCGTACCAGCGCCTAAACTGCCGGTATAAGCAAGGAAAGTTAAGCGGCCGCGCTCATCACGAATCAGGTCGAGGTCGAAGGCGACGTCAAATGCCTGCGTTGCGATGCGCTGCTCTTCGTTTTCGAGGAAAACCGCGCTGCGCAGGTCGTCTATGACCTGCGGGTCGGTAAAACCGAGGTCAGCTAGTTCCTGCTTCAGCTCGTAAAAATTGATGGCTTTGTCCATGATTTATGCGTGTACTCGGTGACCGTTTTTCTTACCTAAAGTTTGTTTTGGAGCGGGTGGTTCCGGCTTTTTTGATTTCGCCATTTGTGCTGCCCGTTGATTCAATTGCACTTCGGTCACCTCCTTGCCTTTGGCATCGAAAAATTTCAACCCGTTTTTACCTGGGTCGGCCTGTACGCTGATTTCTTGAAGTTGTCCGTCCCGCTTCCAATACGTAGGAACCAGTTGGCCCAATTCCAGCAGGTCAGAAAGATCATCCATGTTGGCCGTGATCTCCATGATGTTCCCGATCGCATTGTAGTGGTCATAACTGTGCGGGGCATAGTGGTGCGGACCGTTAGCGCCAAGTTCGACCCAGCGGCTAGTTTCCCGACCGGTGGCATCAACGTAGTCTTGTTTTAACGCGCGGCCCTCTAACAAATTCAAGACTTGATTAGCCTGAAGGCCAGGCCAGTCTTTGAATTCAAATTCGTAGGACTTGATGGGCTCAATTTTATCTTTAAGGCTACCGTCGAGCCTTGTCAATTGGAAATTGCCCTGTTCATCCTTTTCAAACCACAGGTCATACTCCAAACTTCTACCTCCGCGCAACAGGCAATCCAGCGGCAGGCATGCCTGTTTATGGTCAGGGTTCAAATGGTCTTCTAGTTTACCGGCTACCGAGCTCAGGCCTTTCTCTTGTAACTGTTGTTTCAAGTTTTCCATATTCGCAGCGCGTTGATCTGCTTGTTGCTTTAAATAAGCCGGGCCATCGAACAGCCGATCCTTTAATTGCATTAAAAATCGTTGAATCAGATTCGGATAAAGCTTTTTTTCCAGGCGCTGCACTTGGTTATTCAGCAGTGCCATAAACGGCTGCTCGTCGGGCCGCACATTGTCGCGGAGGCGATGTTTGGCTTCGCGCAGATGCTGTAATTGCAACAAGTCAAGCGTGCGTTGGTCAGCGGCCTGGCTATGCGGCTGCAATTCATTCTTTTTCTCGTCCCAGGTTTTAAAAGTCAGCAGGACGCGGTTCACGGGTCTGAGTGTCATGGCTTTAATGGTTAATTTTTAAGAGTACCGGGTATTCGTCTTTGAGCTTGACCTTGATCTTTTTGACCTTTTTGCTGAAAAGGCCTTTAGCGGCATTCACGCCACCGGCCGCAGCTTGCGCGCCTAAACTGGCGTCCATACTCAGGAACTGCATGCTTTGCACGGCGTCGCTCGCACCGCTCGAGGCCGCGCCGCCGATCTCGGCTTCGGGTGCGGGTATGCCGGGCATCCCATCTAAACTGAAGACGGTTAAGTTCACCGGAATAATTTGTTTGTCCAGCCGAATATTCTGGATGGTCAAAAGCAGTCGTTGGTTGGTTACGGAACAAACACCAAAGATTTCCTGGCCTTTGGGTATCCATTGGTCTTTAAGCTGTACCGAGTCGGTCAATTTCAATTTGACCGCACCCCCATCCATCACTTTTTGCTTACCGTCAATAATTGCTGGTATAGCTTTGAACGGTGTACTGTCTTCGGGTTTTTTTTCTTTTTTAACGGTCTGCGGATTTTGGATCTGCTGTATCTGCGTCAATATTTGACTAAGCTGCTTCATTTGCGGGTCTTCCTGCTGCTCGCTGCTTTTCAGCATTTTGTTCATCGCCTGCAGTTTTTTGATGCTTTGCTCATTGTCATTTGCAGCGCCATAGGACGAAACCTGGGGTTGCGTTTGTTGTACCTGTTGCTGGGCCAGTTGTTTATTGATAGCTGCTAACTTTTCCTGGATATGTGCCGCGCTTTGATCAGCATCAGGCCAGTTATTGACCGTTGCGATTTTTGCGGAATCGGCATTTTTGAGCCCCATCGCCTTCAAAAAAGATGGGCTGACACCATCATGTACCGAATCGCGCAGGACGGTCTGATAAACCGATAGCTTATCGTGTTTTTCCTGTTTGCTGAATTGTGCCTGCGGCAGCGTGGTGTCGATGCCGCGCGCGGCAGTTTGCTGCTGCGGTGTCCGCCCGCCGCCGAGCGCCCAGAATGCGAGCGTCAGGAAGGGTATCACCAGTAGCGGCAGGATGAGGTAGAATTTGCGTTGTTTTTCCATGGTCTTGAAGATTATGGCCGATGAACGAAGGCATACGGCCGGGTTTGATATTGATCTTATTGTAATTGAGCGACCAGCCGAGCAGGACAGCGTAGCTGGCTGCGATAACGATCAGGATTTTGTGTGGGCGTTTCATTTGTTAATAGTGGTGTCACGGTTAGCCAGCGTTTCCCATCGCTCAATAAGGAAGCCATGCGGATTATTATCACTACGACTGACATTGCGCAAATAGCCTTGCGTAATCAGCAGCTTGTTGACATTGGAAGTCGAGCGCACCAATTTTTGAATGGCCCAGCACTTGAAATAATAAGGGTATTGGTTCATATCCAAGTGGATGCTGTCGACCTCGATCTGCTGGCTGATGTTGCCCGAGATCAGGTTGTTGTAATAGCTTTTTTCCTTGAGGCCATTATACTGGTTGCGGGCACTTTCATCGGCGAGGTATAATGCCTTACCGATATTGGCTTCAATCACCTTTTCATCGGGGTCGAGAGTAAAGAAGTCATGGTGGAACATGCGGATATGGTCGCGGGCCTCGACCGGGATATTATCCTTACGGTCAGCGGCAAAGGCTTCCAATGCTTTGCCGCCGGCCAGGATGTACACGTGCGCGCTCGCTGCCGATGCAAACTGGTAGCTTTTGAAAGTGGCGAAGCCACAGATGAGTGCACAAGCAACAATTAAGATATAGCTGAAGCGCTTGATGTGCTGGAAGCTGGTTTCAATGTTTTTCAGATGGGTGAACATGATAATCGTTTTTAATCTTTCTTAGATTTTGTTTCCGGATCGAGTTTCTGTTTCTGGTAGTCGTTGTTCGGACTGGACGGCGGTGCAGGCATGGCATTATTGGAAGTGCTGCTCGCTGTATGGTGATTGCTGCTGCTGGTAAAAGCACCGCTGAACGCGCCACCTGCCGACATGACGGCTGTTGAGGCGAGTGTGCTGACTTTGTTCAATAAACCATTACCGCCGCCGGGGTTGATGATATAGCCAGCTACGGCAGGTACGGTGAAGTAGCCGATGATACCAATGAGCAGAAATATTAAGTAAGACGTATCGGTCGAACTGAAAAATGTATCTCCAGCGCTTTGCACTTGTTGGATATCCAGCTTGAGCATGTTTTCCTGCACTTTACCGATGATCGCGCCGAAGATATTAGCGACCGGCAGCCATAAGAACACGTTTACGTACTTGGCCAACCAGGTATTCAGCGTAAACTGAAAGCCATCGAATACGGACAAGCCTAATACAAGCGGGCCGAGTATGGCCAATACGATGAGATAAAAGGTGCGAATGGTATTGATGCACAACGCCGCTGCTTCATAGCAAACCTGTAATATTTCGCTCATCCACTGTTTGACGCTGTTGCGGAAATTATAACTGGCCTTGGCCATCGCGAATTTCATGTCGTTGCCGACTGAAGAGAACATGCCCTCTTTACTGTCGGTCGGATCATCTGGGTGCAAATATTTATACCATTTGTCGCGGTCGCCTTCACCATCGGCACCAACGTACATCTGATAAGCGTCCGTCTTTTCAACGGCGGCTTGTTTGGCGGCCAGTAAAGTTTGGATGGCGGCATCGGAATTGGCGACCATGCCGCCGGTGGCGGTGACGGTTGGATTGAGTATCCCGTTCATCAGTGCGATGAAGGTGGGAAATAACAGGATGGTCAGGCCAATGGCGAATGGCCGCATCAAGGGATAAAAGTCGATGGGTTCAGCAGCAGCGATCTGCCGCCAGACACGGGTGCTGATATACAGTAGCGCACCGAAACCGGCAATGCCGCGACCGACATCGATCAGGCTGCTGCATAGGGGCATCATGCCATTATAGACGCCGTTCAACACGCCCTGTAGGCCGCCGATATCAGACGATAGTCCGGTGATTTGAAGCAATGTATTCATGGTAGCTGGTATAAGTTTTTGAGTGTTTGTGTATCGTTCAGATCATGGCTTCTTTGCAGACTAAGCATGACGCCTTGACGATCAAAATGCTGTAGAAAAGCATATTGATCTGAACTTTCTGCGTAAATTTTGTCAATGGCTTTCAGGCGCTCGGCATCGGACATCCGGAGTTTACCCGCCATTAAAATATCGGTCAGTCGGCTTAGGTTCTGCAAACTTTCCTGGAGCAGTGTTGAATAGACATTGGCCATGTAGCTGAGTTCGCTGACCGTAAAACTGCCACTTTGTGCAAACTCCTTTTTATAGCGGCTGTATTCGGTAACGAGGTTGGCTTGCTGCAAGATGATATCGGCGACACGGCCATAATTGGCCACCGATGGGCTAACGGCGTTTAGACCATTGAGGAAGGTCGCGTGCAAATTAAAGTTGCCGCTTTGAATGGACTTAACCTCGTTATAACCGCCATTGACAATGTCGTAGCCGGTTTTCATATCGGATAAAATGCCTTTCAATTGGGTGAGCTTTTCGATATCCAAAATGAGCTGCGTCAGGTCGCTGCTTTGGGCATAGCTGCCCAAACTGACGAACAAGAAGATTATGGTGATTTTAATGGTTCGCATACAGATTAGTTAAGGTGTTGGCATCATTACTTTCCTGCTGGCGACGGAGTGCCAATATTTTGAGGCTATTCGTAAAGCTTTGGCTGAACTGGTATTTCTCCAGCATCGAAGCGTGAATAGCGTTCAATCTTTTGAGGCGTTCGTCATCGCTCAATTGCAGTTTGTTTGCGGCCAGCAGGTTTTGGAGGTCAACCAAATCTTTGTTGCAGCCGTCAAACACCTGATTTTTTACAGCAGTTTCATAATTTGCTTCGTCGGTATTAAGTCCTTCGAAGGTTTGCGAAAACGCCCTGTTGATATAAGCCTGGTAGTTCAGGATGTCTTTTACCTGGCTACTGTTTTTGACAGCAGGCGAAGGAATTTTCAGCGCGGTACAATAAGCCGTGTGGGCATTGAGTTCGGCGGTATTAATACTGGCAATACCGTTCAGACCGTTTTTACAAACGTTATAACCCTGTTTAATTTCGGATTGCAGGGCATGATAGGCAGCGATCTGCTGCTCATAGTATTTGACCTGTGCATTGGCCTGGCCGAAAAGCTGCGCTTTGGCGGGTAAACTGAGTAACAGTAGCGGGATATATTTAATGTAAGCCATATAAATTTTTGACGGTTTGTACATCGTTCTGATCCTGGGCGCGGGCCATGCTCAGCTGGATGTTTTGGTTCGTAAATCTTTTGAGGTCATTGTAATTACCGTCGATCTGGCGCTGGATGTGATCGATGATCTCCATGCGCTGGCCATCAGTCATTTGGGTTTGGAAAGCGTTGATGACCTTGGCCAATTGGTCGAGGTTGTTGGCACTTCCCAGTAATATACCGCTATAGACCTGCTGAATTTGATGGAGTTCCGTGGGATTGAAATGCCCGTCCTGCTGGGTGGCGGTCCAACTCGTTTTATACAGCGAAACCAGTTGGGTTTGACGTGAAATAATATTCGTTACCTGCTCGTAATCAGTAATGACCGCTTTCACCTGGGTCAGTTCGTTATAATATTCCGTAAACAAATCCTTTTGCTGGGTACTGATGCCGGCGATATTGTTCAGTTGCAGTTGATGCAACTGATTTTCAATCGCCTTTTGGGCATTTTGCAGCCATATCGTTTTGTTCTGTGCCTGTTGCACCTGCAGGTCAATCGCCCGGATAATACGGCCAACGGTTTGGTTGAGGACCGTACCCACTACGAATTGCGCGTTGCAGGCAACGCTAAACAGTAATAGGATGACTGTTATATTAAAGCTTTTCATAGGTGTTATTATTTAAAATGAGTTGGTTACCATTGAATTGCGGATGCAATTCAAAAAGCTGTTTGGTCTTAAACTCTTTGGGTTGCGTTACGCCATTTCTGATCTTTTGGAAGCCGGTATGTTCGATGATGACTGTGTCACGGACCTCCAACGTGTCGTCGGTAACCGAAAACTGGCCGTTGGTGTGATTGATATACTTGCCATCGTGGTTGGCTGCCTTGCAGGCCACGAGCAGGAACAGGATTGGGATCAATTTTTTCATGCGGCTTTGTTTTTAGTTTGTTTTTCTTCCAGGACAATAGCAGCGATGGCTTTGCGGATATCGCCGTACTGCTGCGTGTATTTTTGGACTTTGGCTTTTTCAGCGCTTTCGGTGGTATAGGTCCAGTATTCCTCGCGGCTCACTTCGGTACGGTAGACTTTTGATAGCTGGCCGTTGAGGGAGATAAATACCTCTTTGTATTTGTAGCGTTCGTCATTCGCGCGGTTCATGGACATGATCAGCGCGGTTTCCTTATCAGTAATACCGAGCAGTTGTTGGATCTTCGGGAAGTCATTTTGATACTTGCGCTGGTCAAGTAGGATTTTACAGTCGCTGTTATTGATGATGGCCTGTTTAACAACTGGTGAACTGATAATATCTTCGATATCTTGCGTTACGACCAGCGCCTCGCCAAAGTATTTGCGTACGGTTTTGAACAAGTATTTGATGTATTCCGCCATGCCTTCGCGGGCAATCGCTTTCCAGGCTTCCTCGATCAGGATCATCTTACGCACGTCTTTGGGTAGCTTGCGCATTTTGGAAACGAAGGTTTCCATGATAATTAAGGTCACTACCGGGAATAATATCGGGTGATCTTTGATATTATCCAGTTCGAATATGATAAAGCGACGCTGTAACAAGTCGAGGTTTTCCGTGGCATTCAGCAAATAATCATACTCACCGCCTTTGTAATAGGGCCGCAGCACGAACAGCAGATTGTCAATGTCAAAATGGGCATCTTTGACTTTGCTGGCCTTCATGGTTTCGTAGAAAGTGCCGGATAAAAAGTCGTAAAAGGAGTTGAAGCACGGGAATTCAGGGTTGCTGTTATAATAGTGAAACAACGCATCGCTGATGGCGATGTATTCACTGCGTTGTACGCCTTCGTCTTCTTTTTTCCAGAGCGCCAGGATCATGGCCTTGATGCTTTCCCGTTTTTCGGTATCGAGGGTATCACCCGCACCGACGTAAAAGGGATTGAAAGAGATCGGGTTCTTTTCACTATACGTGAAGTAGTAGCCATCGACAAAATCGCTAAGGCCTTGATAGCTATGGCCTACATCGACCAACACTATATGTGCGCCTTGCTCAAAATAAGAACGCAGCAGGTGGTTGGTAAAAAAGGATTTGCCGCTGCCAGACGGGCCAAGAATAAATTTGTTGCGGTTGGTAGTTACACCCATTTTCATGGGTTCATCGCTCAGATCGACGTGAAGCGGTTTACCGCTTAGGCGGTCGCCTAAGCGGATGCCGCATGGGGAAAGAGAGGAACGATAGTTGGTTTCGAGGTTGAAAAAGCAGCAAGCTTGTTCAGCGAACGTGTCAAAGGTGTCGTTCATCGGGAAGTTGCCGGCATTGCCGGGCAGGCCGGCCCACCAGATCTGTGCGGCGCCATCCGTTTCCTGTTTGGGTTGCGCATCAAGCTGCGCTAAAGCGCTGCTGACCTTGTTCTTTAAGTCTTTGGTGTCGCCTGTCGTCCAGGCGAGTACATTAAAATGTGCCTTAACCGGAAGCCTTTGCTGGCTGACCGCTTCGTTCAAAAACTCCTGGGTGGCATCACGGCCGATGGCGTTTTCGCGGGAGTAGGCCGACAGCGATTGCAGGCGCAGCTTTTTGGCTTCCAGTTTTTTCAGGGTCTTGGCACTGTTTTCGATCAGGATGTACTGATTGTAAATATGGTTGCAGTTCAGCAGGGCACCGACCGGGCTGGCGAAGCCGGTGCTGAATTTGGTTTTGTCAGTAGAATAAGCATCGTAAGTAATACGCGGGCCGCATAAGGCTGGCAGGTGCTCCGCATCCGCCAGCGTATACAACTGGCAATGATTATCGCCGATGGCAATCCCGTTTTTAAAGTGGATGTCTTTGATGACCGGCTGGTCAGAGGCATTCAATAAGAAGCAGTATTGTTCCAGTAAGCCTGGCGTAATGAGCGTACCGGCCAGTTCATCGTCGGCCAGGCGGCGAACTTTCAGCAGGCCGCTGTCTTCCAATATTCTTTTGAACTGACCGCAGCTATCATTAAAATCCCTGAATAGTTCTTCCGACGTAGTTTCAGGCGGTGTGATACGGCTACGCAGTAAACTTGACGAGGCGCTGGTTACCGGTTTAAAATTGGCTGGCCGTTTTGTGAGATAGACATAGCAGCGGTGTGCCAAATAGGGCCGCTCGTGAAAAAAGCGTTCACTGGCATGGCTCAAAAAGGTTTGTTCTGTAAATTGGGCTTGATAACTGGTTTCTACAAACCAATCCTGTTTATGAAAGACGCTGTTTTTGGGTAAGAGCTTAATGGCCTTCACCCAAGTCTGGTGCAAGGCAAAATACTCGTCGTTAGACAGCGTAAACAGCTCGGGCAAAGCGATCTCGAACGCGATGGTCAGTTCGCCTTGTGCCGATAACATCGTATCATGTTCGACTTTATAAATAGGAAATACTTGTTCAGCGTTTTTCATAAAACAGTTTTCTGGACTTGAATTTTAAGTAAGTGGGTACCTGTCTTTTGGCGTTCCTTTTCATCAGGCCGCGTTCACCATATTGGTGGCTGAGGCCAAAGACTTTGTAGAACAGGCCGCTGCCGAGGCCACCGATAATGAGGATGCAGAGGTACACCGCGCAGCCGATCAAATAAAGAATAGAAAATAGGACGAGTAAAATGACCAGTCCACCAGCCAGGTAGCCGATGTATTGCGCTTTCAAACCCTTAAATTCAATGGGGCGGTTAATACCTTTGTTGATCGTGTAACTCATGACCCAAAGGTCAGGAGCCCTTATACGCTTATTTCACAATGTTGCGGGAGGTGTGGTTGTATTGCCGGAATGCTGCACAGGTATGCATCGAAACGGACTGGAATAAGCGATCAAGACAAGTCGAAAAATGCGGCGGGGTTGAATAAATGATGCTCACCGGCTGCGACATAACCGAGTTGGTTGGTCAGCATTTGAGTTTTGCCGATGGTAAATGCAGGGATGTTCCGGTGATGGTGACCGTCTATCCAAACGTTGGGGTTAGTGCTCTCGATCAGCCGGTCCAAATTGACGGCAAAACCCTGATTTAAAACCGAGCCGAGGTACTCCGGTGGATAATGTTGCAAAGTAGGGGCATGATGCGTCACGACCACTTTCGGGCCTAGAGCCTGCAATTCTTTTTCTAAGAAGGCAAGCGAGGTTTTGTGCAATTCGTTATAATGCTCGGCGTTCAAGGTCTCGTCGCCAAAACGGATCAGCCGAAAGTCGTTCATTCCCCGCTCAACATCGCGGCGATAAGACGGCAATATTTTGGTCCACATCGTCGAAAAAATGAAATGGGTGCCTTCAATCGTTTCGGCATGATCGTTTACTAAGAAAACATTGTTGCGAATGGGTTCGCAAAAGTTGACCGATCTTAATTGAAGATCGTAGCCATAATATTCGTGGTTACCGGGTATCCAGTAGGTCACCTTAAATTGCTTTGCGATTTGATCAAAGAACCAGTCATAGGTCGCCAGCGCATTGACCTTGCAGATATCGCCCGCTAATAACAAAATATCCCCTGCAGGTTGCAGGGGATGCTGAACGAGATAATGCCTGTTTTCGGTGAATTCCAAATGCAGGTCAGAAGCATATTGTATTTTCATAACCGCGGCCCTTTCCGGCGACCCTGGCGTTTTTGCACGACTGGCCTTTCCCGTAGTTTCTCGCTTGGCGTTAAGCCATAAGAATACGCCATCTCGTTTAAAAAATCGATCACCTCCCGTTCTGGCGCATTGCGGGCCACTTTCATCGCGGCGATGCCAGTCTCCGTCTTTTCAAAAAATTGCAGCACATTATCCGGCCATTCGCGCGCAATTTCCTGTTTGTAAAGCTTAACAGGATCAGCAGGATTAGTTCCGATCAGGAACAGGTCAGGCACCTCCCGTCCATAAATTTGCAGCCGGTCATAATTTTTCTCGAGTTGTACGGCTAACAAGGTAGGTATGATGTTTTCGAACCGCTGGTCATGAGCCGCTTTGCCGACCAAACGACTAGAGCCTTCGCGGTGCATCATGTCTTCAAAACGGGCATGGGTGCCCAATAAACTCAGTTTGGGATGAAGTGCTAATAGCTTGATTTGCACCTGGTAATCTTTGTTTTTAAGATCACGGACGGTATCGTTCATGAGGGAACCGGAAGAAAAAGTGGTTTCCATAATGAAATTAAGCCGGTTTTTTTCGCAAACGATTGTTCCAGGCTTGCGCAAACGGAGCAGTTAGTTCGGGGTAGAATTCGGGATGACTGGATCGGATATGTTCTGCCAAGGGATGTTCATCGCGAAAGACATCTACGTTGCAAACGACAACGTTACCGCCCAATTCAACACGTGCTAATCTTTCCAGTTCCGTTTTGCCGGCACCGGGCTGGCCGCCGAGGATGACAACGATGGGATGTTCATTTGGCCTGGCATTTCGGGTCCTGCTGGCAACAATACGGCTTAAAATGAGTTCGAAAGTAGCTTCCGGAAGTTCCAGTTGCTTTCTGAGGCTGTCTAAATCTTCTTTCAGGCCGTCTTGCGGAGGAGTGACTTTTTTTTTTGTTCCTGTAGTACAGGGCCATAGTGGTCTACCAATTGTTGCATTTGAACAACGCTGGAAAAACTATGTGGATCGTCTAATAGCTTAAGCGCTTCCCATTGCAGGGCATCCAATTCTGTTAAGCGCTTTTTGTCAGGAGTTCTTTCTCTTTCTTCCAGAAGCTGTTCCCGGGAGGACAAAGCGACCAATCCGTTCAGAATTGAATTCAGACTTTCGGTCAGGCGATACTGGTCGAAAGGATTAACCTCCTCGACCGGCACGTTGAGTTGGCGGGCAACGTCGGGCCATTCGGCCTTATCCACGTTGATGTGAACCGATTCGGTATTGCCCTGGGCATCTTTTAAAAATTCTACTTTCATAATGATACTTATTTCAAATTTACAAATATTTTTTAACTAATAAAAAGGCGGAAAAGGCGGTTCATACGCCCGTTCCGCTGAGAGAGGAAACGATAACTGGGGTTTATACGCCAAAGAAGGACTTGAGTACGGTGGCCACTACCACCAGGAAGATGCAGGAGCCGAACCATGATGAGGCTACCTTGCCCGTATCATGCTCGCCGTCATTCCATTTTTTATACACTTTCACCGCGCCGACCAGGCCGACAATGGCACCGATGGCATACATTAGATTGGTGCCGGTAGAGAAATAACTTTTCACCTGGGTGGTGGCTTCGTTAATGCCGGCGTTGCCGTCCTGTGCTGATGCGCCTGCGGCGATCAGCAACAATAAAATAGTTTGAGTTATCTTTTTCATGCTTCAAATGTTAAGGGCCATTCGTTGTCCTTCAGGGTAAATGGCAGGTGGGTTTTCGCGAATTGTTTAAGGGAACCGATGACTGCGGGCAGACTGATCTCGTCGGCAAAGACTTCGTACTTATTCAGCAGGATTTTGAGCAGGGACAAAAAGCTTTTTTTGTCTTCATTGTCCGCGTAAGCGGTAATCAGGGTTTGTGCTTCTTCCAGCAGATCATCGCCGGGGCCTTTAGGCAGCGTTTGGTCGCTGATATCATCAGGTGAGGCCACCGAAAAGCGTAATTCTTCGGGTTCGTGAACGTCGGTGTCCGTATCCGCTTTAACTGCGCCCATGACCACGGTCATTTGGTTGGCGACCGGCGGTGTCGGCGGAACGGCTTTTGGTTTGGGTTTATAATATTTAAAGAGTACCCAGCCGTACCAAACGGCAGCGATGAGGATGACGGCAGTCAGATATTGCTGCCAGGAAATCGTGTTTAACATATGCTTTCGTTTTGTTGAAAGCAAAAGTGGAGCAAACCCCAAGGCTTACTTCACCACCTGGCGCAGGGTGGTGAAATAAAGCCGGACAGGCAAATCATTATAGACTGTTATGTATTGCAAATCGATTTCCAGCGATTTGCAATATCCTAAACAATGCGCAGGTCCGGGGCCCAACCCCGAAAAACCCTGGAACTCAAAAAAATAAAAACGGCTGTACTAAAGGCAGTACAGCCGGCATAAATTAATACGTAGTTATTTTCGTAAAGAAACTCAGGCATTTACTTCCACAAACACCAAATTATCAGCAGTAACACCGCAAATTTATCGCTGATAAAGTTCCCCAGACTGGTGCGCAGGCGGGTCAGGAACACAAACATCTCCTTTTTCCGGCGGGTAATGTCCAGCAGTTTGTGGTAGGTCTCATTCAGTTCGATTCCGAAAACGAATGCGAACACAGACGTCAGCTCGGCGATGTCGATGTTACCATGGTTGACGGCGCAGCCGGTTTTGAGGGAGTATATCAGCTCGACCAGGTCCGTTTGGCTGGCGGTCCACTGCGGATGCCGGAAAGGAAAAACCTTCCCAAGCGCACTGGTTTCTTCCTGGCCGATCCTGGACGCCTCTGATTTTAAAAAATCCTGGAACTTTTCGTTGGCGAGGAGCCTGGAAAGCTTGTAGCCGGGACTGGAGCCGTTCAGCTCATGTTCCTCGAACGCTTCGGGTTCCGCTGAGCCATCGAGGCCCTTATGGGTATAATAAATTTCATCCATTTGGGTCGCCCCGGAACGGAAATACTGGTAAAAGGCCTTATTACGGTCGAAAAATCGTTCGATGTCCGTCAGGTGTAACGCGATATAGGCGTGCAACACGCTTTCCCCCCCGGGCGGGAGCTGGACGAGATACTGGTAAACATTAACGTAATAAATGTATCTGCTGTAAAATTGAGGCCTGATCTCTTTAAAAAACCTAATTTCATCCTCCCTCTTTTGGAAATCATTCGCCGGCATGACCCGGTTCAATAACTTCATGGCCTTTCGGGTAAGTCCGATCGCCGCCTTGGCCTGGTCAACGGTTAATTTTTGTGTTGCTGCAGTCCTGGCGAGTTCGAGATCTAATGCCTGCAATAATAGGTGCGTCCTGTTTTCCATAAAATTTAATTAAAAGTTTATACAGCGAAATACGCAGCTTCCCTCCCCTATTTCCTTGACCGCTGTCAATTAAATTTCCCCAGCCCGCCGTTATTATGAGCTCCGCATTATGGGTAATCCGGTCCGTTTCCCGGTTGATCGAAATCAAAAAAATACCGTTTTACGAAATTTATTTTTGCAACAATTAATTTATTTATGCATAATTGCATTAACCAATACTTAAAAATTAACCTATAATCAACATGAATAGCCAAGCAGAGGAAGAACAAGCCTTTGAAAGTCTTTTCCGGGTCTTCAATTTCATCTCACCGGTATCTTACGCTTTTACCGAGCGGGTGCGCACTTACTTACGGCCGGAAACGCATCCCAAAAAAACGATCCTGCTCCAGGAAGGCAATATCGCCCGCAAGATCTACTTCATCTGCAAAGGATTCGCGCGGTCGTTTTATATCGACCGCGATGGCCGGGAACATACGCTCTGGTTTATGGGTGGAGGCGACCTGATGCTGAGCGTTTATGGCTTTTACCGCCAGCAGCCTGCCGCGGAAAATATAGAACTTCTCGAAGACAGCATGTTATTGTCGCTGACGTGGGAACTGGTGCAAACTGTCTATAAAGATTTCCCGGAATTCAACTTTCACGGGCGGTTGCTGACTGAAAAATATTACCTGCAGTCGGAAGAGCGTGCCATCCTGCTGCGGACGAGAAACCCGGCAGCACGCTATGCCAGCCTGATGGCCACTCACCCCGAAATATTACAAAAGGCGCCGCTGAAAGATATTGCCTCTTACCTCAACATCAACCAGGAGACCCTCAGCCGCATCCGCGCCCAAAGACCTCCTAAAAACACCAAACAGCTATGAAAAAATTACTCCTGGTCCTTTTAACTTTAGCTACGCTGCTCGAGGCCTGTCAGAAAGAGCCACCTGCCCGCTCTGCGGTTAACGGCAGCCGAGATACGGCATCTTTTTCCATTGCGCAAATTCAACAATGGTTCGCAGCGCAACAGGTTTCCGGCGTCAGCCTAACGACCAACAGCAGCGGCAGCGCGCCTTCTTTGCAAAACATTACCGTTTCGTGGGACGGCGCCAGGAATTATGCCAATAAATCCGCCGGGTACTGGCTGGCGGAAACTGACGGGAAACCGAGGCTTGGCAAGTATGGCGGCGGTTACCGTAAAATCGTTTTTTTAAAGGATGAGCAGGGCAGGCTTTCCGCCCGCATTCTGGAAATCGTCCCCGATGGACTTTACCTTCAGCGCAAAAAGACGCCCACAACGGCGGACTTTACCGGCCGGCTGTTCGTCTACGACTTAAGCTACCACCTGCTCGGGGGAAGCGTGTACTCCGGCGGCAAGGTCGCCGGAGAAATCAGGCCTAGGGAACAAGCCGCGGGGAATAGCGCGATTCATACCGATTATGTTGCCCCCGTTGCCGAATGCGAATGGGTGGATGCCAACTATATCGACGCTGACGGTGGTCTAGTCGTTTACTCCGAACGCGACTGTTCATTTTCTGAGACAGGCTCGGCGCCGGGTGGATTTGACGGCGGTTCGGGAGATTACCTCGGTGCCCCGCACGACGGCAGCGGCGGTGATGCGCCTGCCGACCCTCCCCCGGTATCCAACCTGCCTGGTGAAGCCGGTCCTGCCGTCGACCCCAAAACATTCATGACCTGCTTCGGCAACATTCCTGACGCCGGCGCTAAAATGACCATTACCGTCTATGTCGTCGAACCTTTTCCGGGCACGTCGTTCAACATCGGGCCCAATTCTGTCGGGCATACGGCGATCGGACTAACCAAAACGAATGGCAGCCAGTCCATCACGCAGGTCGTCGGCTTCTACCCGAATGCCACCGGCCTTGACAAGTTGCACGCTCCCTCGAAAATTGTGAATAACACCAATATAGATTTTGATGTCTCAATTACTTACGAGGTATCAGCAACAAATTTTAAACTGATAACGAATTACATCTCCACTCCGCCGGAAGTCTATGACCTGGTTAACTTTAACTGTACGGATTTTGTGTATTATGCCTGCCAGGAAGGCGGTATCAAATTACCTAATCCTTTTACCGCTTTTGGCATTGATGCAGGCGGTCATGGCGTTTTGCAGGGAATGTCGCCGGCAGGATTGGGACAAAGTATTGAAAAACTAAAAGGGCAAAGTAATGTAAATACAAATGGAGGAATTACTCCAATTAGCAAAGGCCCATGCAATTAACGTTGAATATGAAGAGGATAGTACTTTTTTTTATTACCATAGTATTATTGATGAACCTTCCATTTCTTGATTTTATTTCTTCAGAAAATTACGTTTACAGGAATATTGACGGTTCGTTTAATTATTCAGAAGAAGGTGGCAAAGGAAATTCATTTAAAAGTTGTCTAATTTCCTACGGAGCGTTTCTTTGCGAACATCCTGAAAAGGATACAGGCGATAACAAACTGTACAGGACATTCACCATCAAACCCTGGCGATTCTGGGAATGGCGGGAATACATCTTCCATAGCGACCGGTTTACACTTCCCTATTTACCGCCCAAATAAATTCCAGGAACAATGACAATTCGGCGTATCGACGCTATCTCGTGAAATAATCATCAGGTCTCCAACAAGTTAAAAATGGTAACACAATCGGCAAGGTATAAGGTACACGCGATCCGGCAGGATTTTATCGACGGGCCAGTTAATTCATTGGAGCTGGCTACGAAGCTGGGATTGTGTGCCTCGACGATTAATAAATATCGAAAGGAGTTTAGAGAAATTAAAAAACACTACCCGGATAAGCTAAGCGATTTCAAATTCAGGCTGCCTAAGAAGAAATATATCCGACCGGTAGACGAACGTTACGACGAGCTGATCGCCTTACTGCCCGGCTTAATGGAGTGCGCTGTTACGCCGCAGGTACAGCTGATTCCTTTATGGCAGGCTTACCGGGAAACACGTCCAGGTGGCTACAGCCTGCAACAGTTCACCATCCACTACCTGGCCTGGCAAAGAAAAACCGGTGCCTGCGTATATGTCCACCGTCGCATAAGGGAGATTACACCTAATGATTTGGCGGTACTTCAGCACTGGAAACGCGCCAACGAACTGGATAAATGGAAAAGGGCGACGGTACTATTGGGCTCGCTCAATAAAAGAAATGTTCATGAAATGGCCACACAGGTGGAACGCAACGTGCAGACCGTCCAGCGCTGGATCGATCACTATAAAAGACAGGGCCTGGATGGCCTGATAACCAGGCCGGCGGGTGTCAATGATAACATCAGGGCAAGAATTAAAACTACCCGGGATAACCTGGTTAAAATATTACATGAGTCGCCTGCTTTGCACGGCCTGAACCGCAGTTCCTGGCGGCTCATCGATCTGGCGGCAGTTTATGACAAGGTCTGTGGGCAATCTATTGGCGCAATGACCGTATCGACACACCTGAAAAGCATGGGTTTTGGCTTTCGCAAATCCCGCGAGATATTAACCAGCCCAGACCCGCGTTTCCGGGAAAAACTGGATCATATCAAAAACATCCTTTCCAACCTGGGTCCGAATGAAAAGTTCTTTTCGGTAGATGAATACGGGCATTTCTCCGTTAAAATCAAAGGTGGCAGGACCTTCACCAAAGAGGTCGTTGCCGTTCCGCAAGTTCAAAAGAGCAAGGGCTGGCTAATCGTCACAGCGGCCTTGGAACTCTCGACCAATCAAGTCACGCACTTCTATTCCAGGCATAAAAATACGGAAGAAATGATTAAACTGATCGAAGTCTTGCTATTGCAATATGCAACACAAGATAAGCTTTATTTTTCCTGGGACGCAGCGAGCTGGCACGCTTCCAAAAAACTCAATACCCGAATTGCCGAAATCAACGGCGACCCAGGCACACCCGATGTCGAACTCGCCCCCCTCCCGGCCTCCGCCCAGTTTCTAAATGTCATCGAATCTGTCTTCAGCGGCCTCGCTAAAGCCGTCATCCACAACAGCGATTACGAAAGTACCGAAGCCTGCGCTCAAGCTATCGACCGCCATTTCGCGGAAAGGAACAAACACTTTTTAGAACACCCGCAAAAAGCAGGCAAGCTCATCTGGGGCAGGGAACGTGTCAAACCGGTTTTCGACGAAGTCAACAATTGCAGGTATAATAATATGCGGTGATGCAGACGCTTACAGTTTAGAGCTCTTAAAGGCGGGGTTCGAGAGGATGATTTTCGCCGGAACAGACTGACCCTCAAAATGTTAAATCTTAATCCGGGCAAACATGCCGGCAAGTTCGTTTCTGACCAGTTGCCGGTCCCGTTCCAGGAGTTGATACACCTGCTCGTAATGGCCGCACATCTCGAATACGATCGTCGCGTACCGCTGGTATAACGTTTCCGTTTCGTCTTCCGACGCCCCGGTGATCCGGTCGGCGACGTCCAGATAGGCCAGGTAAAGGCGGTGAGACCGGTCATTCGATTCATGTACTTTTGCCTGGGTGAATTCGATGCCGTAATACATTTCAACCAGGTTGTACTTCCAGTTTTCGCTGTCCAGCTTTTCCAACTGCGCATTGAATTGCCGGGTTTCCGCCGTCAGGAATTGCAGGCTGGACGACGACCTCGAATTATTCCAGTTGCGCCAGTAGCCGACATTCTTTTTGATGGCGGCCATTTTCTCACCGGTCATGAAATAGAAATGCTCGCCGGTTTCCGCTTTCCTGGCCCGGTATTCTGCACCCAGCTCAAAGCTTTGTTTACGCCTGTCCGTCAGGTACGTATTAAACGCCGTCACCAGTTGCGTCAGCAAAGCGCCCGCAAGCCCCGAAAAAGCACTTATTTCAACTAATGTTAAACTATTCGCCATAGCTTCAAAGCTAAGTAAATAACCCCCACCAAAGGTGGGGGCTTTATCCTAACCCCTGAAAGGGGGTGTTCGTTAAAACAATTTCAGGTCAGTTTATCTCCAATATCTCCACTTCTTTCCATCCACATATGGCCCGTATTTTATTTTCCAACGTATCTGCTACTACATCTGTCAATACCCTGAAGCGATATTTCGGCGTCCACACTACATGGTAAACACAATAGTAAAAGCTATGAGATAATTTTCTGTATTTCGTCACAATTACTAAGATAGCGCTTTCTGGCGTAGCCTTCACACCTAACCTACCGCCTTAGGCGGTGGTTTTGCTATTATAATAAATAGCTGAAAAATTACTAATATTTTTAGTAATTTTTCAGCTCATCCCTAAACACTTTGAAGCCGTTGTTTTTATCTATACTTTTACCCGGAGATCTGGCAAAGGTGAATTTGTCCAGTGTATAGGTAAGTATATCGACCGACCGGATTCGCTCATCGGGATATACGCAATGAATTGATACTTGAAAATCTTACAAATAAGTGCCTCTTATAAACCTGCTTACATCTATGGCGGCCCAACCATGTCGGTCTCTCAGCTCAGTGAACAACTGGCAAAAGCAGGAATAAACAGCCATGTTTTCACGACGACGGCTAACGGAGCAGAAGAGCTTTCCGTTGAAGCCGGCGCAGTTGTTAATGTCGAGGGTGTCAGCGTAACCTACTTTAGCAGGCTCACCAAAGATCATTCACATTTTTCCCCCTCACTTCTCCTGGCATTATGGAAGACGGCCTTGCAGTACGATGTTATTCATATCCATGCATGGTGGAACGCTACGTCCATTTTATCTTGCCTCGTTGCCTTCCTCCGACGCAGGCCTTACATCATTTCACCGCGTGGAACACTCAGCGCTTATTCGTTTCTCAATCGAAAAAAAATGATTAAGCGACTGATCTTTAAATGCTCCGCCCCATTGCTGTCACGCGGCTGCCTTCACGCGACGGCCGATGCAGAGCGCGATGCGCTCATCACATTATTAAGCCCGCTAAAGATCTTTACGATCCCGAATTTTGTTCGGTTGTCCGTTAATCAAAGTCCCGTCAAGCAATTGCCGGGGGAATATCTTAAACTTCTTTTTTTCGGGCGCATAGAAGAAAAAAAAGGCCTTGATATACTATTTAAGGCGCTTAAAAATCTTTCGTCTTCCTACATGCTGACTATCGCGGGCAGCGGCGATCCGGCCTATATCGCAATGCTCAAAACGATGGCAGATGAATTTGGGATCCAGCGAAACATTTCCTGGGCCGGTTTTCAGTTCGAACACAAATTCGAAATCATGGCCAAACATGACCTGTTGATACTTCCTTCCCATGATGAAAATTTTGGTAACGTCGTCATTGAAAGTCTCAGTGTCGGTACACCGGTATTACTAACACCTAATGTGGGCTTGTCGGATTATATTGCCCGGCATTGTTTTGGCTGGATCGCAAATCTCGACGAGGATTCCCTAGCAACGCAGTTGCGTGAGATCTCGCCTACCGATCCTGTTTTCATCCATACGCACCGTAGTGCGGCCGCGCAGATTAAATATGATTTTTCTGAAGCGCATTTACGCAATGCTTATATGGATATGTACCGGGAATTAACAGGAAAAATCAGCCTTTAAAAAGCTCCTCGATAGGAACGCCAAGGGCCTGGCTTACTTCGTACAAAATCGAGATATTGAAATTAACGATTCCGCGTTCCATTCTGCCGATCTGTGAATAATCTACCCCTACGGCAAAAGCAAGTTCTTCGATCGTCCATCCTTTTATTTTACGCTGCTCACGGATGTTCTTCGCCAGTAATGCGATCAAAGCTTCATTGCGATGCTGACTCTTTTTGGCCATATGCAATAAAAGGATTTTTTTTTCTTTTGAAATAGGGATTATAATCCCTATTATTGTACCATGTATTTACTTGAAACGCACCTGCAATTTTCGCCGGAACATTTTATCGGCGTCGACGTCTCAAAGAACAAACTCGATTTTGCTGTTCTGTCTGCGGATAAAAAGTTACTGCTCCACCGGGAAATCAAAAATGTCCCCACAGCAATTTCAGCTTTCCTTGACGAGCTAAAAACTTCGGAAGGTCTGAACTTAAAAAAGGCTGTCTTTTGTATGGAGGCGACGGGCTTTTATTGCAACCATCTTATCGACGCGCTACACGGCCGTAAAGTAAATTTCGCTGTTGAGAATCCGCTTCATATCAAGCGCTCCCTGGGCATCGTGCGGGAAAAGACCGATGGCGGGGATTCGGTGCTGATCGCCCATTTTGCACAAAAAACCGCAGATACGCTGCGGCTGTGGTTGCCCAAAAGACCTGTACTGATCACTTTGATGAGCTTGACACTAATACGGGACAGGCTTATCAGAATCATCAATATGCTTGAGGTTCCACTCAATGAGGCCGACGGTTTTTTGCCACGCGAACAGGATCGTGCCAACAGGTCGGTATCAAAGCGTTCCCTGACGGCGCTTAGGAACGACCTTAAAAAAGTGGAAAAAAAAATCAAACTGGCCGTCAAAAACGACCGGGCGCTTGCGCATTTATACCAGCTGGTCACTTCTGTGCCTGGCGTGGGTCCGCTGACGGCGGTCCAGATCCTGATAACGACGAACGAATTCCGGTCGATCACCAACGCCAAAAAATTCGCCTGTTATGCCGGTATAGCTCCGTTTAAGAATGAGTCGGGTCTGTCCCGAAAACGAGGGAGGGTATCACATATCGCGAACAAAAAAATTAAATCTTTACTACATATGTGCGCCATGAAAGCGATCACCTGGGATCCCGAATTGCGAAGCTATTATCAAAGGAGAACGCAAATGGATAAAAAGCCCAAAATGCTGGTGCTGAACGCGGTAAGGAATAAATTGGTTCACCGGGTATTCACTTGCATTCGTATGAACCGCAGCTACGTCCGTCTGACCGATGGGAATTTTAACCCACAAAACCTTTTAGACCCAACTGGCGTTGAAACCAGAGAAACGGTTTCAACTTTTTATGAACGTTAGTATAAATCCATCTTTTTACAGCGTTGGCAGGAAAGAGCTTAAAACGGCAAGTCCTAGGGCAGATTCCAGGCGCAAGGCTCTATTTGGTGGAAGGGGATTGTTGTTTTTTTAATTATAGCCCCGTCAACTGCTATCGGAAAAGGTTGGCCACCTCTTTCAGTGCAATCAGACCGGGAAAAGACAAACAGCTGGCTGCCCTACACGTCGCCCTAAGCTCAGACTTAAAAGATGGAAACGGAGCCGCTGTTTTTCTAAGAATTTAATGGTATCCCTAAGGGGGTATTCCGGCTAAAGGTCTATATGGTGGAAGAAGGGTGCCATTTTTTTAAATTTTAAATATCGGTTTTCTATTTTCAGTTACAGAATAAATAGCAAATTATCAATACGATTGTGAAGAAAAGACAAAACGGCGGGCTGCCCTACACCTCTCCCTAAGTACAGACTTAAAAAATGGAAACGGAGCCGCTGTTTTTTAGAATTTGATGGCGTCCCTATACCGTGTTCCAGGCTAAAGGCCTATGTGGTGGAAGAGGGATGCCATTTTTTCACCAATTTTAAATATCTTCGTCTCAGCAGATAGCAGCAGAATAGTTAACGAATTGTTAATATGAATTGACGGAAAAAGACAAAACAACTGGCTGCCCTACACATCTCCCCAAGTTCAGATTTAAAAAATGGAAACGGAGCCGCTTAGCAAGAGCAATCCCAATATTCTTGTACCTCGCGCTTAAAAGGTTTCAAGACTTACCACTTCGGGAATTGGTAAAACCGCTCCGGTGAATTTAATGTGTCGCGTAAGCTATTCATAGCTTACATCTTGATATTTATTTAATTTATTAAAGCACGCAGGGCATGATGTTTACTGTAAAGACAAAGCAGAAATGTCAAAAAGGATATTAGAATATTGGACAGTCCAGCCGATTTCCGACCAGAATAAATCCAGGGAGGTTCCGTACCACGATCTTTAAAAGCAGGACATTCGAAACCATAGTTGCCGCTAAAGCGCTCCATCACCGCGCTATCAATTAATGTGTGTCATTTTAAACCAAATACAACTATTTATAATAGTGCGAAAATGCGTCAAGTGCAATAGCTTCATTCATATTTTTTATCGTATGTATTGGTTTATTACCGTAAAAAGACGCCCAAAAACTAAATGTACTGGGTGGTCCCATTATGTAATCACATTCAGCCAAGCAATAAAGATCAACCATGGCGTGCCGCTGCTCGATATTTGTATTTAAGTTTGCAAAAAGAGTTTGGTTTACTGCCTCATTTGAACAGATAAAAAAGCAGCAAGTCTTACCTTGTTCGGTCACTTCCCGGTTAAGACCCTCCATCCTATTCAAATAAACTTCGTCTGAAAAAAAATATTTGCCGCCCTCCCATCCCCGGTAGTCCCCTTTCCTGATATGAACGCCGATTATACAATCAAATTGAGACCGCAAATTTAAAAATATCTGCCTGACAATATGTTTATAGCCGTCAACAGGCGTGAAAAAATGGCGAAGGGTTTCACTGTGTTTCTTTAAATTTTTTTCGTCCCTGAATTCCCAGCCTTTCGTTAATATCGTCTTATTTTTTGCCTTTTCGACATATTCGCCGGAATTCATGTCAAATTCTGTTCCCATTGACGATATATCCAAGACTATTGCTTTGGGTAAGATTTTTTCTAATTGACTTATATATTTCAAGATCAAACGATTAAACAATCTAAAGTTGGTTACCTTAATACTAACCGGGTATCCGTCGAACCAATTTGTTTTGGTTGACTCGAAGAATGTCCGATACTCATCTAAGTAAGGGTAAATCAGCTTATAGTCGTATTCAATTGCATTAGCAATAAAAAAACTGAAGTGATATAACCTATTACAGAGCTGACCGTTTCTGTCCGTTATTGTAACCATTCTAAAAAGTATTTAATTATGATCACTTTATTTAACAGTCCGACAGAAAACTGCTGATTAAAATCCATTAATATTTGAATTATATATACTCCAAACAATCAATTCTTTGCATGCAGACGTCCCTCAAGAAATCATTAATCAAAGCTATTGCTTTCCGAGATAAGCTTTCCTGTCTGAAAATTAACTTCGGTCCCTTTAGGCAAATAAGCGTCAGCGATAAATGCGGGTTTAGCAAAGACATTAGAATTTACGTTTATCAAACCGGTATCGTACACAAACTGCATAACAGCCCGTTTCATAATTCCACCGGTTGCGCCAAATACCTCTACCGGCGTAGAATGGATTTTAAAATTGAACAAGAAAGTTGACATCTTATAAGCTTCAATACGGCCTCGCGCAATATTTTTCGATAACAATTTAATATCCTGATGTTCGCTTCTTATTTACAGCAGTTTTCCGCATGCACGCAACCTTCGCCATACCCGGAATCGCTTCATGCTGTCGAAGATAGTACAATTACGTGGCGAACTGCCTGCAAAACTATTAACATTGCCGAAGATATACACACCAGCCAACACTGTCTACATAACCTTCCCAAAGAGCCCTTTTCTCCTAACTGTTAGAACGTTTGACTTCATCAGGTGTTCCAAAACAGGAGTAAATTTTATTGAAAAACCGGAAAAGATATTTACCGCTGAATAAGTACCGTTCGAATAATTATTACCCGCAGGATGATTAAATTCCGCAGATAGGAAATCTACCGTATAAGTCAAATCACCACACGCGTTTGAAAGGCATTTCAAAGAGGTCCTGGCACTGGTACCCCGCCAGCATAGGGCACAAATTGGCATGCAAAGATATTAATCATCCTCAGACTATTTGGCCTAGAGAATCGTGACAATTTTCAAAGTCACATAGGACCAGATTTATTATCGAGATCGAGGCCAGCCAGCAGGTCAAACCCTTAGTCTTTCCCAGCCTAAAGTGGAGCTGCATGGAGCATTTGAAATTGAAAGAAGTATTTCAATTATAACTCCAGGATAAAGCTGATCATCGATGATGTTGTCAATGGTGCGCGTCAATCAAAAAGAATATAGTATTATGAGGTTGATTTTATTATTTTCGAAAATGGCTAAGAGAAGTACGACCATTGATTCGATCCGGGGAATGGCAATTCTACTGATTGTTGTCCATCATACGAGTCTTCAAAACTCAACTGTGAGAGCAAATGGAATTCCGGCATGGATAGCTATGGGACTGCAACTTTTTGTCACCGGGGGCTGGATAGCCGTGGATTTGTTTTTTGTATTGAGTGGCTTCCTGGTTTCGGGCTTACTTTTTCAGGAATTTCAGGCGTCAGGAAAAATTAAGATAGGAAGGTTCCTGGTAAGAAGAGGGTTCAAAATATATCCCGGGTTTTTTATATTTCTTGCAATTTCATTATTATGCTCGATAATAACGTATCAATTCTTCGGGACCGAAAAGCCTTATTTCCGCGGATATATCAAAGATGCCTTCTTTTTGCACAATTATTGCGGCGGTATTTATGTAACCACCTGGTCGTTAGACGTGGAAGAAGCCTTCTATTTCTTGTTACCGATTTTCCTGTATACGGCGGTTCGCTTCAGGTTAATCAGCTTGCAAACGATGGTTGCAAGCTATGCTATACTGTTGGTGCTTGGTATCCTGGGGCGATGGATAGCCATAACTCATTATCCGGTATATAATTTTGATAAACAATATAGTCAAACCCACTACCGGTTAGACGGACTATTCTTTGGCGTATTGCTTTCCTATATTTATAACTACCACAAATCCTTCTTATCAAGGGTATTATCAAAATATAAGCGATTGCTGTATCCGAGCTGCATAGTGTTGCTAATTCCCAATTTTATATTTAGCAGAACGGGAAATGACTGGATCGCGGTAATCATGCTGGCGATAAATCCCGTAAGCTTCGGCACGCTGTTAATGTTAGCGATCGACCAACCTGTCCCAATTTTTTCCAACTGCAAATGGCTCGCTGTGATCGGTGTAAATTCTTATGCGATTTATTTATGGCATCCTTTTGTTAACGGGAAATTAGTCGCTCTTTTGCAGCCGGAACTTTCATGCCAAAAGTTTGTTGCCTACCTGCTGGCATACATCGCCTTGAGCATACTGATCGGCATTTTAGCAACAAAAGCGATAGAGAAGCCCCTTTTACATTTCAGGGACAGGCATTTTAAAAGTCAAAGTGAACCTCTTGCCTGACAGGCAGGAAATGAAACCCGCAGAAATGACAGGTTTGGATATAGTTCTAACTGGAGAGACAGATCGCCGGAATAAAATTGTAAAGCTTGCGATCGACTCTGTATCCTGGCGATTTCCGGGACTGATTTCCATAATTTTTGCGATAAGGGAAACCTTGCTTAACGATGTACCTCCATTGCGTAATTCGACTCGCGCGATCAGGTAACCAGCTAAAGCAGCAAACGCTTGGGAACAGGCTAATTTCAATGATGCTGATAAAAACACAAGCTTCGGAGAATCGCTTGAAAAGCGCAATCGCCGGGATCAGGAATTTTGTTGCCTTGGATTAAGTTGATTTATATGTAATTCAATTTCAGTTCATTGCGAAGTTTGTTGGCGAAAATGTCTTTTTCATCATAAATCCAAAACGTTTTTAGTTAATTTAACAAAATCAAAAGCCATCAATAATTATTATTTATATACTTGATGTGCAGCAGGTTACAGATATGCAATGTGACTGACTAGGCGAAGCTGTGCGCGGTTGGGACTGAAGTAACTCGTACGGATTGACGAATAAAGACTATGAATCAGGAGCAATGGGACTTCGAGATTACCGCTGAACACAGGTTGTTTGACTTGAAGTTGCGGGATGTATGGCAATACCGCGACCTGCTGATGCTGCTTGTAAGAAGGGACTTCGTTTCCTTTTATAAGCAGACCATTCTGGGGCCGATTTGGTTTTTCGTGCAGCCGATCATCACCATTATCTTCTATTCCGCGATTTTTGGGAGTCTGGCGGGAATACCCACAGACGGCATTCCTAAACCTGTTTTTTACCTTGCCGGAACGATTCTCTGGAATTACTTTGCAGATTGCCTGACAAAGACGTCGACCGTCTTCAGGGATAATGCGGCGTTGTTGGGAAAAGTATATTTCCCGCGGCTGATCATGCCTCTAAGCATTGTCGCCTCCAACCTGATCAGGTTCGGCGTGCAGTTGACATTGTTGATTATTCTTCTGGGCTATTACTGTTTTCATACGCATCACCCCACACTCAACTGGTATGCTTTGCTGTTCCCGTTTTTAGTCGCACTTATTGCCGCGCTGGGCCTTGGCCTAGGTATGATCATATCTGCTGTTACTACCAAATACCGAGACATCGCTTTTATTGTGAGCTTTGGCGTTCCGTTATTGATGTATGCAACTACCGTCATTTATCCGCTTTCGGTCGCAGAAACCAGATTTCACCAGTATAGCTGGATCGTGAAATATAATCCGATCACTCCGGTAATCGAAACGTTTCGGTATGGTTTCCTGGGCCGGGGTGATTTTAGCTGGCTGCTGCTGGCGTATTGTTTACTTGTTACCGTTCTGTTACTGATGGCAGGGATGGTTGTTTTTAATAAAGTGGAAAAAACATTTGTAGATACGGCCTGATGGGGACAATAGCAATCAAAGCCGAACAAATTTCCAAAGCTTACCAGTTAGGCGATTTCGGAACCGGGACGATCAGCAGGGACCTGGAGCGTTTGATAGCCCGGATGCGGGGCAAAGAGGACCCTTTCCTCAGGATCGGAGAGGTAAATGACCGGGGCACCAAGGGAACAAGTGACGTGGTCTGGAGCCTGAAGGATATCGATTTCGAGGTCGGGCAGGGCGATGCGGTCGGCATCATCGGGCGAAACGGTGCCGGAAAAAGTACCTTGCTCAAAATATTAAGCCGGGTAACTTCGCCGACAGCAGGCTCCGTTAAGATCCGGGGCCGCGTGGCAAGTCTGCTGGAAGTCGGTACCGGTTTTCACCCCGAATTAACAGGCCGGGAAAACGTGTACCTGAACGGTGCGATCTTAGGTATGCGTAAAGCTGAAATCAAACGTAAATTCGATGAGATCGTCGATTTCTCCGGTGTTGAACGCTATATCGACACGCCTGTCAAACGGTATTCCTCCGGAATGTATGTCCGGCTGGCCTTTGCTGTTGCGGCATACCTGGAGTCTGAAATACTGATCGTCGACGAGGTACTTGCAGTTGGTGATGCAGAATTTCAAAAAAAATGTCTGGGGAAAATGGGCGATATCAGCAAAGGGCAAGGAAGGACAGTATTATTTGTCAGCCACAACATGACGGCCATCAGCGTATTGACCCCGAAGGCCTTGTATTTGAAGAATGGCTTGATAGAAATGTACGACAGCACACCGAAGACGATTGACTTTTACCTGCGGAATGCCGTCAGACAAAAAGGTGTTTACCTGGCAGAAGCAAGACCGGGGCTGCCGACCGTCACCCGGGCGGAGGTCGTCACTTCAGAATTTGACGGAACTCAATTAAATGGGAAAGCATTACATATCGATATTGATGTCGAAATGCCGCAAACGGTCGACGGTATGGCCTTATCCCTGCAGATCGTGGATGAGAACGAAACCAAAGTGGTGTATACCTATGCATTCGATGTGGATGAACGGATATTACGGAAAACCGGGCTGAACCGCATGCGTTGCACGATACCGGAATGCAGGTTATACGCCAATACTTACACGATATTTGTCCATCTCGCGGAATCCAAGGGCCGCACCAAATTCCAGGAAGTAAGCGGGATCTGCGAATTTGAAGTAAAAATGCCGGATAAGGTGATCGAATGGGGCTGGCAGAAAAATGTATGTACCTATACTGAAGATTTTATATGGAAAACGCTGGAATAAGTGACAGGGAAGAGCATGTCGGAAGACTGAACTCGCTTGCCATCGACGAGGGGCACATATGGTATCTGCATTACAGCAGCTATCACGCCGACCTTTTTCGCGCGTTCGGGCAGTATGCAAAAGGGAAATTGCTTGATATTGGGTGCGGTAATAAACCCTACCAGGATGTTTTAAATAATATTTCGGAATATACCGGCTGTGATATCGTACAGTCTAGCGATCGTAAGGTGGACATCATATGTGCCGCTAATCATATTCCGCTTGCAGAAGAAAAATTTGATACGGTCATCTCTACGCAAACGATTGAACATGTGGAAGACCACCAGGGCTTGATTAATGAAGCTTATCGCCTGCTGAAAACTGATGGTTACTTTATTTTGAGCGGGCCCCTTTATTGGCCCTTGCATGAGGAACCTTATGACTTTTTCCGTTTTACCAAACACGGGCTGACTTATTTGTTAAAAAATGCCGGGTTTCGTGTGATCGAAATACATTCGAACGGCGGTAAGTGGTCAGTGGCAGGCCAGGCTTTTCTTCATGCCCTTTACCCGCACATTTACCAGATTTCGGGAATAAAAGGCAGAGTTGCGCGTTTTGCCTTCAGCTTGTTTGGAGGTGTGCGGAGCGTCAACAGGCTTTTTAAATACCTGGACAGTAAAGCCACCGACACGCGCAATACCATGAACTACGTCGTTGTTTCGCAAAAATAGAGAAGTGAAAATATCGGTGATCATCCCTTGCTTTAATGATGGGGCGTATTTGAGCGAAGCTGTGGACAGCGTCCTCCGGTACCAGGGTAAAGACGTGGAGATCATTATTGTTAATGACGGCTCTACCGATCATCCGACCCTGGCGATACTGGAAAATCTGAAGAATGAAGGATTACAGGTGATCTCACATGCTAACAAAGGGCTGGCTTATTCGCGTAACCGCGGGATAAAAGCGGCAGCAGGGCAATATATCCTGCCGTTAGATGCCGACAACAGGATATTACCCGATTATATCTCAAAATCCGTCGCCCTGTTGGATAGCGGCAGCGCCGATATCGTATATGCCAAACCGCTTTTTATAGGTGAGGATTTACCCGAGCGAAAATTTCAGACCAAAGGGTTCGATGGTTTCAATCTTCTGTCCGGGAATTTCATCGATGCCTGCGCAGTATTCCGGCGAGAGGTATGGGAGAAAACGGGTGGTTTTGACCAAGGTATGCCTTTCGCGGGAAGCGAGGACTGGGAGTTTTGGCTGAGCAGCTTTCTCTCAGGCTATAAATTTGTGTTTATTGATGAACAGCTGTTCGAATACCGCATCCGGTCGTCATCGATGATCGCCGCCGTGTCCGCCGAAAAGATGGCATCAAACCACGATTATGTTTTGCTTAAACACAAAAAGGCTATTCTTGACCGGGTTGACCAGGCGCATTTGCAACAGTTATTCTACCAAAAGGACCAGGAGCATTATTTCCGCACATCGGCCAAGTATTTATTTAAAGGATTTCAGCATTTTTTCTCCGCTAAAAGTTGAAGCTGGTAACGATTGTAATCCCAGTCTATAAAGCTACCATATCCGCTAGTGAGTGTGCTTCCTTTTTACAACTGTTTAAAGTCCTTGGGCATCACGACGTCACTGTTGTAACTTATAAGGAATTGGATCTGACCAGTTATCATTGCTTAATAAAGGAATACAGTTACCGGATAACCTACTTTGACCGCGGCTATTTCGATAACCTGGCCGGCTATAATCGATTATTGTTAAGTAAACAATTTTATGGTGCATTTCGCGATTATACCTACATCCTCATTTATCAGCTTGATGCCTGGGTTTTTTTTGACGATTTGGTTAAATGGTGTGGTCGCGGTTATGATTATATAGGAGCGCCATGGTTTTCTTCGGACCGCACCGAAAACGAATTGCCGCATTTTATGGGCATCGGAAATGGTGGATTCTCACTGAGAAAAGTAAAGAGCCACTTGAGCGTACTGACACGATTTGCCTACATTGTCCGTCCTGCTTATTTCATAGGGCTTTTTTTCAACCGGCTCAGCTACGAAAATTTTGTGGTTTTGCTGCGCAGTCTCACCATTTCGAATAATACGCACTATTTATTAGGCAAGAACAATCTCTACGAAGATGTATTTTGGGGGGTGATCATCAGGAAATACGCTTGGTTCAAAGCTCCCGGTATGCAGGAAGCGGCCTATTTTTCAATGGAAGTTTGCGCAAGGCAATTATATGAAAACAATGGCAGGCAACTACCTTTCGGTTGTCATGCCTGGGAAAAATATGACCCCGTTTTTTGGGAAAGGTTTATCAATGAATAACTGTAATCATGGCTGTCAGGTATATACACACTGAAGATATACATAACACAGGTGCAGCGCAACAGGTTCTGCCTTACGTGTTCGAGCTTATACATCCTTCTTCCGTCGTTGATATTGGTTGCGGCACAGGGAGTTGGCTGCAGATTGCGAAAGCCTGCGGTGCAAGTAGTGTTTTGGGCGTTGACGGCGTACAGGTAACCGCTGCAATGCGCTGTATTGAAGCGCAGGAGTTTTTACAACATGACCTGACAGCGTTCATTCAACTCCCTGATAAATACGATCTGGCCATCTGCCTGGAGGTTGCCGAACATTTGCCGGAGACGGCAGCTGATACGCTTATTGATACGTTGAGTGCTTCCAGTGAAATCATTCTGTTTTCCGCTGCCGTGCCCGGCCAGGGAGGACAGGAGCATGTCAATGAACAGGGACTGGATTACTGGCAGGAGAAATTCCGGTCCCGCGGTTTTTTTCCTGTGGACATGCTGCGCGAAAAGTTCTGGGAAAATAAGCAGATCGACTGGTGGTACCGGCAGAATATGCTCTTGTACGTTACGTTGTCTTGTGCAAAAGAAAATAATTTAACGGTGAGCGAACGTTTACCGCTACTGATCCATCCTGAACTATTAGCGTTAAAAGTAAAAATGCTGGAACAGGTAGAAAGTGCGAACCGTTACCTGGAAGAACTGGTGGACCGTGAAATTACGCATCCACGTTTCTTACCAGCGCTTAGAAAACTTGTGAAGTCTTTGGTGAAATAATGAGCGCAACAGGGGTTTCTGTCGTCGTATGTTGTTATAACAGCGCTGACCGACTGCCACAAACAATCAGGCATCTGGCAATTCAACGGGTAAGCCCGCACGTCAACTGGGAGGTCATCGTAGTGGACAACGCTTCTACAGATGACACCGGCAAAGTTGCAAAACAGGAGTGGGCAAAACACGGTTGTAGCGCGTCATTTGCCGTTCTGTATGAAGAAAAGGCGGGATTGAGCAACGCAAGAAATTGCGGAATACAGGCGGCAGCTTTCGATTTACTGATCTTTTGTGATGATGACAACTGGCTGAACCAGGACTATATCGAAACCGGCTATTCGATAATGGATAAGCACCCGCAGGTGGGAGCCCTGGGCGGGGAAACGGCACCGGTTGCAGAGATCGCTTTGCCTGGATGGTTCCGCGGTGCGAAAAGTAATTACGCCATCGGCAGCCAGGCTGAGCGCAGCGGTGATGTAACCAGCAGGTTGTACCTGTGGGGCTGCGGTTTGGTTGTTCGAAAGGAGCCCTATTTACAGGCATTCGCCAAATTTCCATCTGTGCTGACAGGCAGGAAAGCGCATCAATTGACTTCGGGAGAGGATTCGGAATTGTGCATGCGCCTGATCATGATGGGCTATAGATTATATTACAGTGAACAACTGAAGCTTCAGCATTATATACCGGTTTCGCGTTTAAACGAGGAATATAGCGACAGGCTGATGGATGGCTTCGTGTCCGCGCACCAGATCTTGCGGATTTATGCAAAACTGATCGTCCTGCGGTCTTCAAATCCTGCATCAGAAAAGCCTGGCTTCTTCAAGCAAATAGCGAAAATATTGCTCAAGCGCAGCGGCATGATCAAACGTTGGAATATTGACGAAGACGTACTGAATCTTTTTTTGTCAACCGGTCTCCGACTGGGCCCGATTCCAGGGGATATTATTGCGATCAAGCAGTTTAGCAATCGTCATCCTAATAAAATTTTAATTGACTGATACCGGCGGGATACTTTTCTCCATCATCATTCCAACATATAACGCGGCGTCTACACTTCAAAATTGTTTACAAAGCGTACTGGACCAAACGTTTACGGCCTTCGAGGTTCTGTTGATCGACGGCTGTTCCACGGATGATACGATGTCGATCATCAAACGCTATCAAGACCGGTATGCCGGTGTCCGGTGTATTTCGGAGCCGGACAAGGGAATTTACGACGCGATGAACAAAGGCATAGGCCTGGCGAAAGCGAAATGGCTGTATTTTTTAGGCAGCGACGATACTTTGTCCGGCAATCAGGTGCTGGCCGGTGTGGCTGAATATGCGCAAATGCATCGACAGGGCGTTTTATATGGTAGTGTGATCATGCGCGGCCAGAATCAATGGAACCTGGATAATGTGGTTTTCGATGGGGAATATACAACCGAAAAATTTATCGACCGCAATATCTGTCATCAGGCAATGTTCTATCATCGGGATGTGTTTGAACGTAACGGTGAGTTTAACCTTCGCTATATCACCAGCGCAGATTTTGACTTTAATATGCGTTGTTATGCCAATACACCATTCTTTTTCATCGACCTGATCATCGCCAATTTTTTTGTCGGCGGTCATAGTACACACATCACTGATCACGCATTTTATGACGACAGGGGAGCGCTTTTATACCGGTATTTCGGCAGCAGGATATTTTCAAAAGAATTTGTTAATGCACGCCTCTATCTTCAACAAGCCGCTTTCTCCAAGCGTTCTCCGCTGAATCTGTTCCAGCGACTATATTGCGCACTGGCCTATGCCAAGCTTAAATTACAAGCGATGAACACGTAATATGAATGGCTAATGTTTAATACACCCGTTCTATTCCTCATTTTTAACCGTCCAGGGCAAACTCAACATACATTTGATGCCATCCGGTCACAGCGGCCGGCGCAATTATTTATCGCTGCTGACGGCCCGCGACACGCAGCAGACGAGCCGCTCACCGCACGTTGTCGTGAGATTGTTTCAAACGTGGATTGGGACTGCGAAGTAAAAACCTTATTCAGAACTGAAAATCTGGGGTGCGGCGCGGGTCCGGCAAACGCTATCACTTGGTTTTTTGAGCAGGTTGAAGCCGGCATCATACTGGAAGATGACTGTGTGCCCAATAAAAGCTTTTTCAGCTATTGCACAGAACTTCTTGAAAAGTTCCGGAATGATCCCCGTATTATGGTGATCAGTGGCACCAGCTACCAAATCAGGCCCTTGAATAACGATACGTATTATTTCTCCAAATATATTCACGTTTGGGGATGGGCGAGCTGGAGACGAGCATGGTCACGTTATAGCTTCAGCCTTGCCGACGAGGACGAGCAAACCCGTAGAATGGTCATTCACCAGGCTTTTTCCAACTGGCGGGAACGCCGGTTATGGGTGTATAACATGAAAATTATTGTGAATGGCCTGGATGCCTGGGATTATCAACTGATGTACTGGCTTTGGAAAAATGACGGACTGGCAGTTGTCCCATGGAAGAATATGGTCTCCAACATCGGTTTTGACGAGCAGGCTACGCATACTTTCGACGGCCGGTCCTTTCAGGCTAATATGCCAAGACATGAAATCATCCACATCAAACATCCGGAAAAGGTAAACCTCCATAAAAATGCCGATCGGTATGAGCGGTACCATATCCTCATCCCCCCCGGCTACCGCTACATTTTACAGCGCATTCATGCGGCGGCAAAGCGTCTTGCAAGAATTTTGAAGTTAAGCAAATGGACCGTAAGCAGGTAACGGTAGTGATACCGCTTTATAAAGCACAACCGGATCACACAGAATTAATTTCGTTAAAGCAATGCGTTAAGATCCTGGGCCACTACCCCATTTCAGTAGTTTGCCCGGAACATCTTGACATCACGGCTTATGAAACCGAATGTCCCGGTATTTCATTTAGCCGGGTATCGTTTCCGGATATTTATTTTCAAAGTATTTCCGGTTACAATCAACTGATGTTATCACCAGCATTTTATCAACGGTTTATCCGGGTCAAATACATACTGATCTATCAGCTCGATGCGTACGTTTTTCGGGATGAGCTTGCTTATTGGTGCAGACAACGCTATGATTATATCGGCGCGCCCCAAATCGCACATGCCAATGAAAAAGATGGAGTTCAGTTTCTAAAGGGGTATACGTTGCTGCTCGGCAAGCTTAACCGGTTGGTAAATACCCGGCACCAGATCAGTAACGTTGGTAACGGCGGCCTGTCTTTACGTAACACTCGTTCATGTTACTGGTTAGTCCGTTTACTGAGCAGAAAGGTAAAAAAATGGGGAACCAATAACGAGGATGTTTTCTTCAGGTATTGGGGCAACTTGTTGCACCCTTTATTTCGCCTGCCCGCCGATCAGGTTGCATTTCACTTTTCGATTGAGCAGGAACCCCGCGCGGCGATGCAGCGATTGGGAGGGCAATTACCTTTTGGCTGTCATGCCTTTCAGCGTTATGATCCTGAATTCTGGAACAATTACTTTCAATTTGAATGATAATGGCGATTGAGTTACCTGATCTTTTGAAATACAGAGCCCATTTTCAATCTGCGGGCTGCACCTATCCTTTACAAGCCGTACCCTTTACCGCCGGCGGGCTTTTGCAGGAATTACCGGAGCCGGCAGATACTAAGAAAACAGGATGGCCCTGGACAGAAGAAGTAAAGCCGGAGGCTTATGCCAAAACAACCAGCTGGCCCAAACTGACGATAGTAACCCCGTCCTATAATCAGGTTGCATTTATAGAAACAACGATCCGGGCTGTATTGCTGCAAAACTATCCAAATCTGGAATACATCATCATCGATGGCGGCAGTACGGATGGTTCTGTTGAGATCATCAACAAATACGCACCGTGGATCAGTTTTTGGGAAAGTAAAACAGATAACGGGCAAGGGCATGCCATCAATAAGGGATTTAGCCTGGCGTCAGGTAAATATTACGCCTGGATAAACAGTGACGACTATTACCTGCCCGAAACCGTCTTGAAAGTTGTTGAGCTTTTTCGGCGAAGCGGCGTGGCCTTCATTTATGGCTATGCGCTAAACTGGGTGGCAGATCAGAACGCATTCGCCGCGCCGGCAAAGATGGCTCCGTTTGCTGATATTTTTATCCGGATGCCTTCACTTGCGCAACCAGCCTGTTTCTGGAGTTCAGCAATACACCAACCTATATGGGAAGACCTGCATTGCTCGCTGGATTATGAGTTATGGCTGCGCCTGGTTAAAGGGCAGAAAAGAATGCGGATCAGGGAACCGCTGGCTGTTGCCGCTGTGCATGAACATGCTAAAACTTTTGATCCGAAAATGAAGGAAAAATGGGAAGCCGATCACCAGCTGATCTGTTCGCCGGATGCTCACGGCCCGGTGACAAACTGGGATAAACTCATGATTCTTTATCGCATACGGAATAAAATATACAATTGGCTGGGCTGGGTATGATTTTTAGGATTAGCTTTTCCTTATGGTAGGGATAACTGTGGATTGTCGTATGGGAAATCAACTATTTCAATACGCCTTTATCAAATCGCTTTCAGAAAAACTGCACACATCATTTTATGTGAATGAAAAGCTGGGGCCATTTATTGCCGCCGATTTTTTTGATCTTGAGGGTTATCATCCGCTTATCAATCCCCTGAAACGCTTGTTGCTTAAACTTCAGCACGAACAGCCTTTTCGTGCATTGCAAAGTGTGGAGATTAGTGATTATCACGAATCAGAGATGGCGCAATTGGCTGACCGTAAAATTTATCGCGGTTATTTCCAGTCTGCAGCGTTTTTTAAAGACATTGCCCGGGAAATCTCAACGTACATCAGGGTAAAACAAACCTATCGGGATGAATTTTCAAGAATGTATGGAAACCTGTTCTCTTCAAAACGGGTTATTGCGGTCCATATAAGGCGCGGAGACTATTTGAATCTTAACGACTGGTGGCTGCAAAACCTGGGAGGTAACAATTTAACGTTGCCGGCAAGCTATTATGAAGCATGTATTGAAAAAGCCGGCATAACCAAAGATGATGTACTCATTTTTGTGAGCGATGATCCTGAATTTGTGCGCTGTGAATTTGCGCATCTGCCAAACAGCCTGTTTGTGAACAACAGCGCCATTATCGATTTTCAGATCATCATGTATGCTGATGTTTGCATCATAGCAAACAGTTCATTTGCATGGTGGGCGGCCTACCTCAATCCTAAAAAAGAGAAGCAAATTTTTTGTCCGCGCTACTGGCTGGGCTTCAAGATAAAAAAGGAATATCCCGTTAATATCATACCGGCTGAATGGGTCCAGGTAGACGTAGGCGGAGATCATACAACATAACTAATGGGAATCGTAAGGTTTATACTGGCCTGCGCGGTGGTGCTTAGTCATACGAGCACGATCATGGGGTATTCACCGGTGGCAGGCAATTTGGCCGTGCAGTGTTTTTACATCATCTCCGGATTTTATATGGCGATGATCCTGACTGAAAAGTATCATACGCCGAGATCCGATTACGCTTTTTATACGAGCCGCGCATTAAGGTTATATCCGATATATTGGCTGAACCTGTTACTGCTGGTTGTTTGGGCGCTGTTTGTTGATTCCCGGCATTATCCCGGTACTTTGGATTTTTACACGAAGTACGCACATCCCGGAATAATTGCCTTGTGTTATTTTATCTTATCCAATATATTTATAGTGGGTCTCGACTGGGCTTTTTTCCTCGGTATCCATCCCGGTGGCGATCTTTATTTTACCACGGAATTTGACGCTGCAAAACCGTCGGTATACAATTTTGCCTTCAACAGCGTCGGCTGGACTATTGGCCTTGAGATGCTGTTTTACCTGGTAGCGCCCTGGCTGAACAAGCGCACGGCGCGGGTTCTGGTGATTTTATTCTGTTTAAGCCTCCTGTTGCGAATTTGGCTTTCCATAACGGTTTCTGACGGGCCGCAGTGGGGGTACATGTTTTTCCCGACGCAATTGATGCTGTTTATCGCCGGTATTTGCTCCTACCGCTGTTATGTAAGATATATAAGGGATAAATCCGGAAGGCGTTTACAATATGCCGTATATACTTTGCTTATCACTGTTATTCTGTTATATTACCAGGTATTTCCCGAATCTTACTACAAGCAGGCGGTATTGTTCCTGACTGTAGCTGCCGGCATGCCTTTTGCTTTTGAGCTGACGAAAAAAAGCAAGACCGACCGTTTTTTGGGAAATCTTTCCTATATCGTTTACATCAGCCAGGTCGTTGTGATCAAAATCGTGGAGATCAAAAAATTCCCGAAGCTGGTCGACAAAGGCTTTACCGCTTTGTTGCTGGTTATCCCGCTGGCGCTTTTGATCAACAAATTTGTGGGTGAACCGATTGAAAAATACAGAGCAGCCAGGGCACTGCGATTGACCAAAGGAGGCCAGGCAATTGGTGGCTGAACATCATACAAGAACGTACAGTCTGTTGGTGCCCTGCTACAATGCAGCAAAGTATATAGACAAGTTTCTGGAAAATATTGCAGGTCTTGGGCGGGCGTTTGATGAAGTTATCTTCTATGATGACGCGAGTTCGGATGGCACAGGCAAGTTGTTACGCGCAAAGGGACAACGTGTCGTAGAAGGAAAAGAGAACAGGGGGCCGGGTTATGCGCGGAACCGACTGGCGGAAGCGGCGGTCTCCGACCATATTCATTTTCATGACATCGATGATGAATTCCTGCCTGCGTTTTTAGGATTGGTCGATGATGCGTTTGAAAAGCAACAAATAGACATCGTCGTTGGAAATGCCGATTGGCTGGATGCCGCTACAAGAGAACCGCTGATTCGCTGGCGTTACGATGCGCAGGCGATGACCCTGCAGCCTTTGCGTTATTTCATCATGCACCCGTTGGGTATCATCAATACCGTTTACAAAAAAACAGCCTTTTTTAAGGCCGGGGGATTTGACGAGCAAGTCAAATGCTGGGAGGATGCCGACCTGCACGTAAGGCTGGCCGCTGCAGGTCTCCGGTTTGGTCTGGTTGATCAGGTGCTGGCTTATTCCCTGAGGCATGATCATGGTATCAGTGCAGACCAGTTATGGTGCTGGGATTGCCGTCTGCGGTTCCTGCGTAACTACCTGGAAGCTTATCGCGCTGTCCTGCCCGAAAAAATATTTGTATCAGAGTTGAAGCGCGTCCAGGCCATGTATATCCGCTCGGAAGCTTATCATAAGCTCGACGCCGTGATTGCGTTTCAAAAGCAATACCAATTGCCATTCAGGATGACAAAGACAGTTATGATCTACTATGCAAGTAAGTTGATCAGCCGGGAGGTACTCACCGGGATATTAAATTTGATCAGAAAGAAATGAACAGGTTTAACAGGTATCTGAAGAAAATACTGGTGTGCTTTTTTACACGCAACCCGTACCGGGTCCGTACCTTTGCACAGCTCGCCGGCCGTCCAAAAGGAGAACCGATCGACGTACCTGAAAGTTTCAATCAGGTGCTCCTGCACGAGCCGGGCGCGATGATCTACTATCAGCCCTTACCTGAGACCATTGAGCAACGGCTCACCACGCGTTTTCTCGGAGGACAGCGGCGCTATCGCCCCGGGGGAATTCTCCGCGAGCCTGATCGTATGCTGTACAGTTTGTCCGACGGCTGTATACTGGGGCAGATCGGTGTTGTTTATCATCGCGGTAAGCGAGCTTTCGTGAGCGAATCTGCTAAAGAATGGCATGAGCATCTTGACGCATCTCCTTATACCAATATCCTGCATATGCCGGAAAGTGTTTACCTGAAAGGTGTAACTCTTTCCTGCCTGACCAACAGTGCAGAAGCCGGGTTTTATCACTTTATATTCGAGGCCGTCGTCAAATTGAAATTTGCAGAGAAGATCATACCGCACGTCAGCACGTTCCTGTTCAACGGGCCTGCTACTGAATGGAAGCAGAACTGGCTCCTGAGAGCAGGAATAGATCTGACGCGCATCCGTTGGGTGGAGAACAGCGGACATTACAGCTGTGAACAATTGCTGTTTACCAATCGCCTGATCGCTGACCAGCAAATCAGCAATTGGTGTGTGCAATCTTTAAAATCATTATTTCGAATTCCTGCCTTTTTGCAACCGGACGCGCGGCCACCAAAAGTTTTCCTGATCAGCAGGAAAGACTTTATCAGGAACATCGAATGGGAACAGGCCATCCTGGAACGATTTCCGTCTATCGAGCGTATCGACTTTTCAAAATTTAGCACGGAGGAAACCGAGACCAGAATGGCAGCTGCAACACACATTGTCGGCGCTCACGGCGCTGCACTAAGTAATATATTTTTATGCAAACCAGGAACGCGGGTTTTGGAACTTTATCCCATCGGGAAAACCTACCAGCCCTGCTATTACCGGATCAGTAGCGTTTGCGATCTGGAATATTCCGTGGCTTACCTCGATTTCAGCAATAAGGATCATCCGGACGCCGGAATAGCTCATTTGCAGGATACGATGGACGTCTTTTTTAATAATTTAACTTCCTACCAGGTTTGAAAATACTGGGTATAGGCGGCTTACTCGGACATGATGCCAATGCCGCACTGCTTATTGACGGCAGGATCATATTTGCCGCACAGGAAGAACGCTATACGCGCATTAAGCATGAATACGTATTTCCGGTACAAGCGATCAATGATTGCCTGGAAGCAGGCGGGATCAGGGCTGCGGATATCGACGTGGTCGTTTTGGCGGAAAAACCATTCCAGGTCTTTCTTCATAACAGGCTGGAAAGAAATGGGAACAGGTTAATTAATTACCTGGGCAAAACAGGGATTTCCAAAAAATTGACCGCCAGCTTTTTTGAAAAAGAGGTCAAGCGGCTTTTCCCCAACGCGATGGTTAAATATTCATGGCACCATTTCTCCCACGCAATTTCCAGTTATTTTTCCAGTGGTTTCACAGCCGCGGCTTTTCTTTGTGTAGACGGGAAAGGGGAAGCCTCCAGCGCATCGATCGGATTTATCGATGACAGCAAGGCGATATTGACGGAAGAATTGCCCTACGCCAACGGCATAGGCATGCTCTATACGCTGCTGACCAGGTTTCTCGGTTTTCCTTCGTTTGGCTCGGAATACAAAGTGATGGGTCTTGCACCATACGGAGCTCCGGTGTATGCCGAGCGCATAGGGCAGCTATACGAGGACCAGGGCAATGGTGCGGTCCGTTTGCTGAAGTCCGCCACGTTTCATCCTGCGTCGCTGGATAGACTGATTCCCTGGGTTGAAAAGGTAATAGGGGTAAGACAACGACAGGCGGGCGAGGAACTGACCACCATTCATATTGATATCGCGGCAAGTTTGCAGGCTGTTTTCGAAAAAGTGGTGCTGGATATGGCTGTTTACGTGAGGAAGCGTTACAATACCGATAACCTGTTGTTTTGCGGCGGCTGTGCGCAAAATTGCGTAGCCGCCGGTAAATTAAGAGATAGCAGGATATTCGGCCGCGTATATAATTCACCTGTGGGCGGC
>DATCQV010000115.1:0-3265 GCA_036569325.1 Mucilaginibacter sp. | reverse complement strand
CTGCATTGCTATCGTCTCCGAATTCGCCCGCATGCCTGAAAGCGAAATTGTCTAAAAGATAAGCGAGGAATAAACCGGTACCTGCGCCAATGAGCAGCAAGCCCCATTTTAAAGTTTGAAAAGGCGCAGATTGTGGTTTATACCTGCGAGGATCCATGCCGCGCTCAATCATTGCCATGCGTTCTCTTTTGGCAAGGTAAACGATCCCGAAGATCATTGCGAAAAGTGCCAGCGGAATAATTATTCCTGCCATTACCCCAAGTTGTGCTGTTTTGTCCATGATATTTAAAATTCTAAAAGTTAATAAAAGTGTTTGTTTTAAAGCACCCTAACGGTGTATTTGTAAGCTATGACCACACGTTTTTAAATGAGGTTACAGGGAGATTGAAAAAAGTTTGTGAGGTGATGTGCGGATGTGCGGATTTTTAATGTGCGGATGAATTAGAGGAATTTGCACACGCTGATTTAGCGGGCTATGTAGTGTACCTGCGGCCAATATCATGGGGTTAAGCTTCTTTAATAAGGAATAAAAAAATGTTTCAGGTGAAACAGCAAAATGGCTAAAAATGGGTTTCATCTGTTTCACGTGTTTCATCTGTTTTATGTTTATGTGAAACAGTGCGATGGTGCTTTGTCCTTATTCATTTTTCCATCCCCATAAAAATTTCTTAAATTTCCTGTAACCATTTTAATTTACCGGAGTATTCAACCCAAGTAACACATTTAACTGCACCTGATTGAACTCGTTGGCCGACAATACAATCATGCTGAAGGTGAAAGCCGGAGACGTGGAAAAGATGGGACTGCTCTTTGAGCGGTACCACCGTCAGCTTTATGGGTTTTTGTTTCACATGACCTATCAGCGCGAAACGAGCGAAGACCTGGTGCAGCAGGTGTTTTACAAGATGCTGAAGTACCGCGAAACCTTTACGGCTACGGGCGAGTTTGTGCACTGGATGTATTCCATCGCCCGCAATACGCTGAAGGATCAGGGGAAGAGCCTGAAGCAGCGCATCAAACATGAAAATACCGACGACCACGCCGAGCGGTTGCCGGGAGGGTTGACGCCGCAGGAGCAGTTAGAGCGGAAGCAGGCCCGGCAGGGTTTGCATAAGGCGATGGAGCAGCTGAGCGATAGTCACCGCGAGGTGTTGACCCTTAGCAAGTTCCAGGAACTGAAATACCAGGAAATTGCGCAGATACTGGATATTTCGGAAATAGCTGTAAAAACCCGCGCACACCGGGCTATGCAGGAGCTGAAGAGTATTTATGAACGAACAGAACGATAAAACAGGAAAGATGAAATGTGAGCAATATGAGGAGCTGTTTGCCGGCTGGATAAATAATGAATTGAATCCGGCCGACAAGCAAAGGCTGGAGCAGCATTTGAACCAATGCCCCGAATGCCGCATGGAACTGGCATCGATGCAGGAACTGTGGGCCATGATGGACGAGGTGGAAGTGCCGGAACCTTCGCCCAATATGCGGACTGATTTCCAGTCGATGCTGAAGGATTTCAAGGCGGCAGAGGATGCTAAGAAGGCTACGTCGGGAGGCTTAATGGCAAGGCTTGGCCGGGTATGGCAACTACGTCAAAAGTATTCGCTGGCTTATACCTTTGCTATCGTATTGATCAGCTTTGGCTGCGGCTACCTGGTTTTTAATACCACCGGCGGCAGTAAGCAGGATAAGCAAATGGCCGAACTCACCTCGCAGGTGCATGAGCTGAAGCAAACCATGATGCTGGCCCTGCTGGAAAATCCGTCTGCGTCGGAGCGCATCAGGGGCGTAAGCTATACCACCGAGATCAAGCACGCCGATAAGGAGGTGATAGACGCCCTGCTGGCTACATTGAATAATGACCCGAATGTAAATGTTCGCCTGAGTACACTGGAAGCGCTGACGCATCTGGCCGGTCATCCCGAAGTTCGGCAGGGCTTGGTGGAGTCGATCACACAGCAGGATTCGCCGCTGATGCAGTCGGCCATTGCAGATGTGATGCTGAAACTACAGGAGAAGAAAGCGGTAGGCTCATTTAAAGAATTATTAAAACAGAAAAACCTCGATAATGGCGTGCGTGATAAGATCAAGCAAACCATAACGCAACTTATTTAAACCAACCGATCATGAAAAGAATATTAATGCCTGTTTTAGCAGGCGCAGGGCTGTGCCTTGCCCAATTGACGGCGCATGCGCAAACTTTTAAAACGCATGTTACCAAAGAATTCACCGGCAATATCAATGCCGTAGCTATCTGTAATCTCAACGGTGATGTTAAGGTAGAAGGCTACGCAGGAAACAAGGTGCTGATCGAGATCGACGAGACCATAACCGGCGACGATGCCAAAGGCCTGGAAGATGGCAAGAAAGAGTTTAAGCTGGGATTCGAACAGAAAGCGGATACCGTGGTGGCTTACACTGCTTACCCTTATGATACACGCCCTCAACACCATTGGCATAATCGTTATAATGATGATGGTGATAACCACCAAAACTACCAGGTAAAACTTAGCTATGTGGTGAAGGTTCCTAACAATGCAGCCTTGTATGCATCTACGGTAAACGACGGTGAGATAGATGTGAAAAATGTGTACGGTGCACTGAGGATAAATAACGTGAACGGCGGAATAGCCATTGCCAATGCAAAGGGTACCACCAGCGCACATACGGTGAACGGACCGGTAACGGCAACTTATATCGGTTTGCCGCCGGGAGCATCGTCTTATTACTCGGTTAACGGGGAGCTGAACTGCACCTATCCCGGCAACCTTTCGGCCGATGTGGAGTTTAAAAGCATGAATGGTCAGTTCTTTACCGATTTTCAGGATGCAGAGGTAATGCCTTCGAAGATCACCAAATCGGAAACAAAGAATGGCAGGGGTACTACCTATAAACTGAACAAAGCCTCTGACGTGCGCTTTGGGTCAGGCGGAAAAACATTCAAATTCGAAACTTTGAACGGAAATATTTATATTAAAAAACAAAAATAGGGAGACAATAAATAATGAAGACGATGAAATTAGCAGCGGCATTGATACTGACAATGCTTTTAAATACCAGCCTTTGGGCGCAAACCAGCGAGCAGATGTCTGTACCGCTGAGCCAGCCGGGCAAGCCTTACAAACTGGACGTAAGTTTGGTAGACGGAGCGATAACTGTTGTAGGTTACGAGGGGAAAGACATCGTAATATCAGTACAAACAGAAGGCGACAAGCGGAGCACACATGAGCGTTCAGACGGCTTACGCAGATTATCTGCAGGAAAC
>DATCQV010000114.1:0-12969 GCA_036569325.1 Mucilaginibacter sp. | reverse complement strand
GTATATAGTATCCAAAAGGCAGGATTCGGTAAGCGTTTATACCACGCCACTCAATTTTAAACCTAATGATACTGTAACGCTTACCCGCCGTTGTAAACTGTTTTTTGCAGGTGTAAAAATATTTAAATGGATAACTGCCGGTGATATTTCAAAAGACGGCTCGCAGGTGGTATTGCGCAGCTACGAGAAAGTTTATTACTGGCATCGTGAAGGTAAGGAGCCTATCTGGAAAACCATGCAGCGCCAGCCGGTCGTTCCTTTCTATGTTGCCGAAAAGCAGGGTGAGGCAGTGGGCTTTAGTGCTGATGGTGAAGGTTATTACACCACCAGTGAAGGTGTTTACGCGCCGATATATTATTATAAAGCGCCTTGAAGACAGATGCAAGAAGTTAAGAGCAAAGAACCAAGACAGCTGCATCGAACGCTTTGATGCAACTGCTACTTAATATTCCCTGGCTGTCTGAAATTTTTTATTTTTTTTGAATCTTAACTTCTTGCTTCCTGACTCTATATTTTTTTCTGGCCTGGTTCTTGGCTCTCGACTCTCCCGCCGCCTAAATCGATGAGTAACTGTTCACATAATCCCGCGGAGATACACCGGTTATGCTTTTAAAAACATAATTGAAATTGGTAATGCTGTTGAACCCACAGCTATAGGCTATGGTAGCGATTCCTTTGGAAGGGCCGTTCACCAGCATTTTGCAGGCTTCGTTCACCCTCACTTTATTGATGAAATTGACCAGTGTATGCCGGGTGTGCTTTTTAAAATAACGGCAAAAGGCGGTAGGGGTAAGGTGGGCCTGCATGGCCACTTCTTCCAGCGTGAGGGCGCTGGCATAATTCTGCATAATATAATTATAAACCGAGGCGATGCGCATTCCCTCGGGGTCGGTCATGCTGAAGGCGTAGCTGCCGGATGATAGCGGTTGCAGATCGGTGATGCCGCTTAAAACATTCAGCAGCTCGATAAAGCTGTAAAGCTGCTCTGCACCGCCGGCTTGTTGTATGGAAGTAACGCGCCCGGCAATATCGGCATACAGGTTGTCAGGCACCTTAAATCCGCTGGGATGCTGTGCAATAAATCCCTTTATATTCTTCATCTCGGGCAGGTTGAACAGTGCCGACAGCTTTCCCAAAGGGTTGAAAAATATAGTAACAGTACGTACCTCTTTATCACTATCGGCCGTGAAATAGGCCGGATCGCTTTTAAACAGATGCGGCAGGTTAGCGCCGATTATATAGATCTCTCCCTCACGGAAAACATGCATGTTGTTACCGGCCAATAACGTTCCTTCGCCTTTCTGGATCCAGGTGATCTGGATCTCGGCATGGCGGTGTAGATAGGTATAAAAATGCGGCAATACTTCTTCCTGCACCATAATGGAATGGTCGTGCGGAACGGGAATGGTGAAGGGAAGCACTTTCATTGGCGTAAATTTAATAATTTGCGTTGAATTAGCAGAAAATTAGCCCGATCTTTAAACATTTGGAATATTTATTGTGAAAATATTGGTATGGATAATTTAGAAAGGATAGAATTGATCAAAGGCGACATCACTAAATTAAAGGTTGATGCCATCGTTAATGCAGCCAATACATCGCTTTTGGGCGGCGGCGGCGTGGACGGTGCCATTCACCGCGCCGGCGGACCTGTAGTTTTAGACGAATGCCGCGCTATTGTTGCCCGTCAGGGTGGCTGTAAAACCGGAGAAGCGGTTATTACCACGGCCGGCAACATGCCATCGAAACATGTGATCCATACCGTTGGCCCGGTTTGGAATGATGGTAAATATCATGAGTCTGAAAAACTGGCGAACTGTTATCGTAATTCCCTGCAACTGGCCGTGGATAATAATTGTAAAACCATCGCTTTTCCGAATATCAGTACCGGTGTTTACCGCTTTCCTAAGGATAAGGCCGCCGCTATTGCTGTGGATACGGTTAAGCAGTTTATTGCCCAGAACAGTATTGAAAAAGTGATATTTGTTTGTTTTGATGAGGAAAATTATGGGTTGTATGAGCGGCTTTTGAACCATAATTAAAGGATGTAAGGATTTCTTGATTCATAACGGTCAATAATTCTTATATCCTTTAATCAGGCAAATCATGGTTCAGACAGTTTTACTGATACCTGTTCGCATCAAACATCCCCGCATCAATGGCAGTTTTATCGCCGTTAAATGCATCTGCCATTAGCTTTCCGGTAGCAGGCGCCAATCCAAGGCCTATCATGGCGTGGCCGGTTGCAATACCAAGGTTTTTGTATTTGTTTGACAAGCCGATATACGGCAAGCCATCCGGAGAGCATGGTCTGAAGCCATACCAAACATCTTTTTCGGCTGGCAGCGGCAGATTAAATTGAGGGAGATATTTCGGCACCGATTCAACAATGCCGCGAACACGGTTCATGTTCACCTGTTTATTTATTTTGCCAATCTCCATGGTGCCGCCAAAACGGATGCCGCCGTTCATGGGCGTTATCGCAACCCTTGCTTCGCACAAAATTGATGGAATGGTCATTGGTTTAACCGGATCATTCACCATAAACGAATAGCCTTTACCCGGCATCAGCGGAATATTTAACCCCGCCAGTTTCGCAATTCCCGGCGACCATGAGCCACCCGCAACGAGGTAGGCATCACCGGTAAATTCTTGACCGCCTGCAGTTACCGACGCGATTTTATTACTATCGTGTTTGATACCGGTAACTTCGGTGTTCCGATGGATGCGTACGCCTGCGGTCTCCAGGTATTTTATCAGGCTGGTCATGAGCTTATTAGGCGACATGTGCGAGTCGCAGCGGTAATGCACCGAACCCAAAATGTCCAGCTCAATTTCCGGCTGTAGTTTTCTTGTTTCGTCGGGGTTGAGGTATTGCGCATCCAGCCCTAAATTGGTGGCATGCTCAATTAAATGCAGCTCTTCTTCTTTAACTTTTTCCGATTTAAAAAGCATCAGGATGCCCTTGTCCTCCAACCCGAAATCTATACCCGAATCCTTTTCAAATTCATGGTAAAGTTTGCTGCTGTACAGCGAAATATCGCGTAAGCCACCTGCCGAGCGTTCCACATGCTTTTTGGTGGCGCTCTTCATAAATTTTAATCCCCAGCCAATCAGTTCCCTGTTCAACGAGGGTTTTACATAGAAGGGACTCTTGCTGTCAAACATCCAGCGAATGCCCTGCTCTATCATTCCCGGCGCCGCCAGCGGCACAAAATGGCTCGGCGTTACCATTCCCGCGTTGCCGTAAGAGCAGTTATCGCTCATGTCGCCACGGTCGAGTATATCAACTTCCCAACCCGATTTGTGCAGGTAATACGCTGAGAACAGACCGATTACACCGCCGCCAATTATTATTGCTTTACTCATTTTACAACTCATTTTGTCATTCTGAACGTAGTGAAGAATCTTATACGAATGGCAGGTAGCCGATTGATAGGTGGCTAACTTGAATGTTGTATAAGATTCTTCGCCCTCGCTCAGAATGACAAGTCTTTTTAGTTATATTGTCAGGTTCCTATATCACCTGAAACCCAAACGCATACGGATCATCCTCATCATCAATTTTGATGGTATTATAACCGTAGATCCTCGCCCAGCCTTCTATGCCGGGGATAATGGCAGGTTTATCGCCTATCATCACCTCATCTTCAACGGTGCCGATAAACTGGCTGCCGATGATGCTTTCGTGGATAAATTTATCGCCTTTCTTTAATTTACCTTTGGCATGCCATTGGGCCATGCGGGCCGAAGTACCTGTGCCGCAGGGCGAACGGTCTATCGCTTTGTCGCCATAAAAAACGGCATTACGGGCGGTAGCCTCGGGCGAAATGGTTTTGCCGGCCCAAAGAATATGCGAGCAGCCGTTAATGGTTGGGTTTTGCGGATGCACAAAGGTGTATTTTTCGTTGATGCGTTTGCGCAATACACGGCTCCAGGAGATCAGCTGGTCGGCGGTGTAATTTTCCAGTCCGGCGAAGTTTGGCTGCGGATCAACGATGGCGTAGTAGTTGCCGCCGTAGCTTACGTCGACGTTTAACATACCCAGATCCGGGCATTCTACTTCCAGGTTTTCGGCAGCAAGGTACGAGGCTACGTTGGTGAGCTTTACCGATTTTACTTTTTTGCCTTCCTGGCGGTATTCAATCAAAACTAATCCGGCGGGTGCTTCCATACGGATTACACCCGGAATTTTTGGAGTGATAAGTCCCTCTTCAACGGCAATGGTTATGGTGCCGATGGTACCGTGACCGCACATCGGCAAACAGCCGCTGGTTTCGATAAACAAAACGGCAACGTCATTTGCCGGGTCGTGGGGCGGGTACAAAATACTGCCCGACATCATATCATGGCCGCGCGGCTCGAACATCAGCCCCTTACGGATCCAGTCGTATTCCCTCAGAAAGTGTTGGCGTTTTTCGCTCATGTTAGCACCTTCAAGGTTTGGTCCGCCACCGGCTACCAGGCGTACCGGGTTACCGCAGGTATGGGCATCTATGCAAAAAAATGTTTTGTTCATTTAGTTAGTCATTGGGCATTAGTCATTGATCATTGGTTATTAGTATGCGATGGAAAAACCACCAATGACTATGACCAAATGCCCAATGACTTAATGATCTATTTCTTCCATTCATTATTAAACAGCCGCCAGATTTTCAGCGGGTTGTCGGTTTTTAATTCATCGGGCAGCAGGGCTTCGTTCCAGTTTTGCCAGCATACCGGGCGCACAAAGCGCTTGATGGATGAAGTGCCTACTGATGTAAAACGGCTGTCGGACGTTGAGGGATACGGCCCGCCATGCTGAATGGCATTGCCTACTTCTACGCCGGTTGGCGGGGCGTTCAATATTACGCGTCCGGCTATTTCGGCCAGTCTGTCAGTAATGCTTTGATAATCGGCCAGTTCGTTGGCTTCTGCATAAATACTCGCAGTAAGCTGTCCATGCAGCGAGTTGACTACCTGCTCTAATTGCCCGCGGTCATCGGCAACAATCAGCATTGAATATGGTCCGAAAACCTCTTCCTTAAACTTTTCGTCCGATAGAAATTCATTGGCCGATATTTCAGTTACCACGGCCACGCCCTGGTTGCTTTTGGTAGTGTCTACCTTTTCCGATTTAGCGATTACCTTCACCGCATCGTCGGCCAGCATGCCGCCCGCCAGTTTATTAAAGTTGGCGCAGATGCCCGGCGTTAACATGGTTGATGAATTGATCTCTTTAATTTCGGCAGCGAGCGCGGTTTTAAATTCTTCCAATCCTTCACCATTAACAGCGATCAGCAAACCTGGCTGAGTGCAGAATTGCCCTGCATTATTGGTGATAGGACCAGCCAGTTTAGCCAGTTCCGCCGGGCGGGCCTTTAAAGCTTCCGGCAACAAAATGAGCGGGTTGATGCTGCCCATTTCGGCAAATACCGGGATGGGCTCATCGCGCTGCTGCGCCATTTTTACCAGCGTCATACCACCTTTTAGCGAGCCGGTAAAGGTCACGATCTTTGTCCTCGGGTGTTTTACAAAAGCTTCGCCAATGGCATAACCATCGTCGTAAAGAATAGAGAAAACGCCTTCGGGCATGTTGGTTTGCTCGGCAGCTTTCTTGATCGCCCCGGCAACCAATGCGCTGGTACCCGGATGTGCCGGATGCGCTTTCACTACTACCGGGCAGCCCGCCGCCAGTGCAGCAGCGGTATCGCCACCGGCAACAGAAAACGCCAATGGAAAATTGCTGGCACCAAACACTACAGCCGGACCAAGCGGCACCATCATTTTACGAATATCAGGACGCGGCAAAGGTTGCCTGTCGGGAATTGCGGTATCGATGATGGCTTCCACCCACGAGCCCTCTTCCAGTACATCGGCGAACATTTTAAGCTGATTGGTGGTCCGCGCGCGCTCGCCCTGCAAACGTGGTGCGGGCAGACCGCTTTCGGCCGAGGCCCGTTCTATTAAAGTATCGCCGAGCGCTAAAATCTCATCAGCAATGGCGCGCAAAAATACGGCCTTTTGGCGGCCGCCCAGGTTACGGTAAGTTTTGAAGGCCTGAGCAGACAGTTCCATCGCTGTGTTAACTTCAGCTATACTGGCGGCATAAAACTCCTCCGGCAAGTCGACACCTAAAGCAGGATCGATTGCTTTGAACTTTTTGCCAAGTTGGGGTTGGTAGTTGTAGCCTATTAAATTTCTTGTTTCCATGGTAATAGTTTGTTAAACATCACTGTCATTTCGAGCGCGGGCGAGAAAACTTAAACGCCCTGCATTCGGGCTATGTATTAGCGCCAATGTCGCTCTTATAAGTTTTCTCACTATCGTTCGAAATGACAAAAATGGGAAAAGTTTTATTTAGCCCACTGCTTCCACTTCCACGCCCCAGCTGCCTGCAGGCAATTCGGGCCGGTTGGCAATAGCATTGTCAATGACCGATAAAATGCGTTCACGTTCTTCGCCAATCAACGGCAGGCGCGGCGCACGTACAGTTTCAGTGCCCAGGCCGGTTTGTTTTTCGGCGAGTTTAATGTATTGAACCAGTTTTGGGTGGATATCCAGCTCCAGTACCGGCAGGAACCAGCGATAAATAGCGAGCGCTTCCTGGTGACGGCCCTGTTTAGCTAAGTTGAAGATGGCAACGGTTTCTCTCGGGAACGCATCAACCAAACCGGCTACCCATCCGTCGGCACCCATAAACAGGCTCTCTAATGCTAACGTATCCACGCCGCATAATAGTTTAAAACGATCACCAAAACGGTTGATCATTCTTGTTACGTTGCTTACATCGCGGGTTGACTCTTTTACCGCCTGGATATTATCGAATTTCGACAGTTCTGCAAACATATCGAGCGTAACTTCGATCTTGTAATCGTAAGGATTATTGTAGATCATGATGGGCAGCGGGGTGCTTTTGGCTACTGTTGCGAAGTACTCCAGGGTTTCGCGCTCGTCGGCCTTGTAGCGCAGCGGTGGCAGCATCATCAGGCCATCAGCACCGTATTTCAAAGCATTCTCAGCGCAGGCTAAGGCCGCCCTGGTGGTTTGTTCGGCAATGTTTAAGATCACGTAGGCGCGTTTGTTCACGATACTTACGGTCTGTTTCAAAAGCTCAACCTTTTCGGCGTCGGTCAATACACTGGCTTCGCCTAACGAACCGCCAATGATGATCCCTTTGGCGCCTGCTTCCAACTGCGCCTCGATGTTTTTACCGAATGCCTCAAAATCCATTTCGTCGTTATCGTTGAATTTTGTGGTTACTGCGGGGAAAACCCCTTTCCAAATTACGCTCATGTCGTTGTTTTTTGTATTCGTTTTATTTTGTGGATGGTTACCATCCGGTTATTCTTTTTATTCCCTCTCGAGAGGCGCGCCGGCCAGTGTAGTGACGGGGTGTGTTCGTAAAGGGACATTCAACTGAATGCATGCCGGAGAACACACCCCTGCCCCTCTCGAGAGGGGAATCGCACTGGCCTGGCTCTTGCTTTTAAAGCTTACCTATTTGCTCAATTTCAGTAATAATACTCCATGCGGTGCAACCTTAACTGTGTAAGTGTTACCGCTGGCGATGACATTTTTCTGCTGCCATACGTCGCGCATTTTGGTTAAACCGGCCAAGCCGTTTTCATTACGGTTCAGTGTAATGGTTTGGTAGGTTTCTGAAGTATTGAATAATCCTACTGCCTTACCGCCATCGGCAAGGTCTTTTACCCAGATCTGATGATTATCATCCTTTACCACCGGCATTGCCCCTTTGCCCAATGCATCCTGATCTATCGCCAGTACTTCGGCGTTGGTGAGCAGGTTCAGGGTAAACCTATCCAGTTTGCCCATATCGCAACCAATCAGTAAAGGTGATGACACCAGGCTCCACAAACTGATGTGGGTATATTGCTCATCAGGTGTAAGGCGGGTATTGTGCTGATTATCGCCCCAGCCCACTAATCCCACTACCAGCATATCAGGGTCGTTGAAATGGCCGGGTTGTGTGTATGGGGCATCGGCAACCTGGTTAAAACCAATGTCGCTCATGCTTTTCCATGTGTCGGTGATATCGCCGGTTGAGCGCCAGCTGTTGCCGCCCACTTCGGCGCCCCATTTCCAAACGTCGCCCATACCGTACTGGCAAAAGCTGAACATAATATCGCGCGGAATCTTATCCAGAGCCGCACGCATTACCTGGTAGGGTTTTTTCATATCGTCGAGGTTCGGGTTTTTGGCGGTTACTTCGCTGTATGAGCACCAGTCGTATTTCAGGTAATCTATACCCCAGCCGCCATAAGTTTTGGCATCCTGTTCCTCATGCTGCCAACTGCCCAAATAGCCGCCGCAGGTACGCGGACCAGGCGATGAGTAAATGCCCATCTTCAGGCCCAGGCTGTGTACAAAATCTGCCGTGGCCTTCATATCCGGGAACTTCTGATTGGTGACGATCTCGCCGCTTGCCGCACGCTGTTCTGCCTCCCATCCATCATCAATGTTTACGAAGTTCCAGCCGTACGCGCTCAGTTTATCAATCATGGTTTGAGCAGCCACGCGTACTTTTGCGTCGTTAACGGTTAGCCCAAAAGCATTCCAGCTGTTCCAGCCAAGGGCGGGAGTCAAGCCAATTACATCCCCAATTTTTATGGTGAATTTTTTAGTGCTGGTGCCGAGGCTGTTCTTAACGGTCAGGGTTACCACGTAGTCTCCTTTTTTGTCGACTTTACCGGTTATGATACCTGTTGAAGCGTCGAGCTTTAATCCTTCAGGAAGGTCCGTTGCGGTGTAGGTCAACGGTTTCTGACCGCTGGCCGGGATCAGGTACAGGAACGGATTTCCCGGCCTTGCGCCGTAAACATCGGCGCCGTTTATCTGTGGTTTAGCACTCGGTGCCGGTGTAAGTATATAGGGTGTGCCATCTGTTTTCGAGATCGACTTGCCTGATTTTGCTTCTGTGAATGTATAAGTTACCGCGTACGATTTCTTTGCCAGTCGTGCCAGGCTGAAGCTGTAGGTGAACGGCTTGTGGGCGGTGAAATTAGCTTCGTTGCTTTTTTCATAGATCACTGCACCGGTTTCCGGATCGGTAACTTTAAACGATAGTTTACCGGTATAATTATAGGTGCTGCCGGTGACGAGTTTTATGGATTTATTAAGCGTATTATTATCGCCGAATATAAAAGGTGTTTCGGAAATAATGCTCACCGGGTCCAGAATGTCAGACATGGCGAGGGTGAACTTGTCGCCATACAAACCGCCTTCGCCGCCCGTGTCAAAAATGCGGACGGCCAGCACGTTTTCCTTATCCCACAAGATAGCAGGATCGTTCGCCGCAATAGTATAGCTGCGCGGGCCATAGTTGCCGTCCTTTATCGTCCCTGTATGGCCACCGTATTTTGCTACCAGTTTGCCATTCAGGTAAACCTCATCGTTATCGTCGACATTGTTCAGCGTCAGGCGCAGGCTATCCTTTAAAAAAGATTTTTCTTTCAGCGACGAGGGGATAGTTAAATGCAGCCTGTACCAGCCAAAGCCGTTAACGCCTTTATAACCCTGATCCTCCCACGGGTGCGCCAAATTGATAGCTTTCCAGCCCTGGTCGTTAAACGAGGGTGATGCCCATTGTGTGGAATCGCCGATGGAGAATTTCCATCCTTTGTCGATAGGGATTTCCTGTGCAGCAGCCCTAAGGGTAAGGGCCGCAGCCAGGGAGGTCAGTAATAAGATCTTTTTCATGTGTGACGGTGTTTTTAGTGTAGAAAGTTAAATAGCCAAGATAGGAAGAAAGCTGATGACTTTTATCCTGATTTTTAACCCTGCCGTCTTCAGATATTAACTTTTACAATTCAAAAGTACAGGGTTGCCGGGTAGTTTTACGGGTGATTTTTAGCAGATTGTAGCGGGATATTATCTTGTTGCAGTTGTTTAGGATGGAATAAGGGTTAGAATAACGATAGAATATTCCTCTCTGCGCGGTATTTCCGGGAACAAAGCGAGCTCTGAAATATGCATTAGCGCCAATGCAATTGCTGCAATCATCTTCCTTCGCATTGAACTAAAGACCAATGCGGAGGAAGATGCCCGGCACAAAATTCGGCGCTATTGTATTGGCGCTATTATCTTATATAGGGATGCTTCGCACTTACAGCAATGGCGGGAGTAGTCCTCAAACCCTGTTAATAACTACGCCATTGTCTATAACTAAAACGCTTCCAAATCACGGTAAATACAAACTTAACCTACCGTTTATAATCAGGTTTAATACCAACCCGACTTTTGGCACTTGAAAATCAATACGATTTATTTGAAAGTTTCAATTTTATGAAAACACCAAAAATCATTTTGACAGCCCTGCTGTTGTGCTGTTTTTTCGTATCCTTTGCTGCAATCGGGAGCCTTAACGGCAAATGGTCGGGTTTGCTGAAAACGGAGCAGGGCGATGAGTATCCGCTGCTTTACAATTTTCAGAGCGACGGCGTTCATCTGACCGGTACTGCTAAAACTCCAAAAGGCGATATGCCTATTAACGACGGGAAGATCAGTGGCAACACTTTCAGCTTTGTTGTTATAGTGAACAACATGGAAATTGAGCACCACGGCAAGTTTTATGGCGATTCTGTAGGTGTTGATCTGAGCCTGGGTGATATCAAATCGCACGTGACTTTGGTTAAGGTGGAGAAATAATTTAACCGCCCGTATTTAATAGTATATCGCAGAGACACGACGATTGTGTCTCCTGAAGATCTTATCCTTCTTTTTTAAATATTTTGCACTGCATTCCCGGTATTTTTACCTTTTTATATCTTATCTTTAATTGTAACTTTCCTATTACCCTAAGCGTCTTACAAAAAACTAAAAAAACTGATTATGAAAAAGAAAATCTTTACATCTGCTGCTTTACTTTGCTGCTTTGTTTTCTGCTTTGCTATCCTAGCCGATATTTCGGGCAAATGGTCGGGCACAATTACAACTCCCGACGGACAAGCCATCCCTGTATCTTACAACTTTAAAGTTGATGGCGACAAATTATCCGGTACTGCCGATTCTCCGCAAGGCTCGGTTTCGATCGATGAGGGAAAAATCACCGGCGATACTTTTGCTTTTAAAGTTAACGTATCAGGCACCGATTATCCGCACACCGGAAAGATCTATGCTGATTCGCTGGCTATGGATATCGACTTCGGCGGTACAAAATCTCACTTTATCGTAAAAAAGGATAAATAATCCGATCACCTGAACCCAATAAATAAACCGGGAAATGAAAAGAAAATTATTTATAACAGCCGCTTTGATTTGCAGTCTTGCACTCTGCTTTGCGGCTGTGTGGGCCGACCTTAACGGAAAGTGGGCTGGTACCCTGCACGCACCGGATGGCAACGACTATCCGCTAAGCTATACCTTTAAGGTAGATGGCGATAAACTAACCGGCAGCGGCGATTCCCCGCAAGGGTCGACGCCTATTACCAATGGTAAGGTGACCGGCAACGATTTTTCGTTCAATATCGATGTAAACGGTGTTGACGTGAAAAACAGCGGGAAACTTTATCCTGAAGCCGATTCATGCGGTATGGATATCGATTACCAGGGTTTTAAAATGCACGCCACCTTGAAACGTGTGGCCGATACCAAATAAAATTATTTCGATTGCTAACACAGCCCTGCCAACCAATCCGGCGGGGCTTTTTTTTTGAATAAATCTTGCCGGTGCCGTAACCAATCGTTTTTTAGAGGCGTCATAGCATTAAAAACCAGGAAACATGAGCAAAAAATTATTTTCAACTGCGGCATTGGTGTGCTGCTTTGTGATCTGCATGGCTGCAGCGATAGCCGACCTTACCGGAACATGGAAAGGCACAACTGCCGGCCCGGATGGACAACCTATCGATTTAACCTATAACTTTAAAGTGGACGGAGATAAGCTAACCGGTACCGGCGAAGCGAACGGAAATACGGTTAGCCTGGATGAGGGCAAAATAAACGGCAATGATATTACTTTTAAAGTGACCAATAGTGATGGCGTAATTATTCCGCACAAAGGAAAATATTATCCCGAAGGCGACTCTATCAGCATGAATTTAGATTTTAACGGAATGGCATTTCATCTTCAGCTGAAAAGACAGAAATAATCCATCGCCATCAAACAGCAAAAAGAAAGCGCGCCATTTTTAAGTGACGCGCTTTTCTATTTAGTTAGTTTAGTTAGTTTGCTGTTTTATACCGTTAACGGCTCCGCGGATTCTTTTACGATCAGGTCGGTATCTGGTTTAGATACATCGGTTAAGGCCACTTTGCCGCGCTCCTTGCGTACTACCCGGCTGAACAGGGATATTTCCTTATTAAATAAAAATTTGAAGAATAACTTGGTCCATGAGGTGTGGTAATGCAGGGTATCGTAATATTCCGGTGCGGTTTTCCTGATCTCGGGGAGTTTGTTCCATGGGATGGAAGGAAAATCATGATGTTCGTTGTGAAAACCTACGTTAAACGCCAGTACATTCCACGATCCGTAATAGCTGTAGGTTTCCTGTTCCTCGGTAATGGTAAGGTAGTGTTCCTGTATCCAGCGTGCGCCAAGCGGGTGCAGGCCGATAGAGAACCAAAAGCTCAGGAACAGGAAGGATACCGCATGGAAGCCCATAAAGTACCATATAGCTGCCGTAAACGCTATCTGAATGGCAAAATTGGTGATGATCCAGCCATCAACCGGGGCTATTTCTTTTAACCTTGATACCCTTGTGATCTGGAATATAGGGAAGAACAGCAGCCATAGCGCTTTTCCTAAAAAGGAATTGTTGATCAGCTTTGCCTCCCATTTGTTGGGCAGATCGGCATCCAGTTCATGTATGCCCTGGAAAGCATGGTGTTTAATATGATATTTTTCGAACGATATAGCGCTTGGGAATATCTGCGGCATGTTGGCCAGCATGGAAGCCCAGCGGTTGGCGTTAGGGTTTTTGAACAACAATTTGTGGGTACACTCGTGGATCATGACGAACAGGGCATGAT